>JAFDZM010000002.1 GCA_018266915.1 Bacteroidota bacterium | reverse complement strand
TACCAACATATTACCCCGATGGGGTATGTGATAAAGATGTGGGTACACGGTAGCTGGAATCAGGGTAGGTCGGGAGCGGGAAAAGGAGCGTTCCGTCTCTCACCCCGGAACGCTCTTTCAACTAAATCCCATATCTCATGTTTTTGATACAAGGTTTTTATAAAATCTCATCATCTTTATTGTAAATATGATGCCACTTATCTAATTATCTTATTATCAATATCTTGACGCAAAATAATGCCATTCCAATGTATCAAAAGCGGACGTTCTATGTCCGCTTTTGATGGGTAGCAATATTAAGATCAGTTAATTTATGGAGATTAGTTAATCAGTTAACCGGTGATTAGTTATCAGGAACATTAGTATAATTCGCTAATTAACTGATCACTGATTAACTGACAACCAGTCACTCTGACCGCAGACTCTTCACCGGATTAGCTACAGCAGCCTTAAACGCCTCATAACTAAGGGTAAACAAAGCGATCAATACAGAGCTAAGCCCTGCCAGGATAAATATCCACCACGATAAATCTATACGATAAGCGAAATCAAGCAACCACGAGTGCATGGCAAACCAGCCCAGCGGCGCTGCAATAACAAAAGCAATAATGATCAGCTTCAGAAAATCAGCTGCAAACAAACCCATTAACTGACTTAAAGATGCACCCAATACTTTACGTACTCCAAATTCTTTAACACGTTGCTCAGCCGAAAACATCACCAGTCCCAGTAATCCCAAACAGGATATTCCTATGGCAACCACTGCAAATATTATAGATAGCTGCGAAATGACCAGTTCGCTGCTGTATAGTTTTTGGTATTCCTGGTCTACAAACTGATAAGTAAAAGGATAATCAGGGTTGATGCCCTTATAAACAGTTGCCAGGCTCTCCAATGCTTGCCGTGTTTGACCCGGTTTTATCCGTGCGATGATCACACCAAAGTATTCATATTCCTTTACATCCAGCAATACCGGTGTTATCGGGTCCCGAAGGGATTGCGTGTGATAGTCTTTTAACACGCCAATAATATGACCACGTTTTTTCCAGGCCTGTACCCATTGCCCTATTGGATGCTTCATATTCATTTGTTTTGCAGCTTCCTCATTGATCAGGAAAGCATCAGTCGAATCGGTGGGATTGGTAGGCGAAAAATCGCGGCCATCAGCCATTTGCAAATTAAATATCTTTACAAAATCAAAGCCGACAGAAGAAGGCTTTACCCCAACGGTTGAATTCTTTTCCTTACCCTGCCAGGTAATTTCATCATCAGTTACCAGAAAGCCCTTATCCTGAGGCAGCACCTCGGTAGTACGGTCGACCATAACGATGCCCGGCATACGCAAGGCGCGTTCTTTAAACAATCTGTACTTATTTTCTTTGGATAATTCACCTTCTATCCGGGTATAAACCAAATTCTCGCGGTCATAACCCAGGTGCGCGTTTTGTACATAGCTGGTTTGCCTGGTGATCACAATGGTAGCGATGAGCAATACAATAGAAAGTACAAACTGAAAAATCGTCAGCCCTTTACGGAACCACACCGATCCGCGGGTAAACTTGAGTGTACCTTTTAGAATCCGAACCGGTTTTAATGATGACAGGTACAACGCCGGGTAACTTCCTGCCAATATACCTGTGATCAGCATCAAACCCATAAGCGATAACCAGAAGGAAATATGCACCAATGGAAAGCCTAACTGTTTACCGGTGAACAAATTGAACGATGGCAGCAATGCAAGAACAAGAAGGATGGATAGTACCATCGCTATGAAAGAAAACACCAGCGATTCGCCGAAAAATTGTCCTATCAAACTGGCACGGGTTGAACCTACTACCTTTCGCACGCCAACCTCTTTGGCCCTTTTTACCGAACGGGCAGTAGCCAAATTCATGAAATTAATGCATGCGATGATCAGAATGAAAATGGCTACCTCGCTGAATATTTTGACATATTCAATGCGGCCTGCGGTTGGTTTTCCATTCACAAAAATATTGTGGAGATACTGGTCGCCGAAAGGCTGCAACCCAACGTGGAGTTCAACGCCCTTTGGTAACGTTAGCTTCGGCTGTAAATACTGGTTGATAGCGGCCTCGACGTGGCTGGCATCCGTATTGTCAGCCAGTTGAATATAGGTTTCAAAATTATTCGACGACCAATCGATTCTTTTCTGAATTTCCCAGTTAATCACAAAATCAAACTTGAGTGAACTTGCCGATGGGACATCTTCAAAAACACTGCTTACGATAAAATTATAGGAATTCTCAAAGCGGATAGTTTTACCTATAGCGTTTTGCGGGCTGCCGAAAAATGATTCAGCTGCATGACGGGAAATAGCAATGTTGCTTAGGTCATTAATTGCTTTTTCGGCGCTATTCCCTGCAATTATCGGATAGCTGAACATTTTGAAAAAGTCTGCCCCTACACGTGAGCCATTCATCTTTATAATCTTCTCGCCCACCCTTAACGTTTCGGGATGCCCCCAGGGCAGGTCATAACCGGTAGCATAGCAGGCTGTGTTCACAATTCCGGGAATGCCATTCTTAACATCTTCGAGCAGAAAAATGCGGCCTTTCATCTTATCGTATGCCATCGGCATATTATAGTCACCTGAAACACCTCCGTTAGTCCTGGTGGTTTGATACAGGATATACAGATTTTTACCATTTTGATGGAAGTTGTCGGTTCCTTTCTCGTCCTGCACCCAAAGCATAATAAACAGGCAGCAGGTCATGCCCAAAGCCAGCCCTATGACGTTGATGGCTGTATGTGTCTTGTGGCGGATCACATTGCGCCAGGCTATTAATAAATAGTTGCGTATCATGATCTTAATAAGTTTTAACGGTTAAATTTTTATAAGCGCAGGATAAGCTGTTGCCAAACCAATAACCAACAGAACCTTGTTTCAAGTCAGGGTCAAGGTTTTTATAAACCATTGAGGGGGTAGCTTCATGATTCACATAAACTTTCAGCTCGTTACCTTTTACAACAGCTTTTACATGGAACCAGTTAGTAGCAGGCAGTGTCGCTTTTGCCTGGTATTTGTCGGCTTCATAGTCCCACCAGTTAAAATCTTTCTTCTTTTCAGGCATATATTGAATGGCATTAATGGTACCTGTAGAAGCCGGCCTGAAATAAAGAGTTTGGTAATGATGCGCATCTTGTATGCGAAAGGCAAGACCAAGATACTCATTACCGTTGCTCGATGCCATATCCAGTTCGATCTCACCATCAGTAAAATTTAATAGTTTGGGATAAGCAACAGTACCAAACTTGTAGTTATTGAAGGTCTTTTTAATAACCAGAGCCTTTGAGCCTTTATAAGTTTGCATGCTGCTGCTTACACCATCAGAATTAGGCAGAATCCATTGGGCAGTTTCTATACTGTTGTAATTATGCGTTTTGCTTTTTTGTTGCGCGATTGATATGTTGCTTGTTATTAATAAGAGGCAAGCGAATAATATTTTCATGACTTAATTATTAAAAAATGAACACCTAATAAATTCCCCTCTCGAGAGTAATAGCCCATCATTTGACAGACGGCATTAAACTTCTAAAGAGAATAAGT
>JAFDZM010000029.1 GCA_018266915.1 Bacteroidota bacterium | reverse complement strand
TGAGGAACATGACAGCCAACTTTTGTTGGTAGCTTAACCCGAACTCACGTTAAATTTACATTATTCCGCAATCGAAATTCCGCATTCCGCAATCAGTCCTATTCCACCGTCACTGATTTAGCCAGGTTCCGTGGTTGATCTACATTACATCCGCGCATTACAGCAATATGGTAGGATATCAATTGCAATGGTATAGTCGCCAGCAACGGAACAAAAGCTTCGTCTGTTTGTGGTATTTCGACCACGTAATCAGCCATGGCCTTAACGTCGGTATCCCCTTCCGTCACTATCGCAATTACTTTCCCTTTACGTGCTTTTACTTCCTGTATATTGCTAATCACTTTCTCGTAGGATGAGTGTTTGGTTGCTATGAATACAACAGGCATTTCCTCGTCGATAAGGGCTATCGGTCCGTGTTTCATTTCGGCCGCCGGATAACCCTCAGCATGTATGTAGGATATTTCCTTAAGCTTTAATGCGCCTTCCAATGCTACAGGGAATGAGCTGCCGCGACCCAGGAACAGGCAATTTCTTGAATCTTTGAATTTTTCTGCTATTTGTTGTACGTGTTCATTTGATCCCAGCGCTTTTTCAACCAGCTCAGGTATTTCATTCAATTCTGTCAACAACTCTATTAGTTTGCTTTGGGTGATTGTTCCGCGTTGCTGCGCAATATAGAAAGCGATGAGTGTAAGTACCGTCACCTGGGCAGTAAATGCCTTGGTTGAGGCGACGCCAATTTCAGGTCCTGCGTGGGTGTATACACCCGCATGGGTTATACGCGGAATGGATGCGCCAACCACATTACATACACCAAAAATGGTTGCGCCTTTTTCCTTAGCCAGTTCAATGGCCGCCATGGTATCAGCTGTTTCACCGGATTGCGAGATAGCGATCACTAAATCCTTCTCAGTAATGATAGGGTTACGATACCTAAACTCTGAGGCATATTCCACTTCAACCGGAACGCGTGCATATTCCTCGATTAAATATTCCCCTACCAAACCAGCATGCCATGAGGTACCGCAGGCCACAATGATAATACGATCAACATTCTTCAGTTTTTCGGTATACTCCTTTATACCGCCGAGTTGCACTTTGCCGATTTTAGGATAAATACGGCCTCTCATACAGTCTCTGATGGAACGGGGCTGCTCGTATATCTCCTTCAACATAAAATGATCATAACCACCTTTTTCCAGCATCTCCAGCTTCAGGTCGAGCTCGTGGATATATGGAGTCTGCACCGTATTATCGATATTCTTGATCAATAGATCGTTGCGGCGTATATAGGCAATTTCGTTATCATTCAGATAGATCACGTTTTTGGTATACTCTACAATCGGAGTCGCGTCCGAAGCGATAAAGTATTCACCCTCGCCAACACCAATTACCAGCGGACTGCCTTTGCGTGCCGCAATCAACTGATCCGGATCATCTGAACTCATGATAACAATGGCATAGGCACCCACTACCTTATTCAAAGCCACGCGTACCGCCTCCCGAAGATCAAGCCCGGTTTCTTTTTGAATATCCTCTACCAGGTGTATCAGTACCTCAGTATCGGTGTCACTCAAAAAAATATGACCCTTGGCTAATAAAGTTTCCTTAATAACGGCATAGTTTTCAATAATACCATTGTGTATGATGGTAAGCCTGCGGTCGCCGGAAGAGTGCGGGTGAGAGTTGCGGTCGCTTGGTGCACCATGTGTTGCCCAACGGGTGTGCCCCATCCCAATGGTGCCATGTAAATTAACGCCTTTTGCAAACTCTTCGAGGTCGCTTACCTTGCCGGCTTTTTTATAAACTTTAATATCTTTATCAATTAACGCAACGCCTGCGCTATCATACCCTCGGTATTCTAAACGATGTAAACCCTTGATTACTATAGGGTATGCGTCTCTGTAACCGATATAACCAACAATGCCACACATAAATAGAAGTTTTTAAATTTAAAAAGAAACAAAAATAATCAGCTATCTGACATAATCAACAGTCGTAACTAATTTTAGTTGCGGCAAATAAAAAAGGCCTCTCGCGAGCACGAATGGTCGGAAGAAATTCCGGCCATTTTTTATGTCTTAAAAAAGAGCGCG
>JAFDZM010000028.1 GCA_018266915.1 Bacteroidota bacterium | reverse complement strand
CCGGTGTTTTCACTCGGCTTTTTCCCCGTTTTTGTATATAATTTTACATTGATGATCAAAAAAAACGACAGATCAGGGGCAGGCATTTTAAGCGTCATATATGAATAGTAACGAACAAGGAATACAAATAAAAAGTCAGATGTGCCCAATACATCAGGCCCATCCGACGCTGGTTATTGACAGTGACCGTTTTACAATACGATGCTGTTGTATTTTCCTTACACGACAATATATTTCAAAATTAGAAAACAAGCTAAAGGGACTATGCTTTGAAACAATATTGGACAGTTGGGAGAATGATCTGTTAATAAATGAGTTACAAGCAGGCAGAATAAATAATCCAGGTCAGGCTATCAACACAATGTTGAGAATTAAGAAAGTGCAAGAGCAATAATTGACCTTAATTTTATATCGCTATCCAAAAATAGTACCTATACCATGAATTACTCTACCATAAAACTGGACCTTGAAACCAGGACCTGTCCTTTGCATAATATCAGGCCCCTGGTTAGATTGGAAAACGGGCAGATCATGCTCCGCTGCTGCTGCGATTATTTTACGCGCAAATGCATGGCCGAGCTCGATCAGAAATTACAGGGTAACGGGCTGACGAACAGCGTTATTGATGCCTGGCAAAACGACGGCGCAGGCCATGAACGCCAGGTAGCTTAAGCCCTCCTCCCCAGATTGAAACGGGCGCAAAAGCGGCCGAACGGATAAAAATCCCCCTAATATTTTACAATTACACCACTACCGAAGCCTCCTATTTGAGGTAAAATAGCTATTTTAGTTGCGGTTTTACATCTGATAGGTGTTAAGCCCTGCCTTGAATACGTTTTACCATGATTGAGCCCGACGCGAGTGATTCCTTACTTTCGCCTCGAACAAGTTTGCAAACTGCATTATTATGTTCGGGCGTAGCAGGCGCCGTATTATTTACCACCGTTTACTTTTGCTTTGGGGTAATATCACCCAACTATTACATGATACACGAGTCGGTCAGTCGGCTTCAGCTACAGCCTTATGGTTGGATCCAATCATTAAATTACATTATATCCGGCTTGTTGATCTGCGCATTCGCTATCGCTTTGCGCAAAGAGCTGGTAAGCGGATTTGGAAGTATGCTAATCCCGTTTTTCCATTTCCTAACAGGACTTGGTTCCATCATATTGGGGGTATCTCTAAATCACCAGGTACAACTTTATGCCGGTGGCATTATCTTTTTGTCGCTTATCACAGGCCTGGCTTTGTTTACGCGCCGCTTCTCTGCCAACCCGCAATGGCATGGATGGACAACCTATACCATTTTGACTGTATTGTTAATGATTGCACTATGTATCCTGTTTACTTACTACTCCACGCAAAAAGGCAGCCCGGCCGGGGTATTTGAGCGCTTAATAATAATTACACGACTGGTTTGGATCTTCTTTTTTACTTCCCGTTTACTTGGCGGCCGCAGCATCGCACCGATGACTAATATCGATACCAAACCGGCTGCTGAAAAAACTTAAAAAAATTCAATCTATCGGTTTAACTGTATAATATTAAACTTCGATTAACTAAAATTCCTTAAAGGCTACTAAGCGTTCCGCCTTCCAATTAGTGCGTCAGATTGTAGTAACGCTCCTTCGTACCATGGTAATCAATTAATGAAGCTTCAGCATCGCCGTTCTTAATCACAAGTCGCACCGCAGAGAAATCTTTAACAGGTTTTAAGGGATTACCTGCACTGGCCGGAGTCCACTGGTCTGATGCATTAAAAACATCTATCAATTTTGCATCGAAACTCTTGTCGCGGGTAGGTCTCATCAGTTTCGGATTGATCAGCTTACCTTCATCTGTAACGTCAAAATTTACCATAACACTCACGCTATCTGTGCTGCTGATGAGTCTGCTCGCCCTTTTCTCTATTAATGCTATAAAGTTTGCAGGCGGCGTAGCAGAATGAAAGGCCTTCATTGATTGGTGACTTTCAACCACTCTGCCATGATAATATGTGTCGTGTTGAATTGTATCGCCCGATGGGCTAAACATGTACCATTCCCCTTCACGTTTATCATCCACATATTTACCGGCAGCAAACACCTTATTAGGGTCATTGTTGTACGCTTCGTACGGTCCATCCAACACATCATTCCTGTAATACTGCACCGTCTGCTTTTTTCCGTCACGGAAATAATCTATCCACCACCCTTCACGTTTTCCATTTTTAAATTCGCCGTAGGTCCGCAAAAAATTACTGGTATCTTCCATATTTCTTGCTGGTTTAAGCTTTATTTTATAGGTGTTAAATCTACTATAATATATAAACTTGCCGTGCGGAATACTTAAAGCCTTATCCTTGAAGGTACCCGCCTGTAATATGGTGCCATGTTTGTCATATTGCTGCATCAGCCATGAAGTATCGGATACTTGATGCCATACGATATATGACAGTGCTTTTGCCGAATCGACACGTTTTCCATTTTCATCTACAAACATTTTGTACAACTGTGCGTGAGCTGTAAAAGCAGTAATGATCAGTGTAAATAAGGATAAGGTTTTTTTCATATTACTAAAGGATAGGTGACTAAGACACAATGATAAAGTTAGTTTCATGTGTATACCGCCGTGGCATATAAATATAATTAAATTTTCCGTATTGTCTAATCACTAATCTCCAATCACCAACCTCAATGATTATGCTTCTTATGAATATCCTTTACAAGGCATAACTTTTTGATGTCTTGTTTTTTAATAATAAATGGCGCGTATTTCAGACGGTCCCCGATAAGCTCTGTAGTATTGTCACTATGGGCTATTACCTCGTCCTCATTATCCCCGGCGAGAAGACGTTTATACATACGGTAATCGCCCCATTCAATATAATACACCTCTCCCGGCAATATTTTATTATCATGGATCACCTTTAGGGCTACCCAACAGCCGTTTTCCAGGTAAGGGTACATAGAGTGCCCCCAAACAGGTAGGGCAAAATCACAATCCTCAATACCAGGAAAGTTCATGTGGCCAATCGGCGTACTGTCATTAATATCTTTATATACCTCTACTCCCGAGGCTGTGGCTACTACTTCATACATAGGTATACCCTCAAAACTTGCAGATTGAGGTTGAGTATTTGTAGCAGATTTTGCATCATTCAGGAAATCTCTGTATTTGTCTTTAAAAATCTGAAGCTTATCAGGATCAATATTTTGCCGGCTCTTTATTATTTCAGTAATAGAAGCAGGTGAATTAAAGCCAAGCACCTCTGCCAGCTGTGCATTCCCATTAAAAGCCTTCCCTCTTAGCTGATTATAAAGAATTATAAACTCCAGAGTTTCAGGACGAATACGTTTTACCTTATTGGTTTTTGACTGATCTTGCATAAATGTGGAAAAGTTTTCTTTATTATTTTTTGTAAAAATACTGAAAAATCTTTAATATTGCATTGTGATTCTTCCCTAAAGTACAACAAAATTTCTACGGTTCAGTTTCAACCTAAAGAATTTAAAGAAAAAACTTTCAGATAGAATTACATACCAAACCATCATATTGTAAAGATCAGTGATTATGTACTTAGCTTATTCCGCATTGCGGCCATGCGCCGAACCAAACGGGAACCATCCCGAAACCAACCCTGAATTGCTGTTGCGTTACCAGGCTTACCTAAACGCCTGCAATAAATACAGCACCCACATTGCCGAAATACAAAAGTATTTCCCCGGCTGGCAACCAAAATTCAGGTAGTCGTTAGTCAATTGTCATTGGTCATTAGTCATTGGTTGATTTTCCATAAGGAGAACCTGGTGCTAATGCCCAATGCCTAACCAACGCTCTGTGCTATGCCCATCAATGACCAATGACCAGTAAACGACAAATAAAATGATAAAACTAAACCAAAAAATTAAAGACGAATTATGGTGGCTGGTGATCTCTGTAGATTACGATTACAGTCGCATTTGTATTGCCGAACATGAAATCAACGGCGATATGCTGACCCTCTGGCTGGAAGACAAACAGGATTTTAAGAACTCGTTAGATGAATGCCTGCAGCTTGATGTCAGCCTAAAAAACTTTGCCAAAATAATACGCGCCGAAAACCTGAATAGCTACGAGGGCACAAAACTACACCCCAAAGGCAATTTTGCTTACAAAACGCGTATCGAGATCAGTGAGGCTATTAAATGGTATCGTGAGGATGCGAGTCCGGTGGAACAGCAGTGGGCGCGGGAAGCTACTCTTAAAAACATTTTAACCCAATTAGTTGAGAACGAGGTTTATAACCAACAATAGGAGCTACTTTTCATGCTTTATACTATGCCGGTAAGCATATTAAACATTTATTCTAACTTGCTTATAATTAACAAATTAATGCAGATATCCCTTTATAAAAAGTTCGTAAAACACCAACACACATACGGCAGCTCCGGCAAGCCAGTAAGTTGCCTTTACTGATTCGCCTTTTCGCTGAAGTTCCGCTTCGAGTAATGAGCGGGGTGCAGTTTTCCGATTTTCATCGGTCAGTAGCTTTACACCTTTATCAGAAAGGACACACAGATCATCAGGGGTTACAATTACCAGCTCGTTCCACCTGCAGTATTTAACCATCTTTTTGTGGGACGAATGTTCTTTATTAATCGGGAACGCTTCGTAATATTTTACCAGTTGCAGAAACCGGATCACTTCATCTTTACTCATAATTGCTTGGCTTAGACTGATGTGAATTTACATACCGCGTAAATACCTATAACTATTTAGATATCAACATTTCCACAATTGTTAATTAAAGTTGTTAGGTATTGCGGTCAACTGGTGATCACTGAACGGTTACCAGGCTTTAAAAAAGAAAAGCCCCTTTCCTTTCGGAAAGGGGCCGGAGCTGAACCACTCTGCTCAATTCGTCACATTCAACCCATTAAAGTTACCGTCCTCGCTATGACCATGTGCAAAGCGGGGATATTTCTTTTTATATTTTTCAAATACGGAATCAGTCATTTTTTTGCCGTTTACCCACATTTCATCCTCATTCATTCGCAATGAGTGCACATCATCCTCGCTTGAAACTATGCCGTCCTTCACCAGGTCGCCCATCATTAGTTTTAAGACACGCTGATCTTCTAAGGCTTCCTCCTGATCGTGTTTTGCCTGTACCTGGTCGCGCTGCGCTTGCTCCTGGTCACGCTTAGCTTGTTCCTGATCTCTGCCGGCTTGTTCCTGGTCACGTTTAGCTTGCTCCTGGTCTTTACCTGCTTGCTCCTGATCTAGTTTTGCTTGTTCCTGATCTTTTACTGCCTGTGCCTGGTCCCTCCTTGCTTGCTCCTGGTCGCGTTTGGCTTGTTCCTGGTCACGTTTTGCCTGCTCACGGTCGCGCTTTATCTGTGCGCGTATTTCGCTTATCACTTCGCTGTATTTGTTATAGTCGGCAGGCGCTATTTTCTCGCCGTTCACCACCAGCATTGTAGGCTTGCCGCCGACAAGTTTCATTTCGTAGCGGTTGCCTTTCCAATTGGTCTCCACATATTCGTGTAAAATACCGCCTTCTTCATTATAGGTGTAAACGTTGTTGCCGTATTCTGTGGTGCCGGTTTGCACGTAAGCCATTCTCTTTTTCGTTTTTTGCTGCGCCATGGCAGTCACACTTAGTATTAGGGCACCCATCAAAAGGGCGCTTCTTAACGTAATTTTCATCGTCTGCTTGTTTTTAATAAAATATAAACTGTGATACACATGGTTAAAAAAATAATAATGCAAAACGGTCCCATTGTTTATGTTTTTAATGTTTGCCTTATCAATTATTTAATTACCAATCCCTTATAAGTGTTAGTTATTTATAATAATACCATCACGTGAATAATTAAATCCTCCGGACGATTGCTTGCTATATTTCTCTTTATACTTTTTAAATAATTCGTCCGGCTGTTTCACGCCATTCACAGTCATGCCATCATTGTTGAGGTTAAAATCGCGCAGACTGTTTTTATCCGGAATGACCTTATCGTTCACAAGATCTTCTGTAAGTTCTTTAATAAAGCGCTCATTTTCTGCAGCCTGTTCCGCATTCCTTTTAGCTTGCTCAGCATTGCGGGCTTGCTGCTCCACATTCTTTTTAGCCTGTATCTCATTCTTTGCAGCCTGTTCAGCATTACGTTTTGCCTGTTCCTCGTTCACCTCATTCTGTTCATGGTTACGCTTCACTTGTTCAGCATTCCTGCCATCCTGCTCCGCATTCTTTTTAGCCTGGATCTCGTTGCGTTCAGCTTGTTCGGCATTACGTGCCTGCTGCTCGGCATTTTTCTTTGCCTGCATTTCGTTTTTTACCGCTTGTTCAGCATTGCGTTTTGCCTGTTCTTCGTTCAGCCGATCCTGTTCCTCGTTTCTTTTCGCCTGTATTGCATTTGCTTTTGCCTGCTTTTTGTTGAGCTCTATCTGCACACGGATCGCTGCTATTTCACCCGAATATTTGCCCCAGTCAGACTGCGGTATCTTTTCGCCATCCACATACAGCTCCGTCATTTTTTCGTTTACAAATTCAGCCTTGTACACTTTATCGTTCCGGCTTACTTTTATATCCTCTACTTTTTTGCCGTCTACTGTGTGTATGCGGTCATAACTGTTGTACCGGTCGTCATCGTAGGCTGTTTTTGCCGACTTTTTTGTTTGTGCCGATACGGTCACTGCAGCCAATAGCATCGCCATTAGCCCAAGGTATTTTGCTTTCATTTTTGTTGATCTTAAGTTTAAAATTTGGACAATAATCTACCACCCCACCCAAGGGCGGATTTTTAAAAACATGAAATTTTAGATTTATAAAGAGGCCGGATTTATTGCAGCGACTGCGCCTGTCGCTTTACTAAACCGAGCAGATTGTTTTTTATTCCTGTACGCTTGCCTGGTTCTTATTTACCTTTTCTTTGTTCTGTTTATCTTGCTCTTCATTTTTCTTTGCCTGTTCTGCATTACGGTAAGCCTGCTCCTTATTTAAGCGGGCCTGCTCCCGGTTGTGGGCATTCTGTATCTCATTCTTCACCGCCTGATCTGCATTTTTACGCGCTTGTTCTGCATTACGGTTAGCTTGCTCACTATTCACCTGGTTTTGCGCATCATTTTTGCGGGCCTGCTCGTCGGTGGCCTTTGCCGTCTGATTGTCACGGGTCGCCTGCTCCTGGTCGCGTTTGGCCTGTTCCTGATCGCGTTTGGCTTGCACCTGGTCCAGCAACGCCTGCGCCTGATCGCGCTTAGCCTGCTCCTGGTCGCGCCTCGCTTGTTCCTGGTCCTTCATCGCCTGGTCCTGATCACGCTTTGCCTGTTCCTGATCATTCTTGTCCTGTTTCTTTGCACGTTCACGGTCATCCTGTTCCCTTTTGCGCTGCTCCAATTCACTTGCTTCGGCTTTTTCAGCTTGCTCTTTCTGTTTATATTCCGCTTCGGCAGATTTATAGGTTACAGATGCATATTCCACCACGGTCTCCGGAGAACCAGGCTTTGCTATCGGTTTATGCAGGTGACTTTTTTTAGGTTGATTTATCTGCTTAGCCTCTGGTGCGGGCGCGCCAGTAAATAATATACTATTGATTTTTTCCTTTGCTGCCTTATAATCAGCAGGCTTTATCTGTGCAACAGCAGCAGTAGCCATCACCAACGATAACGTTACAATACCCATCATAAAAAATACCTTTTCCGACGGGCCAAGCGTTTGATTTTTGTTGCCCATAATACGGCTTACACGGTGCAGCAGATGGTTCTTTTTCCCCGGGAAGGCCACGGCATATTGATCAGCCTTAAGCGCGTGCTCTTTAAAGCTGATCAATGCCTGTACAAATTCACGCTTGTTTTTTGTTTGCTCCAGGGCAATATCATCACAGCAATTTTCACGTTCATCCCGCAATAATGATGATATCCATAATAAACCTGGATTAAAGAAGAATACCGTTTCTGTCAGCGTTTGCAGAAAATTCACAAAATAGTCATGGCGGCGTATATGTGCCAGCTCATGCAGCAATACGGCCTCCACCTGCTCAGCAGGCAGACCAGCAATCAATCCCACCGGCATCAGTATCACAGGCTTAAGATGACCGATCACCATAGGCACTTTTACATAGCCCGATTCCAGCAGGCGAACTGCTTTGTTGATCTGCAATTTTTCGCAAAGTACCTCCACCCTTTGCTGCCAATTGGCGGGCGGCGCATAAGTATATTTGCTTTTTGCGCGATAGATATATACCAGGCTGCCCATCATACGCACCGAGCGGAAAACAAACAATACCGACCACAGCAATACTACCATCGGCGCGTTGACAGTAAAGTAGCTGATGCAGGTTTGTGCAAAACGCCGGATACTCTCGGCGTCAAAGTGGAACCATTGCGAGGCCTCGTTGCCAATAGTTCCTGCCAGCGGTGCTATTGCCCTTGCAGGGGCCTGGTACCATTCCCACACAAATGTGCAGCAACAGGCCGCTATAAATAACAAAAACTGAACCGCTACCAGGTTATACCTCAACTTTGCACCTGACTTTTTTGTAGCAATGAGCACAATTGCCGTTACCACTGCCAGCAACAAACCCTGCCATAATGAATGGATCAGCATCCAGCTAAAGGCTTGTATAATGCGTTGTGCCGCTGTATCAAGGTGGAGGTTCATGTTAGTTAAGTTTTAATTATTTACCATCAAATTCTTTTAACAGATCCTTTATTTTTTGCAGTTCCTCTGCCGACGTTTTGTCGTTGCCCAGCAAAGCCATCATCAAACTGCTCGGTGACCCGTTGTACATCGAATCAACAAAACGGCCCAGCATATTGCCTTTCACCTTATCTTCCTGCAATGCTGCACTATAGACGTGTTTCATGCTGCTTTCGTCACGGTCAAGCATCCCTTTTTCTTTCATCACCTGCATCAGCTTCAATGTGCTGGTATAAATCACCGCCTCTTTCTGCTCGTTCAGCTTATCATGCACAAAACGCACAGTCGACGGCCCATACTGCCACAAAACCTGCAACACGTCCATTTCGGTTTTGGTGGGTACCATTTCAGCGGGTGTATCCTTCTTAAACAAACTCATAAACCAAAGGTACGATAAAAAACGTATGTTGCAATAGTTGAGGTTAAAATTTTTAAAAAAATATAATTTAATCTAGTAAAAATATTAGACTGGATATAAATTGCTAACACGATTGTCGCCAATAATGCAATATGAAGTGTCCTGAAAGCTTAATGCATAAATACGCTCAGATTTATTTATCTTGGATTGCTGAATAAAAAGTGAAAATTGAAATTGACCATAAACTCTTATCCGATTCTCCTCTAAATAGTGAGAATGAGGACCTATTTTCAACTGTTGTAAATAAATCAACAAATGACTTAATTGAAGATATTGTTAATGGCAACCCAACATGCTACCTGGTATCTGGCTATAGGGGTTCCGGAAAAAGCAGTTTTGTAAGAAAAATCCAATCAGAAATAGGAAAAATAAATCGAGAGAGTGATAAAGAAACTGTTTTTGTATACTTAAATTTTTCAAAATATAAGGATCAAGCTTCGTTACTAAGAAAATTAATTAGAGGGCTATACCTAGAAATAAAAGACTTAAAATCCTTTAGTCAAATCAAATCTCAGGAGCAAAAAAAATTATTGACAGAACGAACAGCTTTCCTATTAGAAGAACTTTACGATAAAACATTCTACGATATTTCATCACAGAGTCTTGAGTCTACAAAAAAAGAAAAAATAACCGTATTCAATATCGACATCATAGCAATAATTAAGTCATTATTGCCTGTATTGGTCACAATTTTTTTTGTTTTAGATTGGATTAATGCCTGGTTTGATTTAAGTAGACTTATACATTTCATAGCTGTAATAGTTTCTTCGATACTGTCTATTATAGGTTGTCTTAAATTGGCTCACACAATTTCCAATTCTCGAACAACTCAAAAGGATTTTACAAGAAAATCGATGTTTGACAATGAGATAGCTGATTATCATCTTCTCAATATCTTATCATACTTGAAAGATTCATACCGAATAGTTTTTGTGCTTGATGAATTGGACAAAATTAATGTTGATGATATTGACACACTTTTGAATGAAATGAAGCCTTATCTTGTCTCTGGAACGGCCAGTTATATAGTAGTTGCAGGGCAAGGTTTGTTTTATAAATATTTTGAATCAAAAACTGTTGATGATGCGCTGTTATCAAGCATGTTTTCTAAGTTTATTCATATTCCTTTGCTCTCACGCGTTGAGTTACATTTTTTATTCGAAAAACTTTTACTAAACAACCAACCCCTTTCCATAATTGCAAAACAAAAATTAGACAACTACGTAGATTTTTTAATTTTTGAATCAAAGAGAGTTCCAAGAAAATTCATCAGTCTTGTTCGACAAAATCTAACATGGGAAAATGGTAAATCTTTTTTATATGTAGATGAACTAGACAGTACCAATGAAATATTTACTCAGATTAATAATATCATTGATAAAATTGACAACACCGAAATTGCTGCCCAAAGTTTTGATGATGCTGTAAAGGACTACTGCAAAATGCAGTTGTATTTAAAAAGCCATGCTATTCTTTCAATGAATAAAAATCAGTTCACATTAGAAGAAATCCTAAACCAAAATGAGCAACAATGATGCAAATACAGGGTGGAATAACACGTTAAAGCCGCTATTAGATGGGTATGTAAGAAGCCTTTTGAAAGGGCTTGAAGATGAAAAAATAATTCTCGTTGACACACGGGAAGATTCTATAACATATAGCTTAAACAACACATACCCTGTCGATGCAGCTCTTATTAGCACGAGTACAACGACCACTACAACTACAATTCCTCCTACTTCGCAAAATATTTTGTTTAGGAATCTTTTTGATTTAAGAAACATAGCAAAGGCCATTTATCAAAATCTTGATTATAATGATGCAAATCAGAGCCACAAATTTCCATTGAGCAGACTGCTTGAAAAGCTTGAGGAAGATAAAGCTTTTGTTATTCGCTGGAAAAACAAGCGCCAAATATTGGAGACTCTTGACAAATTGGACAATTTATCGAATGATCCGGAAATTGAAAAAGGTATTGAAAAAGAATTAGCTGAAAATAATTTTAATCCGAATGTGATTATAACTGAGTTATTAGAATTCTTCGGACGACAAAAGGTCCGTCAACATTTTAGAGGTAGCACATCACAGAATATATTGACTACCAAAAACTATAGTGCAGATTGGATAGTGCAGGATCATCATACTGTAGGAAAACTTTATTTCAACTTTAAAATAAGAAGAAGTGACCCATTACCAGATAAGGAATCCCTATTACGAGCTATAAAACAACTGGAAGATGGCGACTCAGCATCTTACGCCTTTTTAGTGGTCTTTACATACGAAAACCAAGGGTCGTTTGATAAACTTAAATTTCAGTTTAGACAAATCCTTTTAAATGATCTTCAGGAGTTTAATAATTATACTGATAGGATAAAATTTATCCCAATTTCTATTGGCTTTATGGGTCAGTTAGATGAGGAGTTGATTGAATTCAAAAGGACTTTTATAGAAGATCAGATAGAATTTATCTTTAAAAACCAACCCACTCCCAGAGGATTCAGTGACAGAAACGATCACATCTTAGAAAGAACATTTGACGTCAAAAGAACACAATTCAAAATTCAAATAGAACCGGTAGGAACTTCTTACTGGCGATTTGGTCTTCGATTCATTCAAAATGAAACTTTCCCCTCTATTGCACAGGAACGTCATGAAAATAACGAAGTAAGTGATATACATATTTGTGTTGGCGATCTTGAAATGAGTGATTCTGAAGCGCCTATATGGAAAAATCCTAATTACTTGACATTGGCAGAATATCATGTTGAAGTAATTCAAAATAGTTTTAACGGAGTGGCAAACTATAAAGGAAGCCTAGTATCATTAAATGTTGAACATGATGACGATAATACATCAATGATTGTAATGTCAATTCTTATAGATAACCAATATGTTGGCCGAAAAGTCTACAACCTTGAAAAATTTAAATACTGTCGCTTATCTGCATGGTGTGATTATGGTGAATTTGAATTAAAAACAAAGATTCAGATAACCCACAATAATATTACCGCTAACAGTGAAAAATAGTATTCATCAATCCATTCGCCAGTCGAGATTTACAATTACAAATAAGGTTCGATTAGCATATAATTTAGGATACTGGATATAATCCTATTCTTCTTACGTTAAAACACCCACACATTTACCGTGTTTTACCCCCTTGTTTTAAAGCTTTTTATCATGAAATTTATAGACCTGATATGCATCAATTCACGGTACCATGATAAACATCAAAAAGTATTTGATCGGCTTTGTAATAACCGCACTCAGCCTTCCGACAATTGTATTAAACAGCAAATGCTATGCGCAAACCAATCAGTGCCTTATCGTATCCGATATTCACTTGAATCCATTTTACGTTTACGATTCTAAAACCAAGTCCATCAAAATAAGTGTCAGCCTGATGAAGAAATTGGGCAAGGCCCTTGTTGAACAATGGGACAAGATTTTAGCCCAATATGCGACTAAGGATGATATCAAATCCATTTGGTCGGGCTACGATTCAAACTGCGCTCTTTTACAATCGGCGCTTGCAAACATGCAAAACAAACTACCAAAGCCCGCATTCATAGTAATAGCCGGAGATTTTATCTGGCACGGAAAAGTAAAAAGCCTCAATATGGGAGGATACGACACTACCATAGTAAAGGCCGACACATTGAAGGCCAAAACTATTCAGTACATCGCAAAACTGTTTGGAAAAACATTTCCCGGCATACCCATCATCCCAGCTCTTGGCAACAACGATAGCGATAATGGTGATTATACAATGCCAAGCGCTGCTTTCCTCAGTTCTTTTGCCAAATCATGGAAAAATAACAACAGCCAAATGTTAAAAAGTACAACATTTGCCAATGCAGGATACTACACTTATGTATTAAACAATAAATTGAAATTCGCGGTATTAAGTACCACGCTTTTCAGCGCCGATAAAAATGCTCCAAAAAACTCTCCTAACGCAAATAAGATGAGCAGTTGGATAAATGCTACATTAAAAAACCCAGGCAGTGGGCTGTGGATTCTATCACACATACCTCCTGGCGACCAGATGCAGACTACCTATTCTGACTCGCTTATTAACACTGTAGTAAAAAATGCAAAGAATCTGAACTATTATATTGCAGGCCATACCCATTTTAATGATTTCAGGGTGATATGTGACAAGTCTGAGAAAAAGGCATATTACTTCATTCGTGTTGTACCGTCCATAGGTACAAACCACGGCAACAACCCATCTTTTGAAATAGCTGATATTGACGCTAACTACCAAATTACCAAGGAGACTACCTATTATCTTAATCTTCAGAAACTAACGCATCACATTAAACCCGACTCCATTTGCTGGAACCCTGGCTACAGTATGAATACCGTCATTCCCCCGCCTACTACTGCCACTGCTATACTGGCATTTATTAAGGCAAACAGGAAAAATCCGCCTCTATCCTATGCTAATTTTCACAATATAGGTGCTACGCTTCCAAATGAAGACCTGAAAAAGGAGTTAAAGAAAGACACATTGCATTATAAGCATTGATAGGCGACCAGATTTAACGATTCTACCCAATTGTTGGCTTGTTGGTCGGGATTTGCAATCCACGAAAAAACACAAGATCATAACAATATGAGGACTAATTATATAGTTTCAGTCCATTATGCACTGATTTATAGCCAATAATGCAACCTATTTAATGTAACCCCGTAAAAGCTGGCAAAAAACCTTTAGCAATTTATTTAGTCATGAGAAAGACCCTTCTCTTACTTTATTTTGTCGGTTCGTCATTTATTGCGTTCGGGCAAGCAGTCCGTTTAGAGTTTAAGGCTGGTGTAAGCCTCTCTAATCAATCAGTTAATACCCTGGGCATGGCCGTTAAAAGCACTAATTTGATTGGCTTCCATGCAGGTGCCTTATTCAATATTGATGTAACGGACGAGATATCAATCCAACCGGGAGTATTTTACAGCAACAAAGGCTATCAATATAACCAGGCACTGTCCAACGGCACCCAAACTGTACAAAAACCGATCATGGGTAAAATACAGTTAAACTATCTCGAAGCGCCGCTGAATGCAATTTATAAGTTTGAAGTGACCCGGAAATTGAATGCTTATTTGGGAGGCGGCGGATATGTAGGATATGGCCTTTCGGGCACCTATGCAGTACAAAATCAAACGAGCAATGTATCCTTTATCAAATCTGTTCAAGGGTATCAATATAAGAACCCTGATTACGGTGTTAACGGCGTTATCGGCGCCGAAATATCAAACCATGTCGTAATGGAAGCTAATTATAGTTTAGGATTGAATAACCTTTCTTATTACCAAAGCTCAACTATTCACAACAGATCAATGGGGCTTTCAATAGGCTACATGTTTTAAGGAAAGTAAAAAATACTAAGGCTCCGTTTCAATCGCTGATCGGGAGCCTTAAACCTAAACCTTATCACAAAAACACAAGTAGGGAATACTTTGTGCCTTCTTAATGCAAAGTTAGCTAACCCATCTCTGGCATAGGATTAGAAATAGATTAGATTTTATTTCTCATAAAACACTTACATATAATAACTGTATACCAAATCAGCTACCCGGAGCGCGGTAATTAACCGACATCTTCACTGCAGCATCAACATCCTCAGGGTCGAGCAAAGCGGTACTCGTAACTGATACCAGTAATGATGTATTGATATTGAGTGCCAGTGCAGCAGCCGTTATATTGTCCGGCAGCGACACGATTACATAAGCATCAGCATCGCCAAAGGCAAAATAAAATGCCTCAAGTTTACCGCCCATGTCACTAACGGTTTTTTCAACAGCCTGCCTGCGTGCGGTCCCGCCACTGCGAAGCAGTCCTTTTACACCTTCCGGGGTGTAAGAAGCCTTTACCAGGAATTTTGCCATGATGTTTTGGTTTAATGGTTTAGTGTTAGGAATATCCTTATGGTATGGTTTATAATAGCAAATAAAATTAAATAAAAATTCAGCTAATTTCCTAATATAATTTTTTGAAAATCAGAAGGTTTTATCAGTCATTGACAGTACGTTTCCGTGTCTGAAAACAAGGCAGATAACAGCTTGTTTCTTATTTGTATTCCATTTTAATTCTATAAATTAGCATTCAATCAATTTATAAAAAAGTGAAAAAATTAGCCATAGTTGAGGAAGATAGCGATGCCCGCGAAATGTCGGCATTTACGTTTGAGAACAGCGGGTACGAAGTGTTTAAATGCAAGAAGGAAACTGCTATTGAAGATATCGGCCGCATCAGGCCACACATCGTGGTAGTAGGCGATCAGCTTGGCAACACCCAGGGTAACGATCTTTGCGCGAAACTAAAAGCAAACGCTCAAACCGGAAAGATACCTATCATTCTTTATTCGCCCACTAAAACAGTCGATGAGATATCTAAATGCGGTTGTGCCGATGGCTACGTGGCCAAACCGATGCAACTGGATGATTTTGTATACCTGGTGCACCGGATAGCGTTGAGTTAAGAAAAGTCAAAAAATTTCATTTTCTTAAAACTACTCGCCTTTAAGGATTGTTATAATAGCAGTGTTGTTTGGATTATCAGGAACTATCCTAATAGTTTAAACGACCCAAAACCTCGTACGGAGCAAGTGCGGGGTTATTTTTTGTCCCTACCAGAAGAATAAGCCCGCAATAATAGCTGCTGCAATATAACTGAGGCACGACGCCAGCAATTTACCCGCAACAAACATTTTATCAAGATTAACATAAATAGAGCCGCCAATCTCAGCAATGAGGCTGAAACAGGCAAAGCAAATAATTCCCAGCTTAGCGTCAGAGAGCATACTATGACCTATTACATAATGTGAACCGATCTTTAAATAAAAGAAGGTGAACAGCAGTCCAAACACTATAGATAATACCGTGCTGTAAGTATAGCTTACATAGCTTTCCGGTCGCCAGGTTTGCGGTGTTGTTGCCTGGTATTTGTGAAAAAGGAAACCGATCAGGAGCCACTCGATAGCGGTATTGGCAAAACCGATGCAAATAGCCGATAATACAAAATGAAATGCTGACATGATGTTTAAGTTTTATATAAATATAGTCAATAAGATACTTACAAATTACTCATTTACAGAATATTGAGTACCACTCTTTTTCACATTCGCAAATTCACTAATTCAATAATTCGTAATTAAAAACACGTATATTTATTTAACCAATTAAAACGGCATACCCCACAGGTCATGAAAAAGCTGTTGATAATGATGCTCATCGCCTGTAGTGCCACCGCATTTGCCCAGAAGAAGGTAAAAAGCGGCGTTATTTACAGCGAACACCCCTATATTGAAACCATGCGCCGGTTTGCCCGGATGTATGAGAAGCGGGATACCGCAGCCATGGGCCATTTCTTCGCCGATTCGGCAAAAATTTATGGCATGACCCGCTATGCAGTTGATACCTCTAAAGCAGCGCAATGGTCGGTACCGCCTCCAAAAACTGTTGCCGAGGCCAAAGCCGGCTGGGAACAGGTTTTTGAAACCTGGGAGCATATTACCATGAAACCTATTGGGGTCCCTGACGGGCTGGAATACAACAAGTCCCGCTTTACAGTGCAATCATGGTGGCTTATCACACTCACCAATAAGAAAACCCAAAAAGTAGCCAAAATAGAAATGGTCCTGTTCGACATCTTCAATACTGATGGGAAAATTGCAGTACAGGTAGGCTTTTACGATCCTACATCGTTGTTGATTGCAATGAAGTGAATTAGTCATTAGTCATTAGTCATTAGTCATTAGTCATTAGTCATTAGTCATTAGT
>JAFDZM010000027.1 GCA_018266915.1 Bacteroidota bacterium | reverse complement strand
GCATCTGCTGCTGACGTTGCTGTGCTTGTTGCTGGGCCTGCTGTTGACGTTGTTGTTGCATTTGTTGCTGTACTTGTTGCTGGCGTTGTTGCACTTGCTGAGCCTGTTGTTGCTGTGCACGCTGCTGGGCCTGCTGTTGCTGGCTTCGCTGCGTTTGTTGACGCTGTTGAGCCTGCTGTTGCACACGCTGTTGATCTGCCTGTTGCTGGCGCTGCTGTGCTTGTTGCTGTGCCTGCTGACGTTGTTGAGCCGGGTTCGCATTTGGCTGAGCTCCGTTCGGACGGTTCGGCGCAGGGCGATTTACCGGCTGATTATTCGGAGCCTGCCTGTTATTATTTACACGAACCACTTTATTATCAGGTGTATTACTGTGTGCTACAGTGGCCAGGTGAGCTGCGGCTGTATGATTAAAACCACCACCGTTAGCAATTTTCTGATTTGGGTGCGCATTACGGTATGCATTGGCATCCACTACCCTTGCAGGACGAGCATTTGGCGATTTTTGTACGGCAGGACGATAAATATTTACTGTATTATGCGACACGCTTGCAACACCGGGCCTGCTGGCATTGTTAATATTGTATACTCTTACATTATTGTTGTGAGTAACCTGCCTGATCTCCTGCACACGCGGACCACTTATATAAGTGACGTTATTCCGCACATAAGTATTATTGATAACCGTAGTGTTATGGATAATAGTTACTGAACGCTCACGTGGCACATAATAATTATAAATAACCGGGCTGTTGATATATGCCTGTGGTGCGCATGTCCAGTAATAATCCGGCGCATCGTACCCCCCGCCTATAGATATGCTGATACTAATGCCTGGCCTTAAAGGTGCCCAGCCATAATAGCCGTCCCCATGACGCCAGCATACCCATGCAGGTGCCCACTCGTGGCCTGGTATCCATTCCCATCCGTAGTAATCATCATAACGCCAGCGACCATAGTGAAATGGAGCCCACCCCCATTCATAATCGGAAACCCAGGTATTTCCGTAATCGGTTACTACCCAGTGGCCTCGTGTGGCGTAAGGCCTGAAATCACCGTCAACATCCGGTACCCAAACCTCGCCATAATCCGGATCGCTCACCCAGGTACCGTACGGCCCCAGTTGATCGTAAAATTCCTGGTCAGAAATATAGCCCCCCTGGGCCATACTTTTGCCGGGGACAACCAGTGACAGTAGCATCACCAGTAAACCAATTCCCCATATTTTATTTAAGCTTTTCATTAGTTAGATTTTGTTTTTGAACTGGCGAAGGTATCTTATTCTATAGTACCTGTCGCATGGTATTTTATAATATTAACATATATTTTGATTAGTAAAACAATAAAACGTTTAACCGTACAATTGTTTTACAAAATATACACCGACACACTATATAATGATCACCAATATTTATTCACAGGATTTTGATGTGGGGCTTTAATTAATACTTTTGTTCTGCTCAACACATTAACACTATGAATACAGTCCACATTCCACGGCTTGACCTGAACACCTATATTAACGGCACCCCAGAACAAAAGAAATTTTTTTCAGATGAAATCGGCAAAGCCTTCAATGACACCGGCTTTGTTACTATTACCAATCATGGATTAAGTAAAGAACTGATAGACAAGCTGTACCAACAGGTAATCAGCCTGTTTAAATTACCTGAGGACACTAAACTAAAATACGAAAAAGCAGAACTAGCAGGCCAGCGCGGCTACACCAGTAAAGGCAAAGAAACTGCAAAAGGTTTTAAAGTTCCCGACCTGAAAGAGTTCTGGCAGATCGGCCAAACAGTGACTGATAATGACCCGGTTAAGAACGAATACCCTGAGAATCTGACTGTAACGGAACTGCCTGAATTTAACTCAACTACACGCGAGGTGTATAAAAAACTGGAGAGTGCCGGTCAGCATTTGTTACGCGCCATAGCAGTTTATCTGGAGCTGCCTGAAAATTATTTTGATGATAAGGTGCACAATGGTAACTCTATCCTGCGCACATTGCACTACTTCCCAATTGAAAATCCGGATGCATTGCCACCGGACGCAGTAAGGGCCGGAGCGCACGAAGATATCAACCTGATCACTTTGCTGATTGGTGCCAGCGCGGACGGCCTTGAACTGCTTACCCGCGAAAATGACTGGTTCCCGGTTAAAGCTCATGGCGAGGATGTGGTCGTGAATGTAGGCGATATGCTGCAACGTTTGACAAACAACAAGCTGAAATCGACCACTCACCGCGTTGTAAACCCACCGCGCGAAGAAATGAAGAACTCACGTTATTCGGTTCCCTTCTTCCTGCACCCAAAATCGGACATGGATCTTACTTGTTTAGATTCATGCATCGATGCTGCGCACCCAAAGTTGTACGGTGATATGACCGCAGGTGAGTATCTGGATGAGCGGTTGAGAGAGATTGGATTAAAGAAATAAGTAAGTTTACAACAATCCTGTCACTGCAATGACGCTTGGTTTAGAGCTAACTACTTTTTCATTTCTTCATTAATGGCTCTCAAAAACTCGTCAGCATGACGTGAGCCTATGATGTATACTAAGCCATCACGGTCGGTGAGGTGGATGGCATCACTCCCGGATGTATAAAAACGGATGGTACCTTTTTGGTGTAAGTTATAAACCGGGTTATTCAGAAAATAACGGCTGTATTTCCCTTTTTCAACTTTTACAATACTGTTCAGGTCGATCTTTACCAGGCGGGTAGTCCACAAACCGTCAATCAATATGCTTTTGTTATAAACGCGGGTGCGGAAATGCAATAAAAAACCCATGATGATAGAGATGATAATGATACCAAATCCAACCACAGCTAAAATTTCCGATTTATTTTGTTCGTCCGAGAAAAAGTCGAAAGTATAAGCTGCAAAACAAAAGGTAGCCAGCACCAGGCGGATGGTAACAGGGATCCATTCGCGGCCAAGATATTGCTTCTCAACAAAAACCGGTTTTTCTACAGTCATAATTTAAACAGCTCGAAGATAGTAACTTTTTTAGTTTTCGCGGTTACTTTATACCTGTCATCCGGGCGGTACCCTCCTATCCAGATAATCTCATCATTTCCATTCACCAAAAGCGGGATCCGCGATTTCTCATGCAGAGGTACTTTCTGGTGCACAAAAAAATCACTCAGTTTCTGTCGCGTTTTCATGCCAAGCGGGTGGAAATGATCACCTTCCTCCCAATGACGGAGGGTTAAGGGATAGATCAGCAAATCTATATCGATGGATACTGACAGTGGATTATCCTTAATAATCAGAGGAGAATCATCATGCAGAATATTCAACTGGTAATTATTGAATTTTACTTCGTGCTGATCTTTATTGATCAAAACAGATTGATTTGGCACTGCCCGTCTTTTTGCCAGGATCAATTTTTCCCGGTCCAATAACAGCATAAAACCCTGCGATACAAATACTCTGCCCGAATGCTTATCTAATGAATCGATTACATCTTCAACAGTGCTTTCATTAAAACCATATTCCTGCAATAAGCCATATAGTAACAAAAGTTGTGGCTGAAGTTTTTTTACCTCATCAATACTAATATGAATCTCTTCTCCATGAAAAGTGAATATACTTTCCCTTAATTCATCCAACTTCTGCTCCAACAATATTTCAAGGCCACGGAAGTGCTTCAAGTTATTTTCAAAAGTATCTTCCAATCCCGGATTAAGCTCTTTTAACTTGGGAATAACTTCAAGACGTATCTTATTGCGGGCATATTTGGTTGAACTGTTGGAGCTGTCTTCTACGTACTGCAAATTCTCGGCCTTTACAATATCCTGTATATCATCACGTTTTAGAAACATTAAAGGACGCACTATAGACCCATTTTTAGGTAATATCCCATGCAGGCCGGCAATGCCTGTCCCCCGCGTAAGGTTCAGCAATATAGTTTCGATGGTATCATTCTGGTGATGTGCTAACGCAATCACATTGTAGCCTGATTGTTGTGACACTTCTGCAAACCATTGATAACGAAGCTCACGGGCAGCCATTTGTATCGAGATCTTTTTTTCAGCGGCATATTTTTTGGTATCAAAATCTATGGTGTGAAATGCTACGCCGAGTTTACCGGCCAGATCCTTTACAAACTGTTGATCGGACAAAGCTTCGTCGCCCCTAAGCTGGAAATTACAGTGGGCAATGCTGAAATTGTAACCAGCGGCTTTTAAAAAATGAACCATAACAACCGAATCCATACCACCGCTGACAGCCGCCAAAACGTTGCTGTCGCGATTAAACAGTGCATTTTTTTCAATAAAATCAATGAAATTTTTAACCGGCAGCATCACCAAAATTATTAATTTAATAACCCCATCCAAAAAACTAATTTTGCGCCCGTGAGGAAATACTTGTTCACCATAATATTACTGACGTTGGTAACCGCGGTGATGGCCCAGAAAAAATCGGTTATCAACCTCATCAGATCCAAAAGCGTACAAGGCGGTAATGCTAAGGGCGCCCCGTTGAAGGTGTATGGCGGCACCTTTCAACAGGACAATTCTACGCTGACTTCAGACAGCGCCTATTTTCATCAGGCCGAAAATACTTTTGATGCTTTTGGCCACGTGGTTATCAGCCAGGGCGATACACTGAATATTTATTCGGACAAACTGAACTATAACGGTAACACCAAGATCGCTATCCTGACTGACAATGTGCGGATGGTGGATAAAGATGCCACGCTTACTACTAACTATCTTACTTATAACACAGCCACCAAATACGGCACTTATACTAATGGCGGCAAACTGGTAAACAAGGACAACACGCTTACCAGTAAAAATGGCTATTATTTTGCCAATTCAAGAGATTCCTATTTCCGTTATGACGTGGTACTATTAAGCCCGGATGCGACCACCAAAACAGATACGCTGCGTTATAATACAGGAACGAAGATCGCTTACTTCTATGGCCCTACACACATTTATGGCAAGAAGAAAGACACCCTTAAAACCAAAGCAAATCCAAAAGACAACGACACACTCTACACAGAAAATGGCTACTATAATACAGTAACTGAGCAGGCCTTTTTCGGCAAGAAAAACCTGTATAGCCAGGGCGCTAAGACATTAAAGGGTGATAGTATGTTTTATGACCGTAAGAAAGGCTATGGTCGTGTGGTAAAAAACATCACTTTTAATGATAACGAACAAAAGATGACCCTGAAGGGTGACCTTGGCACTTACTTTAAATCGGACGAACGAACGGTAGTTACCGAAAATGCTTATGGGATTATTGTGACGGAGGAGAAAGATACATCGAAGAAGGATTCTGTCCCGCCAAAGCCGATTACGACATCCCATAAGAAAACGAAGGTCGATACAGCAAAGATTAAAGATCAACCGGGAAAGACAGTTATAACTCCCGATCAAAAAGCCAAAACTGATACATCGAAAACTAAAGTTCAACCTGCAAAAGCAACCTCTGCTCTGGATAAATCAAAGCAGATAGCCAAGCCTGATAATAAAGCAAGCGCACCAGCAAATACAATGCCTTTAAAGGAGACCCCAAAAAGTAAATCCGATACTATTGCCAACAAGAAAGGAAAGAAACCTGACCTGAAGAATAAGCTGCCTGATAGTTTGCTCTCGAAGAAGGATACTACACGAATGAAGCATGACTCAGTTTACATAACAGCGGATACGCTTGAAACCCGGGTACTTACTTACAAAGATTATAAGGACATACAGGAGAAGATCAGGCTGTCGCATATAATAGATACGACCAAAAAAGCTCCGTCTATCGTCTATACCAAGCCTGTGAAAGAAATCGAGCTATCAGCACCTAAATTTTACCCTGACACCGCAGCATTGCATCGTAATTTGTTAGCCGAAATTAAACCGGAACTATTAGCGGGAATAGCAAAAAGAGACAGTGCCAAAATAGAATTTGCAGCCAAAGGCGGCAAAAAAGATAAAAAAGCAAAAGCTACCCCACCAAATAAGCCAGGTGCCCAACCGCCTGCCCCTGTTATGCCGGGAAGTTTGAATAGGAATGCAAAGCAGCCAGAGGCCCTGCAACCACCCAAAAAGCTTACCAAACAGGATAGCTTAAAACTGGCGAAAAAGGATAGCCTGGCGAAAGTGAAAAAGGCATCTGATTCTGTGTATGTTACGCGTAAAATTAATTTGGCTGACACGGCACGAATAAGGATATTAAGTGCTTTTCACCATGTAAAACTGTTTAAGTCCGATCTGCAGGGGAAATCAGATTCGGCCTTTTATAGTACCAGCGACTCGGTGATACGGTTGTATGTACATCCTATCATTTGGACGCAGGGTTCGCAATTATCGGGAGATACGATCAACCTGCAACTGAAGAATAAGAAGTTTGATAATATTGAATTGTTCCCTAATGCGTTTGTCGTCAACATCGAAAAGGGTGATTCGACACATTTTAATCAGTCGGCAGGGAAAAAAATGCGCGGTTTCTTTAACAATGACAAGCTTGAGCGTTTGTTTATTGATGGCAATGCTGAAACTATTTATTTCTCACGGGATAGTGGAAAAGTAAGCGGTATGCAACGGTCGCTAAGCAGTCGTATCCGCATAAATTTTAAAGATAGCAAGTTGACAGACGTAACCTTTCTGACCAAACCAGAACACCGTTATGGCCCGCTGGATAAATTTACCGAGGATGATAAAATATTAAAGGGCTTTTTGTGGAAACCCAAGGAAAGGCCTGCTTCAAAAGAAGAGATTATCGCGAAGAAAAAGGAACCTGCTAAAAAGCCTGCTGACAAAACCAAAACACCTGCCGATGGCAAGCATCCATTAAATAAACCGCCGGATGGCAAAGCGGCCAAAGATACAAGCACCAATAAACAACTATTGGACAAATTGCCGGAAATAAAAGCCGGAAAAGATACCAGTGCCGTAAAATTGCAGAAGGATACCAGTGCAGTGAAGTTGAAGGTGGATACTGCATTGAAATCTCCGGCAAAGAAAGAGCCGGAACTGAAAAAGGATACCACGGCAAACAAACCGAAGGCTCAATAGCGCTGTAACAGATCAGTAACCCTCATTCCAATTCAAAACCGGACGCCCTGTTGTCCGGTTTTGTTACAAATGAACATATCGAATACCTTGTAATTTTTTGTATACCAATATATTAGTAATTTGGAACATCAATTGATCTGTTTAAATTACTTGAATCCGTACACCTTTCATATCAACCTTTATGACCTGGGTTTTCAGGGTGCGATATTTATCGGGCTTACTTTTGCGCTGCTGCTGTGGTTCGCAAAAAGTATAAACCGGGCTGCAAACAGATTTCTCGCGCTGGCATTGGCGGTGGTCGTGTTTCAAATAGCATGGATATTGAGCATTGATGTAACGTTGGAAAGTTACATCCCTTATTGGAACATACTACCATTACAGTTTTCACTGGCGCTTGGCCCGCTTATTTTCTTTTATGCACTCAAACTAACACAACCAGAATATAAATTCCGCACTAAGGATTTGCTGCATTTTATTCCGTTGTTGCTACAACTCGGGGTTCATATATTGGAAGTTAACGCAAGTATAAAAACAGGTACGGCTACTTATAATACGCCTGCTTTTCAGCAGTTAAATCCTATATTACAATTGTTGGCATTTATTTCAGTCCTAATCTACCTGTATAAATCTCATAGACTGATAGAGCAATTTTACCAACGCCTGAAATTTAATGGGGGCGACCGTTACCGGCATGAATTAAGCTGGCTGAGTAAGTTATTGACAGCTTTCGGGCTATTATGGCTGTTGTGGATGCCTTTTACTGCCGTAGACTACTTTTATTACCATCATCAGTTGGGCATACATGCTTATTATCCTTTATATCTCCTTTTGATGATGATGATTATCTGGATCGCAGCGAGGGCCTCTTTAAGAGAAGAAGTAAGTTCGCCCGCAGATAGTGCTCCGATACTAAAATCATTACTGCCAATTGAGCTTAAACAAAAAGGCAGTTGGCTAAAGAACGCAGTTAAAGAAAACCGCTATTATCAGGACCCTGAATTGAGCCTGGGTTCACTTGCAGAAAAGCTCGGCATACATAGCCATGAATTATCGCGAATATTGAATACCGTCCTCAAAAAGAGTTTTAATGATTTTATAAATGAATACCGTGTGCGGGATGTGATTAATAAAATGTTTGACCCTGCTTTTAACCATATCACAATGTTGGGTATTGCTTATGAAGCAGGGTTTAATTCCCAAAGTACCTTTACCCGCATTTTTAAGCAGATGACCGGGAAAACCCCGCTGGAATATAAAAATGACCTGAAAAAAGATTACCCAACTTATAATTCGGGCAGTCTTCCGCGATTTGCGCCGTTAATATTGCGTAGTGAAACCCTTCCAAAGTGGCCTCATGAGAAACTAAACCGCAATGTTATGTTTAAGAATTATTTTAAAATCGCTTTCCGGAACTTTTGGAAACACAAGGCTTTTACACTCATCAATATCATAGGGCTTTCGATAGGTATCAGCGCAGCGCTGGTTATCTATATCATTGTGCATTACGATTTGACATTCGATAAATTTCATAAAGACAGCGACCGCATATTCCGCGTGGTGAGCAATTTCAAATTTCAGGGCAACGAAAACCATAGTCATGGAGTTACCATGCCAATGGGTGCGGCTATAAAAAGTAACATCACTGGGGTTGAGCTCGTGGCGCCCCTATACACATTGAGCCCCGATGTAATAGTTACGGGTAAGCACAATGAGCCCATAAAGTTTAAGGGGCAAGATCGTATCACACTGGCAGATCAGAATTATTTCAAAATCATCCACTATACATGGCTTGCAGGCTCTTCTACAACGGCGCTTAATGATCCCTACCAGGTTGTTCTGACTGCTGACAGGGCGAAGGTGTATTTCCCTTCACTCACCTACGAGCAGATGCTGGGTAAAACAATCACTTATGATACGCTGAAAACCACGGTGTCCGGCATTGTTGAACCTATAAAAGAGAATACCGATTTTTCATGCCACGACTTTATTTCTTTCAGTTCAGGGAAGCCCAATACCAGGTTGGGTAAGGATATGCAGTTGACTAACTGGGGAAGCACCACCTCGGCATCTGAAGTGTTTATCAAATTGTATCCGAAGGTGTCGGCAGCCAATATACAAAAGCAGATAAATGCTATGTATATGAAGAATGATCCGCATAGCGCCGATGATAAAAAAAACGGAAGCTCACGATCTTTTACAGTTCAGCCACTGAGCGATATTCATTTCAGCCAGGACTACGGCACTTTTGATTTCAGCGGCCCTGCAAGTAAAACAAGATCATACTTGTTATTAGTTGTAGCTGGTTTCCTGCTGCTGTTGGGTTGTATCAACTTTATCAATCTAACAACAGCCCAAGCTACCCAGAGAGCAAAGGAGATAGGCATCCGCAAAACCCTGGGCAGCAACCGCAGGCAGTTGATCACCCAGTTCTTGAGCGAGACATTCCTGATCACGCTTTTTGCGGTAATTATCTCGATAGGTTTGGCGCCTTTGATCTTGAAGCTGTTCTCAGATTTTATAACTACCGGTGTTAAGGCAGATTATCTTCATCAGCCGGATATTTTCCTGTTCCTGTTTGGGTTGATCGTAGTGGTTAGCTTTTTATCAGGCTTTTATCCTGCACTTTTGCTTTCAGGCTATAAGCCGGTACTGGTACTCAAAAACCAGGTGCAAAGCGGGAGCAGTAAGACCCGGAACGCCTGGCTGCGTAAATCGCTTACGGTATCGCAGTTTGTGATAGCCCAGTTTTTCATCATGGCGACCTTGCTCGTAAGTAAGCAGATCTATTACGCTCTGCATAAAGACCTTGGCTTTAAAAAGGACGCCATTGTATTTGCTGAAACTCCATATAAGGTCCGTAAAGCAACAACTAACCAGGTAATGGCAAATAAGCTGCGAACATTGCCTGGTGTAGCAATGGTAAGCGTGGGTTTTGAGCCGCCATCATCTGACGGTACCAGCAGCACTAATTTTGTTTATAAGGATGGCAAAAAGGAAATTACAACGCCGGTAGAATTAAAATTTTGCGATGAAAACTATATCAAGCTGTATCATATCAAAATAATTGCCGGGCGAAATATCACAGCAGCAGATACTTCGGCAGGGTTTGTAATCAATGAAAACTATGCCAGGACACTCGGTTTTACAAATCCAAATGATGCAGTGGGTAAAGTGTTTAATTCGAACGGAAAAAGTTTACGTATCGTTGGAGTTGTGGCCGATTTCTATACGCATTCGCTTCAATCTCCGATAAGCCCGGTGGTTATTATGGCCGCAGGTAATGGCGATTTCTGTAACGGTGTTATCCATATTGCCCTGAAGCCTGAAACCGCAGGAGGTGGCGAATGGCAGAAAACAATGGCGTCTATGGAAAAAATATGGAAAGAAATGTATCCTGATGATGCCCCCAGTTACCAGTTCTATGATAAATCGATCGCACAGTTTTATGACCAGGAAAAGCACACTTCAACCTTGCTCACCTGGGCCACTGGGCTTTCTATACTGATCAGTTGCCTTGGTTTATTGGGCCTGGCAATTTATACTACCGGTCAGCGTACCAAAGAGATAGGCGTACGCAAGGTGCTCGGTGCGTCTGTTGCACAGATTGTTCGATTGCTGTCCACCGAATTAGTATTGCTTATCCTGCTGGCATTCGTCATCGTTACACCACTGGCATGGTGGGCCATGAACAAATGGATGGAAAATTATGCGGATAAAACAACCATCAGTTGGTGGATATTTATAGCAAGCGGCGCGGGTATGCTGCTGACGGCTTTCATAACTTCCAGTTTTCAGACAATTAAAGCGGCTATTGTGAACCCGGTGAAGAGCCTGCGCTCAGAATGAGCTTACGTTTGCGCCAAAGCTTCAGTATAGGAGCATGGCTCTCGAATAGAGCTTGAGAAATGAATAAGTCAAAACCGGATGTTAAGGCGTCCGGTTTTGTTATAAATAGATATATCAAATACTGCATAATTTTTCATCAATCAATATGTTAGTAAGTTGGAACAGCGATTGTACTATTTCGTTAGCTCGGTCTATATAGCTGGTGAAAAATCAGTGTTACCCGCATAATAGCTTTTTTTAATGCAAGCGCTTGTTTCATATGGATTTGTGCAAAACGGTGGTGTCTGCGAATAGCGCGGGCTTGTGATGAATGGCGGTATAAAGTTGAAGTTGGAAGATTAAAAAAATGCGTTCCGTATCTCACCCCGGAACGCACCACTCGCGTGTTTCAACTAAACCTCAAGATAAGAATCAAGAGTCAGGATGCAGGAGCCAGGATTTGCCCCGGTTCTTGAATCTTGATTCCTGGCTCTAAAATCACTCGTTTCTCAAACTTTTAACCGGGTTCGCCAATGCCGCTTTCACCGCCTGGAAACTGATAGTGGCAAGTGCAATTATGATTGAAGCCAATCCGCCTACTGCGAACAGCCACCAGTTGATGTTTATGCGGTAAACATAATCCTGTAGCCATTGGTGCATGTAGTACCATGCTATGGGCGTGGCTATAGCAAAGGCAACTGCAATGAGTACGATAAATTCCTTTGAAAACAGGTATACGATATTGCCTGTGGTGGCGCCCAGTACTTTACGGATACCAACTTCTTTTACCCGCTGCACGGCCATAAACGAGGCTAAACCATACAGGCCCAAACAGCTCAGGAATATGGCAATAGCGGCAAATATTTTGTACAGTTGCGATAATTGGTTTTCCTGTTTGTAAAAACTGGCAATCTTTTCATCCAGGAACTTGTATTGATATACGAAATCCGGATAGGTTTGGTCGAATATCTTCTTAATAGATTGCAGTGTGGACGACATGCTTTTGGTCGACAATTTTATGGCTAACTGATTGTACATGGCAACATCTGTAGTAATTACTAATGGCGCCACCTCATTGCGGAAAGAGCGATCGTTAAAATCTTTTAATACCCCCACAACCGGGCATGTTATCACTCCGTTCCAAATGCTTATTTCTTTGCCGATGATGTCTTCCGGTCTTTTTAGCCCTAAACTTTTCACAAGGGCTTCGTTCACTAAAAATTCCTTTGTCGGATCTGACGGCTGCAAATTTCTTCCGGCTATTAGTGGTAACTTATAAGTGGGCACATATTGGTCGTCGGCAAATTTGGTGATCACTTTAAAATCCGATTCTTTTACCGCATGATCAAATTTTATTGTACTCCAGGTATCGTTACCATTTTCAACCGGGGTGTTGGTGCTTAAGCTTACGGTTTGCACACCGTTTAGTGATAGTAATTGCCTCTTCAAATAACCCATCTTGTTCGTCAACGTGGTATCAATACGGAACGGGACGTTAATCACGGCATCTTTATCAAAGCCCATCGGTTGATCCATAAAATAATTCATTTGCTTTACGATGATGAGTGTCCCGATGATGAGGACCTGCGCAATGATGAACTGAAACACCACCAAGCCCCTTCGCAATGAGATTCCGCCTGCATTTGATGCGAGTTTGCTTTTCAAAGCATTAACCGGGTTAAACCTTGATAAAACAATGGAAGGATAAAAACCAGCCAGCGCAGTAACCACAACTGTTACGATAAGAAGGAATAAAACAATTGCCGGATTGGCGAGTATGTTGAATGAAAGCGAAAGTTCTAAAAGGTTGCTGACAGAAGGCAATGCCGCCACAGTAATACCTACAGCAAGTAGTACAGCTATGACAACGATCAAGAATGTTTCGACGAGGAACTGAGTCTGCAACTGGGATTTATTACTCCCTAAAACTTTTCTTACCCCAACTTCTTTTGCACGGTTAACAGCTTGTGCAGTGGAGAGGTTGATAAAGTTTACACAGGCAATTAACAGAATGAATGCTGCAATGAGCCACAATACATTAAGCAATTGATGACTGGTGGTTTTGTTGCTATAATTACCTACCTGGGCATCATAATGTACTGCGCTTAATGGCTGTGCAATATGGCTATCATGATTGGCGGGAGATTCCACCTTCCGTGAATAATCGCGTAATTGCTGATTAAAATTGTCGGCAGACATACCCTGCGGCAGCAAAATGTAACAGCCATAATCAGATATCGTTGTATTCCAATCGGTTGAACTTGCCAAATAGTTCCCGGTAAAACCTGTTCCGTAAGACACAACGGCTTTTAACTGGAAGTCGGAATTAGCCGGGATACTCTCCAATATGCCTGAAACGGTTACTACATCGGTACCGTGTTCAAACATAAAGCCGCCAACCTGCAGTTTAATGGTTCTGCCCATTGCCAACTTCCAGTCGCCAAAATATTTTTCAGCGATGTCTTTGGTTAGCAACACATTGTTCGGGTCTTTTAATGATTCATACGTCCCTGCGATAAGCGGAAAATTGAATATTTTGAAGAATGCAGGTGATGTAAAGAATAAACCCCGCGATTCCTTAAATGCTTTTTCGGTATTTCCTTTATTGTCGACTATCAGCAATTGGTCATTCTGGCTGGCAAAAACCGGTGCCACCTCCAGTTGAGGGAAAGCAGTTTTTAATCCAAGCGGAATTGGAAAAGGAAGGTCCTTCCCATAAGAAACTTCTCCTGACCCTTCATGGTGATACTCGGTTAGCACACGATAGATGCGGTCTTTTTTAGAGTGAAAATTATCGTAGCTGGTTTGAAACTGTATAATGATAAAGATCACCATACAAACGGCAATGCCAACAGCCAGCCCGGTAATATTAATGGCGGCGTAGCTTTTATTACGCATCAGGTTACGCCGTGCTATTTTGAAATAATTTTTGAACATGGAGTTGCGGTTTAATTTCCCCTGAGACCACTTCGGGGTGGTTTCAGAAGACGAATTTACCGCCGCAATTTGTTGCTGACTTCCCAGATTATAAGATGGGAACTCTTTTTTTAGTTCATTTTTATATTCTACCGGGCTTTTTCCGGTCGCTTGCTTAAAAATGCGGTTAAAGCTGCTTTGGGAATTGAACCCTGATTCAAATGCAATACCCAGCAGGGTAAGATGATCAAAGGCGGGATCCTGCATTTTCCGGGCCGCATCCTGAACACGGTATTCATTAATAAAATCATTAAAGCTTTTTTTGAGGACTGTATTGATGATCCGGGATAATTCATGAGTTGTTAGTTCAAGCTTTTCTGCAAGCGAACCCAGGCTTAATTCAGGATCCTGGTAATAGCGCTTTTCTTTTACCATCTTCTTTAGCCATGTGCCTTTTTGCTTTAGTTCAGCCGGTAGCAATGGTTTCAGAACTGGTACAGCTGCATCAGGTTGCCCACCAATTTCCGGTCGTAAAAAAGCCCTCGCTGCTATCCAAACGATCATGACTACCAAAAGGAAATACAATGGATAATATGCCTGTGCGCCTAATTGGTAATTGTAAAAGAAATAGTCTATCGCTACAAAGGGTGTCCATAACAGCCATAATGTACCGAAAACTATCAGTAAGCGATGCAGCCAGCGCAGCTCGTGCCGGTAACGGTCACCTCCATTAAATTTTTGTTGCTGATAAAACCCTTCAATCAGTGTATGACATTTATATAGGTAGATGATGACTGAAACGAATGCCAACAATTGTAAGACGGGATTCAATCGTTGAAATATCGGCGTATCATAGGTCGCTGTACCTATATTAATACTTTGTACAGTTTCTAAAACATACGCACCTATTTCCAATATCAAAGGGCTAAAATGCAACATATCCCGTCGCTGAAATTTATACTCAGGCCGGGTTATTTTGAGTACATAAAAGTAAATGAGCGGACCGAGCGCCAGCGAAAACTGCATCGGCAGGCTACTCCAAAAAGGTGCATAGTTGGCCAGCCGTATGTCGATTGCCACTATCCGGGCTATCCACAAAGCTGCAACAGCCAATGCTGTAGCCAGGAATCGGTTTGCAGGGCGGTTTGCTTTTTTAGTAAACCACAAAAGAAGAATAAAAGTGAAACCAATAAAAAGCATCCCGAAGAACGCGGCATCATAAAGTGTTATATGGAATGTATAGGATTTCAAATGAATTAATTGGCACAATCGCCTTCCAAATTAATAAAATATTAACAGGCAGAATGTTAATGATAAGTTAAAATAAACGTTTTTGTCAGAACCAAACGTCAGGAGCCAAGAATCAAGAGATAAAAATTGTCCTGGCTCTTGATTCTTGACTCTTGGTTCTAATGACTCATTCTGAGCGAAGGCTCTTAACCGGGTTGGTCAAGGCAGCTTTTATTGCCTGGAAGCTGATCGTAAAAAAAGTAACCATGATAGCCATAATTCCCGATGCAACAAACGCACTCAGGCCTATGGAAACGTGGTATGGATATTTCTGCAGCCAATTATTAAGGAAGTATAATGCAATAGGTGAAGCGATAACACAACTGATAATCACCAGTACGACAAAGTCGATTGACAACAACATCCACACCTGTGTTATAGATGCGCCTAACACTTTGCGGATGCCGATCTCTTTTGTGCGTTGCTCTGCAACATAAGCAGCAAGACCAAACAAACCCAGGCAGGAAATAAATATAGCGAGGGCAGCAAATACACCAGCCAGTTTGCCTACCAATACCTCGAGGTTAAATTTGCTGGCATACACTTCGTCTACAAATTTGTATTGATAAGGATAGGATGGATTATATTTTTCAAAAAGCTTGCCGATTTTTTCTATTGATATATGTGTATTGGCGTTTTTAGGTAAACGGTATGTAATGACAAATCCATATGGACTATGGCAGAAAATCGCAGGGGCTACAGATGTATAAGGCGATTCCATCAGTGCATCTTTTACCACACCGATTATCCGTACTTGCTTATCGTTGCCATTCCAGGATATCATTTGATTAATGGGATCTTTAAGTCCCATACGCTTCACGGTGGCCTCATTAACGATCACGTTCAGCGAATCACTCTTCCAATCAGCCGAAAAATCCCGACCGGCAGCCATCGTCATCCCAAGGGTTTGGAAATACCCGTTCGACACCCATATAGCGCCAACATTCGCTTCTTCATCTCCCGCGTTTTTGCCCGGCCATTTCTGTAGTGAATAATGACTATATATCTGCGTTGCTGGTGATGTGGAAGATACCACGCTCTCCACGAGCCCCATTGATAGCAAATCATTTTTCAAGGCATCATAATGCTGGTAAAGGTCACCGTTCATATCGGTCATTACCAACCTGTCGGCGTTATATCCTGTCGGACGATTTTTTACATATTGTATCTGCTGGTAAACAATCACGGTGCTAATGATCAAAGACACGGAGCAGGTAAACTGTACCATTACTAATATTTTCCGGGGCAGGGCTGCGGCCTTGCCGACCTGGATACTTCCTTTCAAAACCTTAACAGGATTGAACGAGGATAAATAAAACGCCGACCTGCTTCCGGCAGCTAAACCGGTAACTAATATAAAAGCGATCATAATGCACCAAAAAACCACATTGCCGTATGGAATATGTATGTAAGAGCCCGTTAAGGTGTTGAACGATGGCAATGCCAGCTGAACCAAAAGCAAGCCAAGCAGAAACGATATAAACGTAATCAGAATAGACTCCAGTAAAAACTGGTATACTAAATCGATTCGTCCCGAGCCAATCGCCTTACGGACACCAACTTCTCTTGCCCGCTTTTCAGATCGTGCGGTGGAAAGATTCATGAAATTGATACAGGCTATCGCCAATACCAGTATGCCAATGATACTGAACATCCGCACGTACTCGATAAAACCGCCAACTGACTTTCCGTTCTTGAAATCGCTGTATAAATGCCAGTCTTTCATCGGGTGCAAAAACACTTCGGGTTTTGCCACACGCATCTCCGGGCTTCGTTTATTGACGATATCCCTGATCTTAGGCGCAATTTGCGCATAGTTTGCACCGGGCTCCAATACCACATAAGCATTGAATGAATTCCATGTCCACTTGGTGCGCCCAAGCTTCATCCAATCTTGGGTTGCTTCTCCAAATGCAAATGGCATAATATAATGAAATTGAAGAGTTGAGTTTTTAGGAATTTCCTTAATAACCCCGGTAACCTTCAGGCTTTGCGAATTATCAATACGAACAGTTTTTCCCATCGGATCGGCATCGCCAAATAAAGCTTTGGCAGTCGGCTCAGTCAGCACAATGGAATACGTGTCCTTGAGGGCAGTGTTAGGATTACCCTTAACAAAAGGAAATTGAAACATTTTAAAGAAATCTGGCCCCGCAGCTCCCCCACCCAGGTATAATTTTTTGTCGCCAACTAAAAGACCATGATTCATCAGGCCCAGGGCATCAGATTCAGCTACATATTTAATGCCGGGGATCTCTTTTCGTAAAACATCCGTCAACGGCAGCGCTATCGAGGTTTGGGTCGTCGTACCGTTGTGCTGCGATGTAAGGTTCATTTCAACCTGGTACACCTGTTGGTACCCGGGCAGAAAACGATCATAGGAATATTGATCGGCCACCCACAACCCGATAAGTAATGCCACAGCCATACCGGTAGCCAGCCCAGCTATATTAAGTGCGCTGTAAACTTTATTATTCAGCGTATTACGCCATGCGATTTTTAGATAACTGCGAAACATAAGATTGCGATTTAATTTTTCAGGAGACCACTTTGGTGTGGTTTCCTTGTTCGAAATTATCGCTGCAACACTTGAACCAACTGTCAAATTATAAGATGGGAGTTCTTTTTTGTACTCTGCGGGTGTTTTGCCTGTCAATTCTTTAAATGCACGATGAAAGGTGCTTTGAGAATTGAAGCCCGAATCGTAGGCGATGCCCAACAAGGTGATATGATCATAAGTGGGGTCTTGCATTTTCGCTATTATATCCCGCACCCGGTATTCATTAATGAAATCGTTGAAGGTTTTTTTAAGGACATTATTGAGTATCCGGGATAACTCATGGGTCGTTAATTCCAATTTTTCAGCCAGCGAGTTTAAGCTTAGCTCCGGGTCCTGGTAATAAAGATTAGCTTTTACAACTTTTTTTAGCCAAGCACCTTTTTGCTTTAGTTCAGCTGGCGGAGATGGTTTAAAAAGTGCAGATGGATTTACGGCTACGTTGGCTTCCGTCCTTAAATAAGCCGAAACAGCTATCCAGATCAGCATCCCTGCCACACAGAGATAAAAGGGATACCAGGCATGTTCATTTAAGTGATAAAAATAACCAACGGTGGTAAAGGGTATCCAAAGAAGCCACAGGAATCCGAAACCCATCAATAGTCGATGTAACCATCCTAATTCATACCGGTACCTGTCGCCCCCGTTAAATTTTTGCCGACCGTAAAAACGTTCGATCAGCAGGTGAGAGCAAAACAGGTAACTTATGACTGAAATGAAAGTCAAGAATTGCAGAATAGAATTTGACAGAATGAATTGCTCAAATAATACCGGAATGAAATGCAGTAAGACCTTCCGGTTAAATTTATATTCGGGCCGGGTTAATTTCAGTACATAAAAATAAATGAGGGGGCCGAGTGCCAATGAAAATTCTATCGTCAGCCGGATATCATTATCCCTGATATGGATCATCCACAAAACAATCACAACCAGGGCCAGCGCAAGAAACCTGTTTGCCGGTTGGTTGGCTTTTTTAGTGAAACCTAATAGCAAGGCAAAATTCAGCCCGGTAATTATCAGGACAAGGAACGCCAGGTCATAAAGGTTGATATGAAAAGTATATGGATTCAAGTAAATTAAACAGATCAATCGCTGTTCCAATTTACTAACATATTGATAGATAAAAAATTGCACGGGGATAGATATGAAAACTTGTAACAAAACCGGACGCCTTATCGTCCGGTTTTGAATTACTCACCTCAAGCTACGATAGTGGCAAGCAATCGTTGGTAACTTTAATGCCCCTGTCAGGATAAATCATTTAAAGGGAAACCTTATACAAGAAAGCATCAATCCATTATCGTTGGCGGATTAAAGGATGATCTGGATGCGATCAACCAAAACCGCATGTATGAGTATAATATAAAGTGAACAGTAATATCTCCTACGGGCTATTGAAGAATAGAGTGATGGAACTGGTTTATCAAAAAGCTTCTTTGGATAAAGTATACCAGGAATTGGAGGGCTTGTTTCTTAAACATACGGTTCCGATAAGAAACAACCGGAACAACAAACGCGATACCCAAAAATATCATTACAAAGACAAACCAATCGTTACAAAAAATCAAAAAAATAGCCTATGAACTCTTTAACTTAATGAAATTGGGCTAAGGCCTGAATGCGAACGTATAGGCCGCCCGGAGGCCCAGATTCAGTTGGGCAGTTGTTAGTTTGCAGCCACCAAAAACCTAACACTCAGGCAAGCTAATCGGAATATTAATTGCCAGGCCGCCATCAGAGGTTTCCTTGTATTTGGAGTTCATGTCGAGGGCGGTTTGCCACATGGTTTTTACTACGCCGTCGAGGCTTACTTTGGCTTTGTCGGGGTTGGTTTGCAGGGCAAGCTGAGAGGCGGTGATGGCTTTTATGGCGCCCATGGTGTTGCGCTCGATGCAGGGTACCTGTACCAGCCCGGCGATAGGGTCGCAGGTGAGGCCGAGGTGGTGCTCCATGGCAATTTCGGCGGCCATCAACACCTGTCGCTGCGATCCGCCGAGGCATTCGGTGAGCGCGGCAGCAGCCATGGCTGAGGATACGCCGATTTCGGCCTGGCAACCACCCATAGCGGCAGAGAGCGTAGCGCCTTTTTTGAAGATGCTGCCCACTTCGGATGCCGTCATGATAAACTGCATGATCTTCTCGTCGGTAAAGCCATCGCAAAAGACAATAAAATATTGCAGCACGGCAGGCACCACACCCGCAGCACCGTTGGTAGGGGCCGTCACCACGCGACCGAAGGAGGCATTTTCCTCATTCACCGCCAGCGCAAAGCAGCTTACCCAATCCAATGTTTTCTGGAAACTATTACCGGTAGTACGAATAGCCGATACCCATTCGTCATAATTCTGATATTCGCGGTCGCCCAGCAAACGTCGGTTCAATGAAGCGGCGCGGCGGGCAACGTTCAAACCTCCGGGTAAATAGCCGGTGGTATGGCACCCACGGTAAATACATTCCTTCATCACCCGGAAGATGTTGAGGATACCTGAGCGGGTTTCGGTTTCGCTGCGCCAGGCCAGTTCGTTTTCCATAACCACTTCGGATATTTTCAGGCCGGTTTTTATGCACCAGTGCAGCAGGTCGCCGGCAGTATCTATCGGGAAAGGCAGATCAACCTCGGCTTTGCCCTGGCTTTGATCACCTTCCTTCACCACAAATCCACCACCTATAGAATAATAGGTTTCTGAAATAGCTTTGCCCGTCTCTAAAAATGCCTGAAAGGTAACGGCGTTGGGGTGATAAGGTAAGCTTTCGTTAAATAAGAAGATGAGGTCATCAGGTACAGAAAAATCAATCACCTGTGTACCACCTAATGAAAGCTGATTGCTGGTTTCTATATCTTTTATCTTGCTGTCGATAGCGCCTACATCGAAGGTAACGGGGTCGTCGCTGCTTAAGCCTAATAGTATGGCAATATCCGTTCCGTGACCCTTGCCTGTTTTGGCAAGCGAGCCATACAGCAGAATTTTTATGCCTGTCACTATCGGCAGCACGCCTTGTGCAGAAAGCGTCTCCACAAATTGCTGTGCTGCCCGCCAGGGCCCGAGCGTATGTGAGCTTGATGGGCCTATACCAATCTTAAAAATATCAAATACAGATATCTGTTCGCGTTTCATCAATGCAAACTTACAATTATGGCGCAATTGATTTTGTAATAATAACATTGCCGCACTTGATGGAACCATTTTTTTTCATAATTTGCAGAAACTAAAACACTTAAAACCTCAAACACATGGAAAATTACGATGCATCCTCGGCAGGCGCAGCCGCAGGAATTATTGCAATCATCAGCGCCCTGATTATCCCGATAATCATCATCTGGGTGATTATGATCATCTCACACTGGAAAATTTATGAAAAGGCAGGCAAACCCGGATGGGCAGCCATCATTCCGATTTACAACATCATCGTGTTGCTGGAAATTATTGGCAAACCAGTTTGGTGGATACTTTTGTTACTTATCCCCTGTGTAAACATTGTTTTTGCGGTATGGATGACCAACCTGCTTAGCAAAAGCTTCGGTCAGTCTGAAGGTTTTACCGTAGGGCTATTATTGCTTGGTGTTGTATTTTATCCGATACTTGCTTTCGGGAATTACCAATATTTAGGGCCTTCGGCTAAAGAGGCAGGCGGTTTAAGGTCTATCGATCCGTCATTAGGTTATAAGGATCCGTTTAACCCTCCTCCGCCACCACCAAATCCAGAAGCTTAAAACGTGTTTAATTTGTTAATTATACAATGCTCCTGCTGCCAGTTGTTATTTATGCAATGGCTGCAGGAGCATTTGCTTCCATGCCCCTTCAAATATTTTACCGGCATTGATTGCCCCGGATGCGGATTTCAGCGCTCGGTTATCGCCTTAATCCAGGGCGATCTGCATAAGAGTTTCCAGTTATACCCTCCGGCCATACCACTGCTAATGTTTTTTGCTTACGGCATTTTAGATCGTCGCCTTAAACTCGACACTAAAAACGAGGTCATCAAAAAAACAGGCTACATGATAGTAGGTACAATTATTATGGTGTGTTATTGTATTAAGATGTACGGGTTATATAAAGGTCACAATATGGCATGAGCGTTAATTCATCGCGTGCAGAGTTTACTCACCCCTGCCCCTCTTTACCGCTTGCGGTAGAGAGGATGGTCGAGCGAAGCAATGACCGGGTGAGTCAACTATGCGACTTGCTAATCATCTGTCACAACGCACCCGTATCCATCTGAGCGCTGATGTGGTTATAATCCTTAATGATGGTCTGCAAAAACAGCATATCGTTCATGCCGTTAGGCGGTGTTACGTTCAGGTGCTCCTTTACGCGTTGGGCCATGTTATAAACTACTACACTATTACCGGTTTTAACGTAGGCGTTGATGATCTCGTGGATTAGCTCAACATCCTTGTCGCTTAATTGACCGGCTTCTTTAAATACTGGCTGATAGCCATCATAGGATGGCATAAAAACGATATTGTTGATCTGGGTGCGTGGGGCGGTGCGAATCAAAATGGTTCCGGCAACGATGTCGCCTACGCGTTGGGTTTTGTCGCTTACTGCAGCGGTGATTAATGCCACCAGTCCCGGGAAGGTGATCAGAAAGTCAACTATCCGGAACAACCAACGCATAAAGTATTGTCCCACCCGGGGCTGACCGCCATCCAGGCTGATCACTTTTATTTTCATGATACGCTTGCCGATACTTTGGCCGTTCATGAAAATCTCGAAAATCAGGTCGTAAAAAACAAAAAGTACGGCATACACAATGATGGCAATGATAATGCCTACGTTATCACCGGCAAACCAATTAGCCAGGCTGCCTATGAATAATCCGAGTATATATACCAGAAAGAAAATGGCCAGATCTATCAGTCTCGCCAGTATACGCTCACCTAATCCAGCAACCTCGTAATCAATGTCGATATTCTGCGAGGTGGTTATCTTTATTGTCTGCATGTAAAAAATATTCTGTTACTAATATACTTTTTTAGTTGAAAGATAAAATTATTGTCAGTAATTTAAGCCCACATTAGACCGGAAGCAATTAATGCGTGAACCTTTATTCGTAAAACAGAATGCCGAGAAGTGGGGTGAGTTTGAGCAATCTGCTACTACCGACCCCGATGAAATTGCCGAACGTTTTATTAAGATAACTGACGATTTGGCCTATGCCAAAACGTTTTACCCCAAATCGAAAACCACGGCTTACTTAAACGGATTAGCTTCCAAACTGCACCAATCTATCTATAAAAATAAATCTGAAAAGAGCAACCGGTTTATCACCTATTGGAAATTCGAACTGCCATTATTATTCAAAACCTATCAAAGGCAATTGCTTTATTCCTTTATTTTCTTCGTGATCTTTTGCATGATGGGCATCCTCTCGGCTAAATACGATCCTAATTTTCTAAGACTCATTTTAGGCCCGGAGTATGTGGATATGACCAATGATAATATCGCCAAAGGCGATCCTTTCGGTGTATACAAAAGTCAGAACGAGTTTACCATGTTCTTCGGCATTGCAGCCAATAACATCTTTGTATCCTTGCTGATGTTTGTGAGCGGTATTATATTCTCTGTAGGTTCTGTAGTATATATGCTGCAGAACGGATTGATGCTCGGCTCGTTCGAGTATTACTTTTTCAGCAAAGGATTGGGTGCGCAATCTATCCTGGTTATCTGGATACACGGCACTATTGAAATATCATCGCTCATTATTGCAGGTGCAGCCGGGTTGGTTTTGGGCAACAGTTTCCTGTTTCCAAAAACTTATACCCGCTTGGAGTCCGTAAAAAAAGGAGCTAAAGACGGGATTAAAATGGCATTGGGCCTGGTGCCTTTATTTATTATTGCTGCATTTTTTGAAAGCTTTGTGACACGACATACCGGGATGCCGGTATGGCTAAGTATTACTATATTAGCGACGTCACTATGCTTTATGATTTGGTATGTGATTATTTACCCTAACAAACTATATAAAAACCTGACCTTACATGGATTCGAAGATTGAATTGGCGAAGCCCCGCGATTTCGGGGAAACAATTAGCGACACTTTTGGCTTTATCAAGCAAAACTTTAAACCGCTTTTAAAGTATTTTTTCATTTTTTGCGGTTTCTTTCTCTTTGGCACTTTTGCATTTACTGTTTTAACTGAGGTTAAGGCTTTATCTTTTGTGTCAGCCAGTCCTGATTCATTTGATGACTCCAATGGTCTTTCAAAGGTGCTTCCCTTACTGGGGGGATACTTGTTGTTATTTGTATTCCTCATATTAAATTACGTGGCCATCAATACGATGGTGCTATGCTTTATGACCTTATACAAGCAAAAACAGAATGAGATACCTACTACGGAAGAGATGTGGGGATATTTTAAATATTATTATCTGAGAGTATTGGGCAGCAGTGTTTTACTGTACATCCTCATGATAATTGGTTTCATGTTTTGTCTTATCCCGGGTATTTATTTGTCGCCCATATTTGCGCTGGTTCCTGCAATTATGGTGATGGAAAATGGCAGTTTCGGATATTCATTTAATCAAAGCTTCAAGCTTATTAAAGATAACTGGTGGGTAACCTTCGGCATCATAGTAGTGATATACATCATTTTATATGTGCTGAATTTATTCATTTCCATTCCATCTTTTATACTTGGAATAGGGAATGTCTTTTTACATATGAAAGATACCCAGGCATTATCGCTGCCTGTCGCCATCATGATAGCATTGCTGCAAACTGTACAATATACATTTCAAATATTGATGGTAGTTGCAGTGGGATTATGCTATTACAGCCTGCATGAAAGCAAGGAAGGTACCGGCTTAATGGAGCGTATCAGTCAATTCGGAGCAGGAGAAAGCCATACAGACACCACTCAGGAAGAGTATTAACATGCGGTTTTATTTATACCTGATATTATTTATCCTGGGCATAAATGCGGGTTTCGGTGCCGAAAAAAAGGCGCCTGCGGCTAAGCATGTAAAAGCTGTGCTAGTCGTCGACAGTGCTTCCGCTGTTGATGTTCGCCATTTTGACCAATCAGCATTAAACGCTTACCGTAAAAAACCTGAATTTCAATACAAAGAAAACACGCCTGACATTTCATGGTGGACACGCTTCTGGCGCTGGTTCTGGCATTGGCTTGACAGCCTGTTTAAATCGAAAGCGGCAAAGGGACTACCTACTTTTTGGGACATTTTTTGGCGGGTGGTGAAGATATTCCTGCTTGTAGGCGGAGTTGCGGCATTGATATTCTTTATATTCAAGTCACAGGGTATTAATCTGCTGGGAATATTCAGAAAGAAGCCAACTGGTGCGCCAATACCTTATTCTGAATTTTTTGAAGATATTAACGCCATCAACTTTGACGAAGAGATAGAAAATGCCATTGCAAAAGGAAATTATCGTTTTGCTGTACGATTGCTTTATTTGAAATGCCTGAAACACCTGAGTAATTCCGGGCTCATCGACTGGCAGATAGATAAAACCAATAACGCCTATATCAGTGAGCTTAAAAACCAGCAGCAGCAGGATGCTTTCAGAATGCTGACCTTGCAGTTTGAGTATGTTTGGTACGGTGAGTTTCTGATCGACCAGCAGGCTTATAAAACTATCGATTCTTCTTTCCGTGATTTTAACAGGCAGGTGGCATGAGGGATTTTAAGATATACATATCGGTAGCTACTACCCTGCTAGTGATCTACCTGGTGGCACAATACAATAAGCCGGCGCCTATCAACTGGCAGCCTACCTTATATTACCAGGATAAAGTTCCTTTTGGCACCTATATCCTGCATAATGAACTGCAACACTTTTTCCCTGGCGCAACGGTAACAAATACCAACAAAAACCTGTACGATCTTTTCCATAACTCAAATAACACCAACAGTAATTACCTGATCGTATCAAAAATGGTCAACATCAGCAAGTATGACTATAAAGAGCTGGTGGCGTATATCGAACAAGGTAATTCGGTATTTATATCCGCATTGGCCTGGCAGGGAAAATTTGCCGATACGCTGGACATTTCAAGCGGTGTTGAGCTTAAAAAGAAAGAGGAAAAACTCAACTTCACTAACGAAAAATTAAAAGATCAGCAAAGCTACCAGTACGACAAGGATATTACCGACGAGTATTTCAGCAGCTTTGATACCGCACATGCAGTTGTATTAGGAAAAAATGAAAATAATCACGCTACGCTCTTGCGTTTTGAGTATGGCAAGGGCGCTTTGTACTTGTGTGCCAATCCACTGATATTTAGCAACTATGCTTTGTTGAGTGACCGTGGTGACGATTATGCTGCTAAAGTACTATCCTACCTTCCAAAAAGCCAGTCAATTTATTGGGATGAGTACCAGAATGGTGATATACCGGAAGATACTTCACCATTGCGGGTATTTTTTAATAATCCTGCTTTGAGCTGGGCCTATTACCTGAGCCTTGCTGGAATGGTGATATTTATTCTTTATGAAATGAAACGTCGCCAGCGTATTATCCCGATCATCGAGCCGTTGAAGAACTCAACAGTTGAGTTTGCCAATGTGGTTGGACAGGTATACTACGAGCAACGCAATAATATGAACATCGCCCAAAAGATGATCGTATTCTTTTACGAGCATCTGCGCACAAAATATTATTTAAAGACCAACCCGCTTGATGCAGAATTTGTTGAGCGCCTGTCGCAAAAAACAGGTATCGAGTTTTCCTTTGCACAGGAGCTGATCGGGCACATTAAATATGTGCTGGTGCAGCATGAAGTGGGTGACCACGAATTAATCAGACTAAACCAATTGATAGAACAATTTTATAAAAAAACCAGGTAGACATGGAAGAAGGAATTTTTGAACAGCGAACCGACCTAGGCAAACTGAATGCCGCGGTAAACCAGATAAAGGCGACGCTTGGTACCATCATCGTTGGTCAGCAGGATAGCATTGACTTGCTGATAGCCGGCATACTGGCCGATGGACATGTTCTGATAGAAGGTGTTCCCGGTGTGGCAAAAACACTGACTGCCAAACTGATCGCAAAAGCTATCGATGCGCAATATTCGCGTATTCAGTTCACCCCCGACCTGATGCCATCGGATGTATTGGGCACTTCGGTGTTCAATCCAAAAACCATCGATTTCGAGTTTAAGCAAGGCCCGATATTTGGCAACATTATCCTGATCGACGAGATCAATCGTGCACCTGCAAAAACGCAGTCAGCTTTGTTCGAGGTGATGGAAGAACGCCAGGTAACCATCGACGGGAAAAATTATAAAATGCAGGAGCCCTTCATTGTACTGGCTACGCAAAATCCAGTTGAGCAGGAAGGCACTTATCGCTTACCTGAGGCGCAACTCGATCGTTTCCTGTTTAAGATCGAGATTAAATATCCTTCGCTGGAAGAGGAGATCAGGATCGTCACTCAACAGCATCAGCATAAAACAAATGATCAGTTAGCTGAAGTGAAACCGATCTTATCAAAAGAGGATATTATATCATTGCGCAACCAGGTAAGGGGCTTCCATGTTGAGCCTAAAATATTGGAATTTGTGGCCAAGGTGATCCATGAGACACGCAACAATAAATCGCTTTACCTTGGCGGTTCGCCGCGTGCTTCACTGGCAGTCGTAAATGCAGCAAAAGCATTAGCAGCTATCAGAGGCCGTGACTTTGTAACGCCTGACGATATTGTTTGGGTAGCGCCTGCTGTGTTAAGGCACCGTATTATGCTGACGCCAGATAAAGAAATGGAAGGCGTTAGTCCGGATGATATTATCAAACAGATTATTCAAAAAATAGAGGTTCCACGCTAATAAGTAGTGAAAAAGTTTTTCAGACTATTTTATAAAGACCTTTTCTTAACCAACCGGCTTTTCACCGGGCTTGGCATTTGCGTGGTATTGTTTGTACTGTCGTTCTTTTTCACCTGGTTTGGAGCTATTCCTGAATTGGCCTTTTGGGTATTGATATTACTCTTTTTGGCAGATGTGCTGATGTTATACCGTACCTCCAAAGGCGTATTTGCTAAACGACATGCTCCTGAAAGATTAAGTAATGGCGACGAGAACGAATTGGGTATTTATATTGAAAACGCTTATCCTTTTAATGCTTCAGTAGGCATTATTGATGAGATACCTTTTCAGTTCCAGAAAAGAGACCTCTGGTTTAAAACCAGCCTAAAACCCTATCAGAATAAGCTGATCAATTATCTGCTACGCCCTACAAAGCGTGGTGAGTATGAATTTGGCGATATCAGGGTCTATGTGAGTTCTCCTTTAGGTCTTATCCGGAGAAGATACACTATTGATCAGGCAGAGACTTTGCCTGTTTACCCCTCCTTTCTGCAAATGCGCAAGTATGAGCTGATGGCCATATCAAACCGTTTGAGTGAGATCGGCATAAAAAAAGTAAGAAGACTTGGTCACAGCCTGGAGTTTGAACAGGTAAAAAATTATGTAGCCGGCGACGATTACCGCACCATCAACTGGAAAGCCACGGCCCGTCGCGGCGACCTGATGACCAATATTTATACCGACGAGAAATCGCAACACGTATATTGTGTGATCGATAAATCAAGGGCGATGAAAATGCCTTTTGAAGGTCTGAGCTTGCTGGATTACGCCATCAATGCGAGTCTGGTATTATCGAACGTCGCTTTACTGAAAGAAGACAAAGCAGGGTTGATCACCATCGCTGAAAAACTAGGCTCGGTAGTACCTGCCGACCGGAAAGCTGTCCAGATCAATCGGATATTAGAAGTACTGTACAAAGAAAAGACCCGCTACCTCGAAACCAATATGGAAGTTCTATACAGTACTATCCGTAATGTACTAAAGCAACGCAGCCTGGTGGTGTTCTTTACTAACTTCGAAAGCATGTCGTCTATGGAGCGGCAGTTGCCATTCCTGAAACGGATCAACAGATTTCACCTGCTGCTCGTAGTCTTTTTTGAAAATACCGAACTGGAAAAACTCAGCGAAGATGAGGCAAGCAACGTAGAGGAAATCTACATCAAAACCATCGCTGAAAAGTTTGCTTACGACAAAAAGCTGATCGTAAAAGAGCTAACCAAACATGGCATACAGTCTATATTAAGCAAACCCCAGGAACTGACTATTAATACTATTAACAGGTATTTGGAATTGAAGGCTAAGCAAAAGATTTAAATCACGTTCCCGGCAGCAGGTGATGCGTAGGCAATTTTACATCCGCTTCGCGCAAATCTTTTATGATCTTTTCCTGAAGTTTGATTTTGGTAGAGAAGTAATCTTTGGTATTTACCCAAACCCTTACCGTAAAGCGTATCCCATCCAGTTCCAATGCAATTACACCAACAACTGGAGCTGGTTTGCTCAATACACCCGGCATGTCTTTGATCGCTTTATTGATGATGCCATTTACCTGGTCTACTTCTACAATATAGCCTAATTTTAATTCAAAATCAACCCGGCGTTTGCCTTCGCGGTTAACGTTGACGATCACCTCGTTAAATAATTTGCCGTTTGGTATGATCACAGTGCGGTTATCATAAGTCAATACAACCGTATAAAAAAGCTGGATAGAAGTAACAACACCCTCCTGCCCTTGAGCTACGATATCATCGTGCAGTTCGAATGGTTTTAACAAAAGTATTAATACGCCACCGGCGAAGTTTTGAAAAGTACCGGAAAGCGCTAAACCTACTGCAACGGTTATCGCACCGAAAACCGTGCTGAGTACGCTTAATTCAAAGCCGATGATCTTAAATACTATATATACCAGAAGAACATATAAGGAAGTAATGGTAAGGCTGACAAAAAATGGCCGCAAGGCAGAATCAACCTCATTCCGGGCCAACCTGGCTCTGAGCCGTGTTTTGATAAGCTTAATGGCCCAAAAACCGATAAAAAGGATGATTAGTCCGAACACGTAGCTTTGGCCGTTGTTGACCACCCAAACGTGAAATTGATGATAGAATTCGTCGAGCTTCATAGAGAGAAGCCAAAGGTAAGAAATAAATTATTTTCCGTAGATGGCAACAAACAATTCGGGCCCCTTGATGAGCACCCATTCAAGCAGCTGTGTTTTTAGTTGTCTTGCTTTATCGTTTATCGCTTTCATAACCTGATCTGTCCAATTGTTGTGCCTGAAACCGGCTGTTTAACAATCTTTAACAAAACTACGCCCATTTTCACAGGTATTGTTACAAAAGTTAATCATTTGATTAACCAATGACCCTCCGTTTACATTCTGGTGACTTTCAGCTAGTTCAGAAAAAAAGAAAACCTGTCCGTAAAAACAGACAGGCTTTCTTTAGTATTTAGTATTGAGTTATCAGTTTTGAGTAATGAGAAAACTCAAGACTCAGAACTTACGACTTAGAACTGGCTAGAATTACATCATGCCGCCCATGCCGCCGCCACCCATTGGAGGCATACCAGCTTTTTCGTCTTCTGGTTCGTCAGCAAGGATACACTCAGTTGTCAGCAACATAGCTGCAATTGAAGCTGCATTTTCCAAAGCTACACGTCCTACTTTAGTTGGGTCGATTACACCAGCACTGATCAGGTTTTCATATTTGTCGGTACGGGCGTTGTAACCAAAGTCAGCTTTACCTTCTTTTACTTTTTGTACTACGATAGAACCTTCGATACCTGCGTTTTCGCAGATCTGGCGAAGCGGCTCTTCAATAGCACGACGGATGATAGCAATACCAGTGTTTTCATCTTCGTTCTCACCTTTCAGGTTAGCCAAAGCTTCAACAGCACGGATGAAAGCTACACCACCACCAGCAACGATGCCTTCTTCAACAGCAGCGCGGGTTGCGTGTAAAGCATCATCAACACGGTCTTTCTTTTCCTTCATTTCAACTTCGGTAGCTGCACCAACATATAATACAGCAACACCACCTGATAATTTAGCAAGGCGCTCTTGCAGTTTTTCGCGGTCATAGTCAGAAGTTGTAGTTTCGATCTGAGCTTTGATCTGGCTAACACGAGCTTTGATCTCTTCGCTGTTACCTGCACCGTTGATAACAGTAGTGTTGTCTTTATCAACAACTACTTTCTCAGCAGTACCTAAGTAAGAAAGGTCAGCATTTTCTAATTTGAAACCTCTTTCTTCAGAGATCACAGTACCGCCAGTCAGGATAGCAATATCTTCCAGCATAGCTTTACGACGGTCGCCAAAGCCCGGAGCCTTAACGGCAGCCACTTTCAGCGAGCCACGGATCTTGTTAACTACCAAAGTAGCTAAAGCTTCACCATCCAAATCTTCAGAGATGATCAGCAATGGTTTGCCGGTTTGTACTTGTTTTTCAAGGATAGGAAGTAATTCCTTCATTGAAGATATTTTCTTGTCGTAGATCAGGATGTAAGGATTATCCAGTTCTACTTCCATTTTATCAGCATTGGTCACGAAGTATGGAGAAAGGTAACCGCGGTCAAACTGCATACCTTCTACAGTTTTAACTTCAGTTTCAGTTCCTTTTGCTTCTTCAACAGTGATCACACCGTCTTTACCGACTTTTTCCATCGCTTCAGCGATCAATGAACCGATAACTTCGTCGTTGTTAGCTGAGATCGCAGCAACTTGTTTGATCTTGTTGGTGTCTTCGCCTACAGTCTGTGACTGCTCTGACAGATTTTTAACAACAGCAGCAACAGCTTTGTCGATACCGCGTTTCAAATCCATTGGGTTTGCACCGGCAGCTACGTTTTTAATACCTGCGGTTACGATAGCCTGAGCTAAAACGGTAGCAGTAGTAGTACCATCACCTGCAATATCAGCAGTTTTTGAAGCTACTTCTTTCACCATCTGAGCGCCCATGTTTTCCAAAGAATCTTTTAATTCGATCTCTTTAGCTACAGTTACACCGTCTTTAGTGATTGATGGTGAACCGAATTTTTTGTCGATGATCACGTTACGACCTTTTGGTCCTAAAGTTACTTTAACCGCATTGGCTAAAATATCCACGCCACGCTTTAAAGCATCGCGTGCTTCTACATTATATCTAACTTGTTTTGCCATTTTTTTAAGATTTGAGATGTGAGACTTGAGATATGAGACTATCCATGATATTCAAATTTCACTTTAATTAGTTTTTTGGTTTGATTGATATGAGAGCGACCTTAAGTCTCAAATCTCATATCTAATATCTAACGTCTATTTACAGCACTGCGTAAATATCTGACTCACGCATAATCAGGTACTCTTTACCTTCGTAGGTAATTTCAGTACCGGCATATTTGCCATATAAAACCTGGTCACCAGCTTTCACAGTTAGTGGTTCATCTTTTTTACCGTCACCAACAGCAACGATTGTTCCGCGTTGAGGTTTTTCTTTAGCAGTGTCCGGGATAATGATACCGGATGCGGTCTTCTCTTCGGCCGGAGCAGCTTCCACTACTACCCTGTCTCCGATAGGTTTAATGTTTAATGCCATAGTTATACTAATTTAATTTTATAAAAAGTTTAAAGTGTGTATACCCCTCCCATAGCAGAGGCAGATTGCAATGCACATCAATTATGCCAAGCAGACGTTAAAGTCCAAATTGACAGCCTGTCTGTTCAAATGTCATATTTAGGTCAAGCAGCCTGTCGCATCTTAATAATTACTTAACGCAACGGTGTCATGATGTCAGTACCGCTCTAAACAAAAAAGGGCTTTGGTTTATGCCCAAGCCCAGTTTTTATATCGGTTTATATTTTTACTTCTTTGCTCCTGTTGAACCTGTAGAGCCGGTTGAACCGGTAGCAGGTAAAGTTAACGGTTGTGAACTGGTTGGTACAGTTGGCTTAGAAGCTTTCTGCACAGTCTGATCCAGGTCGCTATTATTATCATTTTTAGCAGAACCAGTACCACCTTTAACAGAGATATTAATAGCCAACGACAATACCATTAAAGATATAGCCAAAACCCAGGTACCTTTCTCCAAAAAGTCGCCTGTTTTTTGTACACCCATCAATTGAGATGAGCTTGAAAAATTGGATGTCAAACCTCCACCTTTAGGGTTTTGGATCAATACGATAGCGCCTAAAAGCACACACACCACAACGGCAAGGATCACTAAAATCAAATACATTTCTTTATTATTAGTTGGTTTTTCTTTCTAAAATTTGAATCTGGTCGGCAAAGTAACGGCTTTTTTCCGGGAATTTCAACATCAATTTTTTGTAAGTGTTTATGGCTTTGTGATAAAGCATCTGGTCGATGTATATTTTAGCCAGCGTTTCACTCACAAACGGATCCTGATCTTCGGAACTTTTCTTTGCCTTATTTTCATTGTCGAGCTTGTCTACACTTGGGGTAGTAATGTGAGGTTCTTCGGTAATAAACTTCTTAATGATCCGGTCTTCTTTACTTTTCGGGTCAAACTCCAGTGCAGGCTCGGCAGTGCTTCTGTCTAATTCTTCTACCGATGTCAGGTGGAAAATATTTTCATAATACTGCTGCTGCAGTTCATCGTTAACCCTTCTTTGTATAGCCTGGGTAGTATCCAGTTTAAACGGCTGGTAAACACCGGCGTGTTCCTTACGCGTTTTGTTCAACCACCATAAAAAAGTGTAAGGCATTGAATCGTCGTCGTATTTGGACACATCATTGGTTTCCCTGGCTGCTATTTCTGTCGTGCCATTTTCTCCAGACAAAGGAGCTACCTCAACCGGTCCAGGCGACTTTCGTTCAGTAAATGCCCTGTCGAACACGAAATAATCAGTAGCTGCAATATTGCCGACGATCAGTTTCTCTGCCTCATCATCCATATTCAGAGTACGCTCCTTTGGAACAGATGCCTCTTTAAATGGTTCCTCAAAATCCGGCTCAGCTACTTCTTCGCTAACGACAGGCCTTTCAATAGTTCCCTCAAAAGTTGATTGCGACGCCTCTTCATCAATGATAGGCAATTCTGCATCCGGGATAATGGTTTCAACCGGTTTTGGAATACGTGCAAAGGTGATATTCTCAATACCGACAATCTCATCAAACACATCATCCTCAATACTATGAGGAGGCTCTGCCAGGGCAAAAACCGGGGTTTCGGTCAATTGCTCCTCCTCGCGGATATTATTTTCTTTATACTCTTCAGCTACCGGCTGAGTTAATTCGTCTGCCAACGGGCCATATTCAATAATCTCCTCGTCTGATGAAGCTTCTTCTTCATAAACCGGTTTATGGATTGGCTCAGTTGAATCGGCTTCTTCGTGATGTTGCTCAGTAACGGGAGCGCGTGCGATATGTTCTAATTCTTCCGATGCTTCTGCATCATGATAATGGGTGAAGTCTACGGCCTCCTCGGTTGCAGATTCAACTTCCGCAGGCAGCCCGGTTGGCGCATTTTCCTTTTGTTCAACTTCTTCTGATGCTTCTGCATCGTGCCTATGAGTAAAGTCTGTGTGTTCTCCGATTATAGATTCAACATCAGTGATAACTTCTACAGGAGACTCAACTATCGCATCTTCCTGGTGAGTTTCTTCATGAATAGTTTCTAGCTCACTAATTTCAGTATGCTCTAACTCCGTCTCCGTATTAGCAATGCTTTCAGCTTCTTCTATTTTAGGTTGATCCGCCTCGACAACCGGAACATCTTGTATTACTTCGCTGGTTTGCTGAACGATCTGATCTTCGGCAACGGTAGCTAAACCTTCAGGGGAATGAGTCAGCTTATACAAAATCCGCGGATCTACATATGCAGCGGCATTACCTGTGTTTTGACCGCCTTCGGCATGGGCAAGTAAGGCATGTAATAAACCGCTCTGCGGAAATTCTGCTATCAGGCTCTGTAAGTTTGCAACATAAGCGTGCCCATTGTTGGCAGGATCTGCCAGCAAGTTATATAAAACTTCGTTTTGCCTGTTATTTAGATACTGATCCACGAGAGGATGAAACTACAAATTGCTTTACCAATTAGCAAAGGCCTTGTTAAAAATATCTTCCGTTAGCTGCTTGGTGATGGTCGCTATCAGGTTTTGCTCCTGGTTGGCAATATCGCCTGTAAAGTCAGCAAATGCCGGAAATGACTGGGTAAAGTTATTCTTTTTATCGGCCTTATTCGTATAAGTTACGCTCACCGTAATGGTCAACCTGTTAGCGCCGGCTATAGGGGCAACATTATTATTGGTAGCCTGAACAGAAACAGGTTCTATCGAGTAGCCGGTAATACTTCCCGTCATGGAAGCATCGGCCTCGCCCTGCACTATTGCCAAACTGCTGGTGGTACGGATACGGTTTTTCAGTGCTTCAGTAAAGTTCTGGCTTAGGTTACTAACTACTAATTGAGCATTATTTTCAAAATAGCCAATATTGATAGTTTTTAATCCTACTGTTGAGGCGCCAGACAGTTTTATAGTACATGCCTGCGTAAAAAACACCAGGAACAAGCCGACAGTTAAAACTGCAATTACCCTTTTTGTCATTTATTATAAATCTAACTCTTTTATTTTACGGTATAAGGTTCTTTCAGAAATACCTAATTCGTTAGCAGCAAGCTTCCTTTTTCCCTTATGTTTTTTCAAAGCCTTGCGGATCAGATCTGACTCCTTCTCGATTAGCGACAAAGATTCCTCTACCTCTTCAGCTTCATGGGTGATATTAAAATCGCCATTATTGCTGCCGGTATTAATAACGGGATGCTGTATGGTAAATTGTGCTTCAGGCGTACTTCCCGGCAATTCTATATCGCGGTAAAGATGGCTCAAGTTCTGCTGATTATTAGCATAGTCCGGGCTTACACCGCCATGCTGAATAATATCGGCCACCAGCTTCTTCAGCTCGTTCATATCCCGCTTCATATCAAACAACACTTTGTATAATATGTCGCGTTCCGAAAAGTCTTCTTTAGGTTGGTTTTCCAGGCGCATCGGCAAATTACGTGTAGTCGATTCTGCAGGGATATAATTTAAAATAATCGGAGCAGTGATCAGCCTGTCGCGTTCTAACACAGCTAATTGCTCAGCCATATTCTTCAACTGACGAACATTGCCCGGCCATGAATAATTGATTAACAATTGCTGTGCTTCGTCATCCAGTTGGATTGGGGGGGTACGGTATTTGTCGGTAAAGTCAGCTGTGAATTTTCTGAAAAGCAGGTAAATATCTTCTTTCCTATCGCGCAATGCGGGTATACGTAGCGGCACTGTGTTTAAACGATAGTACAAATCCTCGCGAAATTTACCGTTTTTGACTGCCTCGTATACATCCACGTTTGTAGCAGCGATCACGCGCACGTTGGTTTTTTCAACTTTTGATGAACCTACTTTTATATATTGTCCTGACTCCAACACACGCAGTAAACGAGCCTGTGTACCCAAAGGCATTTCGGCGATCTCATCCAAAAAGATAGTACCGCCATTTACTGTTTCAAAATATCCTTTACGTTCGCCAACGGCACCGGTATAAGCGCCTTTTTCGTGGCCAAATAATTCTGAATCAATAGTGCCTTCCGGAATAGCGCCGCAGTTAACAGCAATAAACGGACCGTGCTTGCGCGGACTCATCTGGTGGATGATATGCGAAAACACCTCCTTACCGCTACCGCTTTCACCGGTAATCAGCACTGATATATCTGTTGGGGCAACCTGGTTGGCAATAGTAATGGCCCTGTTTAATAGAGGCGAATTACCAATGATACCAAATCGCTGTTTTATTTCCTGTACTTCCATTTATTAGAATCAAGAGTCAAGAACCAAGAGTCAAGACTTGTTTTATTTCAAATTTTCTCTGAATGCAAAAATCATTTTCTGCAATTCTGTATTTAGCCCTAAACAATCTTTCAATTTTTTAGCATCTCCATATTTCCTGCGCTCACATATAAGTAAATGAGTCTCCAATTCATATGAAGAAGTTAGTGCAGTAGTTAAAAATTCAGAGAAATGGGCTGTGGTGCGTTTTCCTGAACCTTCCGCAATATTTGATGGTATAGAGCAAGAAGAACGATTAATTTGATCTATTAAATTAAATCGTTCATTCATTGGTAGTCCCTCAATATAATAAAGAGCCAGGTCTGTAAGATCCAATGCCTTTTGCCAAATTTTCAAGTTTTTAAAATTATGCATAGTTAAAATGTTTTTCTTGTTTCTTGGCTCTTGACTCTTGGTTCTACTCCACTACCGTACCTATCAAAGTAGCTGTAGTTGTTCTTTCAACCAATACATTTACGTACTGGCCTGGTTTATAATTTTCGCCTACCGGAAAAACAACCATAGCATTATGATCGTTTCTGCCGCAATAGTCTTTGTCGGATTTTTTTGAAAAGCCTTCGATTAACACTTTTTGTACTTTACCTATTTGTTTCTGCAAACGCTGATGGGAATAATATTGCTGCTTAGCAACTACTTCCTTCAATCGACTACTTTTCACAGCATCGGGAATATCATCCGCATAACGTTTTGCTGCCAAAGTGCCCGGTCTTTCTGAGTACATGAACATGTATGCAAAATCATAATGCACGTAGTCCATCATGCTCAAAGTATCCTTGTGTTCTTCGTCTGTTTCGGTGCAAAAGCCGGTGATAACATCAGTTGAGATAGCACATTCCGGGATGATCCTGCGAATAGCATCCACACGGTTGATGTACCACTCGCGGTCATAAGTGCGGTTCATTAGTTCCAGTATACGGCTGTTTCCAGATTGTACCGGCAGGTGGATATAGTTACAGATGTTCTCGTATTTAGCTATGGTATAAAGGACTTCGTCGGTAATATCCTTAGGATGTGATGTCGAGAAACGAACCCGCAGATCAGGATGGATCAACGCTACCATCTCAAGTAGATTAGCAAAATTCACAGTTGCCTCACCTAAATCCTCTTCAAAGTGAAGGACTTCATTATCTTGTTCATTTGAAACTGAATCCTCATCCTCTGAAATTCTGGCTTCTGACTTCTGACTTCCGACTTCTGGCTTCCACTTGTACGAATCCACATTCTGTCCCAACAAAGTAACCTCACGGTATCCCTGGTTAAACAGATCAGTACATTCTTTTACTATGGATTGCGGTTCGCGGCTGCGCTCACGGCCACGGGTAAATGGTACCACGCAGAAGGAACACATATTATCGCACCCGCGCATGATCGAAACAAAAGCGTTGATCCCATTGCTGTTCAATCGCACCGGGTTAATATCAGCATAAGTTTCCTCGCGGGATAGCAATACATTTACTGCTTTTTGTCCATCGTCTACTTTATCTATCAATCCCGGCAGGTCGCGGTAAGCATCGGGGCCAACCACAACATCTACCAGTTTTTCTTCCTCCAGGAATTTTGATTTCAATCTTTCAGCCATGCAGCCCAGCACACCAACCACTAAGCCCGGGTTTTTCACCTTAGCTACAGTAAATTCTTTCAGTCGGTTACGCACACGTTGTTCGGCATTTTCGCGGATGGAACAAGTATTAATGAAGATCACATCGGCATTATTGTAATCGCCGGTAGTTTCAAATCCTTTATCCGACAAAATCGAAGCGACGATCTCACTATCTGAAAAATTCATGGCGCAGCCATAGCTTTCTATGTAAAGCTTGCGACCATTATTCTTCCCATTCTTCGGCTCTAACATTAAAGCCTCCCCCTGCCTGCTTTCGTCGTGTGTTTTATCAGGAATAACCAAATCCATCATTTATAAAAATTGAACCGCAAAATTACACAAAATTTGGAATTTAATGACAGTTTGTCACGTTTAACAAAATGAAACATTTATTGTTATGTAGTGATATTGTAAAAAAGAGAACTAAGCATACAGTTGATGTGACCAAAGTTGGTTAACTTGGCAAAACGGAGTTCCGTATACACATCAACCTAACCAGAGCAATAGTAAGATGGCGATAACCCTCTTTAAACATAAAAAGCATAAAATAGGGCTGATCATTCTACTGGTGCTCATTGGGATCGTCCTTATACTGGCTTTTATCGTGAACCAGTACTGGTCGCCCATATTAGCAAAAAGGGTAAAAAGTGTAGTCTATACCAGCAGCGGGGGGTTGTATACCATTGATTTCTCCGATGCCAAATTACATATCCTTAGAGGCGAGTTGGACATCTATAATATCACGCTCAAGCCCAATACTGCAGTTTACAACCAGCGCCTTAAGGCCCACCTGGCGCCAAATAACCTGGTTGAATTGCATGTTAAACGACTCATTATCTATCACATGCATCCGTTCATGCTTTACTTTCAGCATAGGCTGGAGGTAGGGCGGATTGTACTAAGTCAACCTGAGCTAAACGTCAGCTACCAGCAAAATCATTTAAAAGACACGGTGACAAAGGATCATCGCAGTATATATCAAAAAATTTCGGGTTCGCTCAAATCCATTCACATAGGCGATATTATTTTAGGTGATGTAAGATTGAAGTATCAAGACTATTCAGGAAATAAACTGGCCATATCTGAACTTAAGGAAATGAATCTGAGTGCAACGGATTTGCTCATCGATTCAGCCTCACAAACAGATAAATCACGGGTGATGTATTGCCGTGATATTGTTGCTGAGCTGAACAACTATGCCGGGCAATCCAGAAATGGCTTATATAAATATAAGATCAAATCTTTGCGCCTGTCCACCAAAACATCCCGGCTCGATATACAGGGACTTGATCTGAACCCGGTAAGGCCCGATGTGTTTTTTAAGAATAGTGAGCGGGATCGTTTTTATGTGCATCTTGATACTTTAAGGATCGATAATTTCGATTACAAGGGCTATCATAAATACAGGGTGATCAATGCATCGCATATGACTTTAAGCGGCGGGGTGCTGAATTTGTCCGGTAATCCCAAGTTTACTCAAAGAACGACAGACAGGACGCATACTTATCCGAATTTTGGGCTCAAAGAAATACGTACCGACATTAACATCGATACCATTGATGAAAAAAACATTAACATTTCATATACAGAATTTAACCATAAATCAGACCAGACAGGGACTATCACTTTTAACAATACTTCAGGACGCGTTTTGAACGTGACCACCAATAAAGAAGCGCTCGCAAAAAATAATATCTGTACGATAAACCTGACAAGCTACTTCATGAACCGTGGCAAGCTGGATGCACAGTTCACTTTTAACCTTACCGATGAAAGTTTGCCGTATACTTATAAGGGTAGTATCGGCCCAATGGACCTTACCGTTCTTAACCCAGCGGTAATGACTCTGGGGCTCATCAAAGTCAATACAGGTCAGCTAACGCGTTTTGATTTTGATATTCAAGCTGATAACAGTGTATCAAAAGGCAAAGTGGCCTTATTATATAACAACCTGAAGTTAACTGTTCTGAAAGCTGATACCATAAATGACAAGCTAAAACATATGACTATCGCCTCATTATTTGCTAATGTGATGGTTTTAAAACATAACAATCCTGATAGTCCGGGCGAAATACCCCGTTCGTTTTACGTCATTTACGAACGTCCAAGGGATTATCCTTTCTTTAAAAATATCTGGCATACATTGCTCACGGGCATTAAACCCTGTGTCGGATTGGATGAAAAGGTACAGCAGGACGTGAAAAATAAAATAGCCGATATGGCTATTAAAAAGCAGGAACGCCAGATAAAAAAGGAGCAGCGAAAACAACGCCGTGCTGAACGCAAGTTGAAGCGTGAACTTAAAAAACAGCAAAAAGAACAGGCTGAGCTGAACCAGGGTTAACCTTTCACCACATTACTTTTCATTTCGATGCAACGTATCCTGAAAACGATGCGTCTATTGGGAAAAGTAATTCGTTATGAAAAAACTAGCATTCACTCTATTATCATCAGCGCTGCTTGTTGCAGCTACCATAAAAGCTTCGGCACAGGATGTTTCTACACAAAATCGTTCGGTTTCGGGGTTTTCAGCAATCTCTTCAGGCGGCCCGTTTAATGTCCATATTAAAATGGGCGGCTCTGAAAGCGTAAAAGTAGAAGCCGATACAAAATTTATCGATGAGATTGAAACTGTTGTAGAAGGCAATACCCTCAAAATCCAGTTTAAAGACCACAGATGGAGCAACCGATATAATAATATTCATAAGGCCGAAATCTATGTTTCAGCCAAATCATTAAACTCGCTTACCAACAGTGGTTCAGGGCATATGGAAGTTGAAGGGACGATCAGTACATCAGATGAGTTTAAAACTGTATTAAGCGGATCGGGTAATATCAGCGCTACTATCAAATCTGATGGTTTGCGTGCCAAGATCAGTGGTTCCGGTTCTATCAAATTAAGAGGCAGTTGCGGCGATGCCGACCTTAGCATCAGCGGCTCAGGTCAAATTGAAGCCCGCGATTTAAAGGCACAAGCCGTTAGTGCCGGTATCACAGGTTCAGGAAACGTATATATCACAGCTGAAAAAACAGTATCAGGTCACATTACCGGTTCGGGCAGTGTTCTTTATTCAGGCAATGCTACAATAACCGATGTCAGGACAGTAGGCTCAGGCAGGGTTTCGAGAGCTAACTAACATACACAAATCAATATAGATTATTGAACTGCAAGACCGCCCAAAAGGTGGTCTTTTTTTATTAAACAGTTCACTTCTTTCTGGTCATTGCCCCATCGGGGCAAAATGTTGGTAGTTTATGCAAGAAGATAAGTTTTGCGCTGTAGGTGCAACACATCTTCGCCATGCTAATATGCCTATCACTTAATATTGCACCGAGCAAAAAAATCTGATTAAATAACGTGAGTTCGGGATAAGAGTTAGGTAGTAAATGGTTTGTTGTAAAT
>JAFDZM010000026.1 GCA_018266915.1 Bacteroidota bacterium | reverse complement strand
TCTATACAAAACAACTACTTTTTATTCTCCCCCACAAGTATTCTGCTTGATCCAAAAGTAGCATTCATTGTAGCATCAACTCAGATGAAAACTTCACTAAGTAAATTAGGGTAGAATAACGGTATAAAATACCGTGAAAACACGGGCTTTTTTATTCTTACATCATGTTAAATTAGTATTAGAGTTAAAATTTCGCTGATACTTTTAGAAGAAAGTTCAAGTAACTAAATCTTTTCAATTAACTAAATCCTTTTAACAAGTTTTCAAGTTATGGGTACGAAATTAAATGTTGCTTTGCTTGTTTACCCAGGAGTAGAAATGGTTGATATGAACGGGCCGGCAGACGTGTTTTTAAAAGCCAATAATCTTACTAACGGCAAATACTTTATTTACACATTGGCTGAATCTCCGGAGTCTTTTGGCAGCGAAGCATCGGTAGTTACAATAACGCCGACCTATACATTCGATAATTGTCCCGAGCCGGATATTATAATTATACCAGGGCAAATCATTTCCGAAAATCCATACATGTTCGGTAGTGGATCTGAAACACTTATCAAATGGCTACAAAAAATGGCAGTCAAACCTGGGATAAGAATTATGTCTGTATGTATCGGGGCCTATATTCTTGCCAACACCGGCCTGCTTAAAAATAAGCAGGCAACAACTCACTACGCTTCTATTACAGACATCCAATCGCAATATCCGGACATCCGGTTTGTGAAAAACGTACGTTTTGTTCCCGACGGAAACATTGTTACTACCGGCGGTATCACTTCTGGAATCGACGGGGCCCTTTATTTAATTGAAAAACTCGATGGTGGCGATATAGCGCAGCACGTTGCAGACATTATGGTCTATAATCGTGAAGCCGCCTTGCCGCCATATACATTATTGCCACCTTATTAATTAAAATATTATAAACATGAACGCTTTAAACAATGATACCCTCTCGGGCAAATGGGCTTACCGGAGCTTGCTCAACAACCCTGACTTATCTGTCAATTTTGACGCATTGGAATTTGGCCAGGGAACAATTTCGCTGCAAATAGCCGGCGGCGCGATTACCGGTACAATCGGCGGCTCCGGTTGGCAACTTGCTTTGAAGGGCTCGTTACAATATGGCTCTCCAGCAACTTTGTGGTTTCAGGGGAGTGGTGAAGTTAACGGCGCTCCCTGGGTTTATGATTATCTGGGCTACCTGGTACCTCAAATTCCTAATGGCGTTAAGCAAGTTACAGCAATTGTGGGTAGCGTTACCAGAGCCATTCCGCATCCCGATGGACAAGGCGGTATAAGCCCCGCCGGTGTAGTGGTTTCATTTTATGCAGTGCAACAATAAAAAATATATAACCTAAAAACTTGTAACCATGCCTACGTTCACACGAAAAAATGCCTGGAACCAAAACGGGACATTAGACAATCCTGACCTTTTATGGTATGCAAAAGCGCTGCAGGTAATGCAGGCGCGCCCAATTGCCGACCCTACCAGTTGGTGGTTTTATGCCGCCATTCACGGCGAGTATCTTTTACCTGGGAATACATTGCCAAAGCCGGGGCCTGGCCAGCCCGATTATCGTTACCTTAACTGGGTAAACATCAAATATATACCCGTAGGAGCTCACCTGAGCACTGTTCCGAAAAAAAAACTGACGGATCTATTTTGGGATCAGTGTCAGCATGCAACCTGGTATTTTACGCCATGGCATAGGGGATATTTAGTGGCACTCGAAAACCTGATACGTAAAATTATTGTCGGGTTAAATGGTCCTGCTGATTGGGCCTTGCCTTACTGGAATTATATGAATCAGGCAAATTCAGGCGCTCAGTCTGATATCCCTCCGGCGTTTACGGAGCAGCATTTACCAGATGGCTCTGCTAATCCTTTACTCGTAGCAGAACGATACGGGTCTGGGGTAACGGTAGGAAACGGTCGGAGGCAGGCAAATGATGAATGCCAGTGGGATACTATTTACACCGAAGGAGCAAACCCGGGCGCAGCAGGGCCCGGTGATTTAACTGGTTATTATTACGGCGGCGGAGAAACCGGCTTTAACCACGCAGGTGGCGAGGAAACCGGCGACCTTGAAAGTAATCCTCACAACGCAGTGCATGGCATGGTGGGCGGTAACAACAAAGCAAAGCAGGCCGGATTGATGGGGGTACCGAATACAGCGGCGCTCGACCCTATTTTTTACCTTCATCATGCTAATATTGACAGGATGTGGGCCGCATGGAATGAAACAGGCAAAAATCCTAATCCTACTGATGCTAATTGGCAAACCGGGCCCGCCGCTCATGGCAACTCCCGGTTTGCTATGCCGTTAGATGTCAACGGAACCGCTTGGTATTATAAACCAAAGGATGTTTCTACAACAATTGGTTTAGCGTATAATGGCACAACATATGCTTATACTTATGATGACCTTGCGTTAGCCTCTTTTGATACGAAACAGCCAGCCAGACCCCTGATGAATCTGGCGGCAAGGCTAACCAGGTTAAATATCGCAGGTGACGTTAAAAACATAAAAATGGCTAACAAAAAAGAGCGTGAATTAGTTGGAGCCAGCCAGGGTTCCATCACTTTGAAAAGTAACGAAACAAATGCCAATGTTCAACTTAAAACCGCGGCATGGAAATCTGTTTCGAACAGCCTTTTACAAGCATCTGTTACCAATATACCGGATGAGGTTTTTCTTCAGTTGGAAGGAGTGAAAGGTGGTAATGATGTCAACTTTCTGTCTGTTTATGTAAATGATGAGTTTGTTAAGTCGGTATCACTCTTCGGGCTCCTTAACGCATCTATGCAACAAGGCGCCAGCAGTGGCCAGGGGCTTACTTTTAAATTCAATATCACCAATATTGTTGATAATCTACACCTGAGCCATAATATCGATATTAACTCGCTTAATGTTAAGATAAAAGTTGAAGACGAGTTGCCGGGTGAAGAGCAAATTACCATTGACCGGGTAAGTGTTTACCGGGTAAGCCAATAGTTTAAGATGAAATGAAACCATCAAGAAGTAAACGTTTGGCAATAAGTCTTACCATCATTGGCACAAGTGTATTTGCGTGGGTGCTGTTACTGGTAAATCCCGGCCATATTTTAGGAATAGTGCACTGTCACATTTCAGATTCGGGGCCGTCTGCTGCATCATTTCAGATGTTGCTTGCGATGAATCCTTTTTCGTCGCAACTGGCCGGATGGGGTTTGATGGTGGTTGCAATGATGCTCCCTAAGTTGATCCTGCCAATTCAGGACATTTATGGACAGGTGTTTAAGCATCAGCGGTTAATATCAGTTTTACTCTTCGTGCTTGGCTATATAGGCGTTTGGATAGTTGCCGGAGTTTTTATAATTACGGCAACTTTGGTCATCAACGTCATTCTGCCAAAATCATATATTCCTATTGCTGTGATAGGGATCATTACACTTGTCTGGCAGTTTTCTCCTATCAAGCAACGATGCCTTAATCGAGGTCATGTGCACAAAAGGCTTTCTGCATTTGGATGGAAAGCTTATGCAGATGTGCTGGTATTTGGGGTTGTGCACGGGCTATGGTGCGTTGGCTCAGGTTGGGCATTAATGTGGTTCCCGATGATATTGCCTGCCGGTCATAATTTCGCAATGGTCATTGTTACTTTTATTATGATGAGCGAACACCTGGAACATCCCAGGTTTCCCGGTTGGCATATATATTTTAGCAGCAAATTAGCACGAACCATATTTACCCGAACGCAGATCATCATAAAACGAACTCTTCAATTTAATTAAATAATACTTAGTATTTCATTTATGATGAACGGTAAGTTCCTTGTCGAATGAATGATAAATGCAAGGCGATATAAAATATAGCTTTCGTCTCTTGATTTACTAAATTATTGTATTGGATAGCTCATATTTATAGCACATCCTCTTCTTTAATAATGTTATTTTTAAGTGCGAAGATGACCACACCCGCTATGTTTTTGGCCTGTATCTTTTCCAGTATCTTTACGCGATAACCCTCAATAGTGCGTTTACTGAGATAAATTTTATCAGCAATCTGTTGGGTGGTTTTCTGCTGACAGATCATCTGGATAATGAGTTTTTCACGATCATTAAGTATTATTTGTGGTTGTGGCGCAGGACTGACCTTACTTCGGACAATCATAGAAGCCAGAAGATAGGAGGTTTTTGAACAGTAGTAGTTTTTATGCTGGTACACACTGGTAATAGCTTCTATGATTTCATCTTTATGTGCATTTTTCAGCAGGTAGCCTTTGGCCCCCGCTTCGAGCATTTCTACAATCAGGTTCTCTTCATCAAACATCGATAACGCTATTACCTTCACCTCAGGGTGTGCGGAGACTATCCTCCGGGTACTTTGTATGCCGTCAACAACAGGCATACGGATATCGGTAAGCACTACATCAGGGCTCTCTCGATTTACTATATCAATTAGTGTTTGTCCGTTTGATGCACGCCCGCATACCTCAAAGCCTTGATGCCTGGATAGCATCAGGGCCAACCCATCCAAAAATATCTCGTGGTCATCGGCAATTGCTATTCGGATATCGGTCATCAGTAGGGAAATTAGGCAGAGTTAGAAACTATCTTAAAGTTAAACAATATTTAAATATTAATTTAAGCAATATTTAAACATCAATGGGTGCTACAATAATCATTTTGCAACCTCCATTTTTTGCAGTAATGAGTTTAAAGTCAGCGTCAAGCATCTGGCATCTGTTCTCAATACTTTTTAAACCCAGGCCTCCCGACACAGCACGTGTGTGTTCTGCGTCAAAGCCTCTTCCGTTATCTTCAGATACCAGGTATAACCCATCGGGCCGGCTTGTAATAGAAAGCCAAAGATTTGAAGCTTCTGAATGCTTCATGGTATTATGAATAATCTCCTGTATGATCCGGAATAAATGGATCTCTGTTTTCTTGGGAATCACGGTATCTTTTGTTACAGTAAAATTTATCTTTACCGGCAGACGGTCATCCATACGGCTGATATATTCGTTCACCACCATTTCGAGGTTATTCCGGTCAAGGCTGCTGGGCAATAGGTTATACGATATTTCCCTCAGGTTATGAATAGCCTCATCAATATACCCTGATGCTTTGCCGAGTGATTCACGGTCGGTTTCGTTATTCACAGATATACTGTTCATGAATAGTTTTACAGTCGATAGCATAGGCCCGAGACTGTCGTGCAGGTCGTTGGCAATACGTTTACGTTCCTGCTCCTGCATCATTATCTGCGCCTGTATGCGTTCCTTTTGCAGCAGAATATATTGCTTATGATACCTGATAACGGATACCACAAAGAAAACGATCACAATTGCGATCAATATTGATGTAATTACAACGGTGTAAAATAGTTTATCTGACATGTCGTGGTCTGATATCAGGTTGGTTATTATTTGCCGTTAAAATAGTGGCTGTAGAGATCGTCCTTGCTGCCGCCCATAAAATAGATGCCGGCAGCATACATTAAATTTATAAAGAAATTAAGATACCCAAATCCTGTGATGATTTTATTGGCGACTGCAGATTCATCGGAGCCGATAAAGTATGATGCCTCGTAAAGTATCTGGTATAGAAAAAATATAATAAATGCAAGGCAAATAATAAATACCGGGTTCTTTAACAAGTTCACCTTCTGATAAAACATCATGGAGTTGATCTGGTTGATGCAAAGCAATACGATAATAAATGCATAAAACACCCTGAAATAAGGGCTGAATGTATTGAGGTTTTTAAACACGATCACTTCCACTACCCAAAAAACAATACAGGTAACCATCAGCACTGTGAATAAGCGAATATACCTGGCTGAATTCCTCCACAAGTACAGTTGATACAATATAATACAGCATTCAATCAGGCTGAAAACTTTGATGACCGGTGCGTTACTTTTATGGGCATTGATGCAAATAAAACTGGCCAGTTCTGACAACAGTCCGATCAGCAGCAATATCAGCAGGGGGTAATACGCCTTGCCGATCTTTTTAAATCGTATAAGGGCCATTATTATTGGGATAATAATGGCCTCGCTTAGCACAAAACTGATAATAACACCCATTAGTTAATTAAGTACGCTACTAACACTGCACATGGTTGGACAACGCTGGCCTGCTTCTACAGCAAGAGCATCCTGGCCACCGCCATTACTGCTAAACCGCGCGATCCTCTTTTTACGTCCGGTTATGTCATTGCCCAGACTGTCTACTGCCACCAATACCATTTTCACCGGGCCCGTCTTGTCTTCGCCAAGATAGATACGCACGCCACGGGCGCCTTTCTGGTCTAACAGAGCCAGTATCGCGTCACGGTTAAACTTCTCGGCCAGTGGGAAATTCACAATATAACTACTATCGCGCAATTTACGCGCTGTTTCCTTTTGAATAAGCCTGAATGTGGTAGTAAGCTTAATAGCTGTATCCATCGGTATAAGGTGCACCAGAGCGCTGTCCTTGTTATATTTTAATCCGCCTTCTCCCTCGTGATGGCATTTTGAAAACAACATGACGATGACAATCGCAAAGCATGTTAGGGTTAAAACTTTTAGAGATTTCATGATGAATTGTTTTTAGGGTTTATAGTAATAGTTTATGGATTTGATAGAACAAAGTGAATAATAAAGCTATTAATAAAGCGAGTATAAAGTAAGCTAGAATAAACAGCTGCTCACAGAGGGATAACACGCTAAAAGATACGTACTTATACGTAATTATTGAAGTTGACTGTGTCCCAAAAACAAAGCCTGGGTGATACCCCGGGCTTTAGAGATATAATAACTTATAGCCTTTTCATCTAAACAACACCCTGCGGAGAGGGTGGGGTAGGCTGCGGTGGGTTCGGTGATGGTGCAGGCGGTATTTCGGCAGGCTGGCGCAGGGGATCTTCCTGGGGAATATCCGGTCTGCCGGGGTCTCCTGGTTTTTCAATCTCGGGTCGGTTAGGATTTACCGGCATTTCTTCCTGCTCACCAGGAAATGTTTTCTTTGCCATAATAACTGTTTATTAGGCAACAGGTGTTTAGGGCTGATTGTTTTTTGATTTCGGAGTATTCGTCTAATCAAATATTGAGTGAAGGAGTTTATAAGAATGAAGATTTTGAAGCATATGCTATGCGATATTAGCCCGCATTGGAGTCATCCTCAACCTGGTTGGCATAGTACACCTTGACTTTTTGACCGTTATCTAATTTTACGGTTACCATCTCACCATTTATCTGTTCGACTGTACCTCCGCCATCAGGTGTCAGCACTTTCTGGCCTACCTGTAAATTTGTATTCATAACTTCAATCGTATTTAATTTCAGGACTTTTGATCAGGTTTGCCCGGACCATCATTATCTGCAGTTCCTTCCCGGTATTCTTCCTGCGGATTAGGTTTATGATTATCCTGCTGATCTGTATTTTCACCAACCTTTTGCTGATCGGGCAATTCCCGTGGACCAGGAATATTGGGTTCCGACTCTTGATCACCCGGGCTGCCTTCCTGATTACTCGCTACAAAATTCTCATCCTCAGGGTGTTCTTCCGCAGGTTGTGTGCGACGGAAATAAGCATTGTCCTCACCTGCATTTTGCGGTGGGTTTGCTTTATCGTTACCAGCGGGTGTGAGGTTATTTTCGCCAAAACTTTGTCCGCCCATGCCTTGCCCTTCCATACCGGGTGCATTGGCATCTTTCATTTTGGCATCGCCAAACAGGTAAGTTCTTTTCAGATCTTTTTCTTCCAGGTTATTATCATCTTCAACCCGGTAGGCGTTAGGTTTATCACAGTTTACAGTTTGCTCTGCCGGTTTTTTCTCTTTTGCAGTTTCGTTTTCACTTGCCATAGTAATAGAATATTGATATAAAATATTAATGACTGAGACGCACTAATGTTTTCAAAAATCAATCAATATTCTACTTTTTTTCGGGATGAGCGCTTATTTTCTTATGATAAAATTCGCTCTCATTCGCGGGTTTACCATGCTTGCTTGAGTGTTCAGACAAAAGCGAATTCTTCATATCTTCACTCATCAGCATATCCGGTTTCACAGTTTCTTTCGCTGCATTCTTATGGGTCTGTTTCTTACTTTTTTTATCAGCTGCAGTCATCATCTATCCTTTTAAAGGATAACCTTTTCAGCATCTGCTGGTTTTAAAAAAATTAGGTTGATTTATATAACAGCTTCAATAATTTCAAATTCTTCTTTAGCCGTTTCACATACCGGGCAGGTGTAATTTTCGAGGTTTTCGAAATGGGTGCCTGGAGCAATCCCATTTAATTCGTCGCCATACCGCTCATCATAAATGCTCAGGCAGTTTTTGCATTGATGGACCTTGCGGTGACTCGCAGCTTCGCTGCTGTTTTTTTTGCTTTCCCCAGAATTGACTACTCCGGCGTCCTTAGCTGAATTAGAGTAATAGTGTTCGCAAAGTTCTGCCAGGTGGGATGCCAGCTCGTTTGTGACTAATTCGTCTTTATAGGAAATGAAGTGTTTATTATTAGGGTTGAAATCACGGGTGTGCTGTATGGCAAATACTCCCGGTGATTGCTTTTTGATAATAACCGAACCAAGAAGACCTGTTTTAGGTTGAGTTTTGATTGCGAAACTAAGCCGGTAAGTACGGAGGTCGGCTTCCTCAAATTCGCGAACCAATTGCTGTTTCAGACTGAGGCCTTCTTCGCACAGGTCTTCTATTTGCCAGTTAAGCTCGTTTGCTGCGTGACGGACGTTTAGCCGGTATCTGTCAAGAATAGCCCCCCAGGCAATACGATCAGCCTGTTCGATGCCTTTAATGATGATTGATTTCCAGGGAGTAGTATAGATCTGGCCGTTTCGGGTTTTAATGCAGAGATTGCAAACGTTTTTCAGAAATTCCAGCGGAAAGAATTCATTTCTGCGATAAACACCTAGCCAGTATTTGTTATTACCATATTTGTTAAAGCCTTCATAGTAGGGAAGGTAAAAGTCAGGTACTTTAAGCGGCTCACTGCGATGATTAAGCGCGGTCGGTACCTTTGAGCTTACTGTCTTATAAAAAAACAATTCGTTTACCTTCTGCTGATCAAAAAAATGTTCTTTCTGATTAAAGATTACTTCTTCAGTGATTTTAGCCAGCAAAGCAATATCATCAGAATAAACCAATGAAGGCCAATGATAAAACTGGTTAGTCTTGGGGAACCGGATATAAAAATGCCAGTAGTTACTCACCTCTGACGAGATGAAATTTAAGTTACCGCTAAAGAATGGCACAAAAGTTTGCTGCTGATCGACCAGGTTTATTTTGAGTCGGGGCTGATAATTGAATTGGTCGAAAATGTCGCGATAGACACCTTCCTTCAGCCAGCTTTCATTACTGAAAATGGTATCGCAAACATAGGAACTGATGATATTGGGGTATTCGTCGGCATCTACTTCATAAGCTACGCTCATACGCAGCATTTCCATCTCCAGAGTTTCGAGGTCGCGATCCTGGATGCTGAAATATAATTGTTGGCGATTGCCAAAGCGGATATGCTTTGCACCGACATTCTCAGCTATCAGTAATATCTCATAGAGGTCACCCGCTGCAACATAGCCTCCGGGCAAATTTATTTTGATGATGTGCTCCATACTCTGCTAACTCTGCGGAACTAATTTTTTTAATGACTCGTCCAATAGTCGTTTCACCTCAGGCCGGCACGAACCGCAACCAGTTCCCGCTCCGGTTGAGGTGCATAAGTCCTTCATATTATCGCAGCCTTCAGCTATTTTTTTATTGATGTTTTCGCTTCCTACGTTGTTGCAACTGCAAATCAGTTTACCCAGTACCGGGTCAGCTTTATTGCCGCTGCGTAATAATTGCAGGCGTTTCTCGCTGAGCTCAATTTTGTTGGAGATCAACTCTTTGAATTCAAGAAACTCGCTTTTATCACCAATAAGAACAGCGCCCACCAGCTTATCTTCATGGATGATACACTTTTTATAGTAGCGTTTGGCCTTATCTATAAAAATAATCTCCTCATAATTACCATCTGCCGGGCATTCAGACATGCCTATGCTGCACAGGTCAAAGCCATGAATTTTGATGATATTCATCAACGTAGTGCCTTTGTAATAGCTCGCAATGTCACCGTTCAGGTATTTAGAAACCACTTCAGCTTGCTGTTCTGCAGCGGCGGTGAAGCCGTATAGATTTCCTTCATGCTCGGCAATTTCGCCAACAGCATAAATGTCCGGGTCGCTGGTTTGCATCCGCTCGTTGACAATTACGCCGCGCTTGCAGTCTATCCCGCTCGTTTTAGCCATCTCAATATTTGGTGATGTGCCGATAGCAATGATCATGGCATCACAGTCTATCTTGCGGCCGCTTCGTAAACCGATACCTGACAGTTTCGAGCGGCCATAATAAAGCTGAACTTCGTCATTATAATAAATATCACAACCCTGGTCGGCCATTTCTTCACTGAGCAATTGGCTTCCCAATGCGTCCAGTTGTTTGTTTAGAAAACGTGAGGTACGGTGAATAATAGTAACTTTCGTTCCCATTTCGCGAAGCGCGGCTGCCATTTCCAAACCAAGCAACCCACCGCCTACTATCACCACATGACCATTAGCGGGCATGTGTTTTTTAAAGTTATCAGCATCAGTACGGCTGCGCATGGTAAAGATACCAGGTAGTAAAGGCACATTCTTCGGCCGCGCAGGGCTGCTACCTGTGGCAAGTATCAAAATATCATAAGAATGTTTAAGCCCACGTGAGTCGGTGACCTGTTTATTGGTGCGGTCAATCCTTTCGACACTTACGCCTCTTAGCATCCTAATATTGTAGGCCGGCTCTTCCGAATCTTTCATTTTTACCAGTTGATCCCATTGCAACTCGCCGCTAATGTAATCAGGCAGTTGCACACGGTTATAGAACGGAAAATTCTCTTTACTGAAAATGGTAATCTCATCATCCGGGTTTAGCTCACGGTAAGATTTCACGAAACCAAATGCCCCGGCACCTGCACCAACTACGATGATGCGCTGATGCGGTTTTTTGTATTTCTGAATATTAACCGCGCAGTATTTAAAGTCTGGCTCTTTCGATATCGGGTCAACAATATCATTGGTGACGTTATTGGCACGATTAAGATCGCTTCCTAATATTTTGCCCCAGTGCATTGGAAGGAAGATGACGCCTTTCTTAATTCCGGGAGCTATTTTCGTTTTAACTCTTACCTCGCCTCTGCGTGAATTAATAACTGCAATATCGCCGTCATTCAGTTTTAATGCTTTTGCATCAATAGGATTAATCTCAACAAAAGCTTCTTTCAGGTGCTGGTTGAGCTTGTTTACCTTCCCGGTTTTACTCATGGTATGCCACTGATCACGGATTCGGCCGGTGGTCAGGATAAAGGGATAATTATGGTCTGTTCTTTCGCTAACATTCTCATCTGGGACGGGATGAATGATCGACTTTTTTGAGCCAGTGTAAAATGATTTTTCTGTAAACAATCGTGGCGTGCCAACAACCTTGCCTTTCTTTTTATAAGGCCATTGTACAGAGCCCTGCTCTTTAATGATATCATGACTAAGGCCATTGATATCAATACTGGTTTTCCAAGTCAGCTTAGCATGTTCAGCATAGATGGCTGCTGCATTCTCAAAATCAAAACCTTTATAGCCCATTTTCCGGGCGAAGCGGCAAATGATCTCTGAGTCGGGCAGGGCTTCACCCGGAGGCTCCACAATTTTATTCAGGTAGCTGATCCGCCGCTCCGAATTGGTCATCGTGCCCTCTTTTTCGGCCCAGGCAGCAGCGGGGAGTATCACGTCGGCAAAAGCCAGCGTTTCAGGTTTATCGCTGATCTCCTGCACAACTACAAACTTTGCTTTTTTCAGGGCCTGCTCTACTTGTCTTGCATTCGGTAAACTGGTGATGGGGTTGGTACACAATATCCAGATTGCCTTTAAGGTACCATCCTCTAGTGCTTTGAACATTTCGGTTGCAGTGAGCCCTGGATTAGGGTTGATTGTAGTTCCGCTCCAAAACTTCTGAACTTCTTCGCGGTGTTGCGGGTTTTTAAGATCGCGGTGAGCTGGTAACAGGTTTGCTAATCCACCCACCTCACGGCCACCCATAGCATTGGGCTGACCGGTGAGTGATAATGGCCCCGAGCCTGGTTTCCCGATATGTCCGGTTATTAAATTCAGATTGATGAGACTGAGATTTTTATTTACACCGATCGAACTTTGATTTAGCCCCATTGTCCACATCGAGATAAAGCCTTTTGCCTCACCTATGTATTTGGCAGCCAGACGAATGTCACGTTCATCCAAGCCGCAGATCTTTGCTGCTTCACTCACGGTTCGCTCAAAAACCAGTGAACTATAAGCTTCAAAACCTTCCGCATGGTTTCGGATAAAATCAATATCGATATCTCCGTTTTCGATCAGCAAGCGACCGATAACATGATTCAAAGTAATATCTGTTCCGGGGTTGATCTGTAAATGCAGATCAGCTACCGAGCAGCTGTCAGTAACCCGTGGATCAACAATGATTATTTTTGCATCCGGATTAGCAACTTTATGGGCTTCAACCCTTCGCCATAAAATAGGGTGGCACCAGGCGGGGTTAGCACCAATAACGTAAAAGCAGTCAGCTAGCTCAATATCATCATAACAAACCGGCACAGAATCCTCGCCCAACGCCATCTTGTAAGCCGCAACCGCACTGCTCATGCACAGGCGAGAATTGGTATCGATATTGTTGCTGCCGATGAACCCCTTCATCAGCTTATTGATCACATAGTATTCTTCAGTAAGGCACTGCCCCGAAGCATAAAAGGCCACCGAATCGGGGCCGTATTTATTGATAAAAGTTTTGAAAACGGCAGCCGCCCGGTCGAGTGCATCATCCCAGCTTACCTTCTGCATCGGCATGCTCCTGTTGTAGCGCATTTCGGGGTACAAAAGCCTGTCGCTGCGGTCATTAACCGTATAGTGAAGGTTCATCCCCTTGCTGCAAAGCATACCCTTGTTAACCGGGTAATCTTTATTGCCCTCGAGGGAAACGGTGCCGTTCTTTTCCTTGTTGATAACCACGCCGCAGCCAACCCCGCAATAGCAGCAGGTTGATGTTAGTTTGTTGGTGTTTTTATTTGCGGACATGGGTTATCTCGTTTTTGCCTCACCTAAATCCTCTCCAAGGGAGAGGACTTTAAAAGCAAGGAATTATTAATTTTCTTTTCTCCCTCTCCCTTGGAGAGGGTCGGGGTGAGGCTATGCTACTCCTGCAACAACTCCTTGCGTACTTCCTTCTGTCACAGCATCCCTGCGGAAGCGGGTGATTAGTATGATCAATGAAACAACGATCACTGTATAACCGATGTAAGTAAATGCCTGTATGTAAGTAATTGTAGCCGACTTGAACAGGAAGCCAAACAGCATCCCGCCAAGATTGCCACCAGCGCCAACAATGCCGCTGACCAAACCCACATTTTTTGCGTTGATAAATGGAACGATGCCATAGGTAGCTCCATTAGACATTTTGAGGAACAGTGCGAACATCAGCATAAAGCTGATAGCGGCTACAAGTGAACCCGCCTGCGCGAATAACAGTAATCCGCAACCTTCGAGTAGTAAGACACAGGCCAGCAACAATCCTTTGCCACGCATACCAAACTTGCCGCCAACTTTGTCAGATACAACGCCGCCCAGTGCACGTGCAAAAATGTTCATGAAGCCAAATATCCCGGCCCAAAAACCGGCACTGCTTTGTGAAAGATGGAATGAGTCCACAAAGTGCAGTGAGGCTACGTTATCAAAGGTGATTTCCATTCCGAAACACATGGCGTATGCCATAGTCAGCGCCCAAATACGCCAGTCGGCCAGTACGGTCCAATCGGTTTTGCCTGATTTTGATTTGGTATAACCGATCTCGTCATAATTGCCTTCAGGGGTGTCTTTCGTGAATTTGTAATAAATGAAGGCGATGATTAACATCATTACTCCTGGTACGATCATCGCGTAGCGCCATGCTTCAGCTTTGGTGTAACCAAAACCTACAATAGCAGCAAAGATCAATGGCATTACCATGTTGGTTACGCCGCCGCCCAGGTTGCCCCAGCCCCCGGTTATCGCGTTGGCTGTACCTTTAATATTGGGTGCAAACATCATCGAGGTATGGAACTGCGTGATGACGAACGAAGCGCCTATAACTCCTATCGCCAGCCGGAATAATAAAAAGGTGGTGTAGTCATGCGCAAGTCCAACAAGGAAAACAGGAAGAGAGCCGACAAGTAATAATCGTACAGCAGTTTTCCTCGGACCCCAAGTATCGCATAGTTTACCAATAATGAGACGGGCGATAATGGTAGATGCCACGGAAGCAATAATGGTATTGCCTACCATGGCTTTAGTTAAGTGCAATTCGGCGCGAATAGTCGGCATCAATGGCGCCAGTCCGAACCAGCCAAAAAAGCACACAAAAAACATCAGCCAGGTGATATGGAAGGTGCGCATTTGTATGCCTTTTAGCGAGAATATGTTGAGTTTGGTAAGTTGATTTTTCATGATCGTATTTTTAATTTGTTAGTCAAAAAAGGCTATTTGTTTAAAAATTCGGGTTTGATGTTCAATTGCAGGTATGCCCAAACCGGGTTCAGCCGTGCAGCTCCGGGTGTTATATTTTTGGCGTACTCCATACTTGCGGTTGCCGCCATATAAGAAAAGCCTAAATCGACATTGGTAAATTTGTTCAGCTTATACCCTGTAGTTAAGTCGAATTCGGTGCCCAGGTACTTGCTTACCGGCTGGCTATTAATGTCTTTTTGTTCCTGTGCCAGGTAGAAGTAGTGATTTGCCAGCTCTACAGATAGGCGGCTTGCACTGTATTTTACTTTTAAATACGGGTTGCTTAATCCGCCTGTTGGGGCACCGCTTACAGCATAGAAATAGTCCATGTATCCCCAGAATTTATGAGGCGTTCCGTATAGCGGATCAAAGCGATGGTCCGTCGTGGAACTACTGAAGCTGTTATTTCCCGAGAGATAATCCCAGCCTGCTGTGTATCCTATTTTACCCGGTTTGTAAGTCAATGAAAGCGTATAAGTGTAAGCGCTTAACGATGCCCCATCCCGGTTATGGCCGCCCTGGTAATAATATCCTGCAGTACCGAGCCATTGGTCACTATCGCCAAATACGGGATTTGCCAGTAGCCCTGTAGTGAACCGGGTGTTAACACCGGGTTGGTTGAACCTGCGCCCGTAGACATACCCCACGTCGGTACCAGATACATTTTTTACCGAATCGAGTACATATTTGCTAAATTGATCGGTAAGGAACAGCCCTGAAATTTTTGTTTTATTGAATTTTTTAGCAACATACAGGTATTCCATAGCCTTATAGTCTTGCGTGGCAGCATTGGTTCCCGGTGGATTGGCGAATGCCGGGCTTCCATTTTTGGCGCTAATACCTGTGCTGTTGATCAGCGGAATCGTACCGGATGGTGTATTAGCCAGATTACCTTTGCTGTCTTTAATAGTTGCTGGAACATTGGCGGGGGTATAATAGGTGCCATTGTAGTTAATGGCATCAGTGTTTTGATTAAATGCGCCACCAAGATCAAATTGCCAGCCATTTTGGAGGGCCTTGAAGACGATGGCATCGTGCCTGCGGCCCTGTTGTGTCCAGTCGAGGTTCCCAAGCAGGCGTTCATCATCATAAACCAATTCCTGGCGCCCGAGCCTGATGCCAAAGTAATCGAATGGGGATTTTATGAATGAAGTGTCTTTTTTATTAGATAGAACAAGCTCACCCCAGGCTTCATGCACCTCAAGGCGGTTGCCATCAGTAATGCTGGTTGTTGATGCATCCTGGCCCCAAAGCCGTACATCCTGAACCGAAGTGTGAAAAATTAATTTACTGGAATGATAGTCGAAGACTATTCTTGTCCGCTGCGAAACGAATGCAGCATCTTTATTATTTGTAGATTCGAGTGTGCCATATCCGTCACGGAATTCGCCACGGGTGCGTAATTGGCCGGACAACGATAGTTGACCGTTTGCCGCCGGAGGATGATCCGATTTTGTATCGGCAGAAGCACTTGTTGCTGAAGGATTTGCGGTGATCGTTTGAGAAAATGCAGAAAAACATGATCCAAACAAGATAATCAGCACAACAATGCCTTGATTTAATACATTTTTGTACATTTGATTTAGTTTTTTAATTGTTAAAGCAAGAAAAACTGTTAGCCCTGTCTGGACTGCGACCTCCGGACGGGGATTTTTTTTGATCTTTATTTAATTTTTAGCCATAGGCGCTAAAATTTGAACTATTTAAATTATCGACGTCGTTAATTTGATATAAATATACCCTGATTAATATATTTATCCAATAAAAACAGTCATTTTGGCTAATTTTTGTGATTTAAATTATATAAAAGTCAATTTTTTATAAATAATTTAATTTAATTCCTTTTAATATTCATCAAAATGACATTTTATAAAATATATATTGGATTATTTTTATATTTATCTGCTTGTTTTTTTAAAATTTAATGACATTAACAACATATTTCTTCTTAAATAATCAAAATATTGATCCGTTTTATAAAAAATAACGGTAAAATTGCCATTGATGTCTGATGATTGATATAAAAAAGGCTAATTGGAAATATTTTTAGCCTTAAAAGTGTATAAATAACACCGTAATTAACTGAAAATGAAGAAAAATGCCTTGATTTGTGATGCCAATAGCTGTTTTATGTGCCGGAATTGTATAAAAGAATGGCAACCGGCTATAGCTTTAGGTAAAAAAAATAGAAAATTGAAGAAAGGAGAGGTGGTTTTTAGAGAAGGAGAACCTGTAACTGGTGTATATTTTGTGTACTCAGGAAGTGTAAAAGTATATAAGAAATGGGATGAAGATAAAGATTTGATCATACGTTTTGCAAAAGGTGGCGCTATACTTGGCCATCGCGGGCTGGGTGGTAATTTGGTTTATCCCATATCGGCCGCAGCGCTCGAGCCCAGCGTTGTTTGTTTTATCGATACTAAATTATTTGAGGCTACACTTAAAACTAATAGTGAATTTACTGCCCAGTTGATACACTTTTTGGTGCAGGAACTGTATGAGTCTGAAAAGAAAATGCGCAACCTGGCGCACATGCCAGTAAAAGGCAGGGTAGCCGAAGCGCTTCTTCATTTAAAGGATATGTTTGGCGAAGATGATAAAGGTTTTATTAATATCGACCTAAGTCGACAGGATCTGGCATCATTTGCCGGGGCAACCTACGAAACGGTATTCCGGATGATCAATGAGCTTGTAAAAGAAAAGCTCATCAAGCTATCCGGAAAAAGCATAGCGATTGCAGATTCCGATGGTCTGGCCAAACTGGCTGTTAACTAAGCAGCTACGCCGATATAAACCCTGCCGTCCTGAACCTTTACAGGATAGGTTTTAATTTGGAACTCTTCACCGCTCAAACACTCGCCGGTCAATAATGAGAATGTTTTTTTGTGGAAGGGGCAGGCCACTTTCGGCTCACACGCCTCGCCGGTACTGCCGATCATGCCGCGCGATAAAACCATTTGCTGTTTATGCGGACAAAGATTCTGCGTAGCGAACCACTCACCCCTGCGCGAAAAATTATAGATTGCAATTTGCTCATCGCCGTGCTTAATACAAGCACCGCCATTTTCCGGGATGTCATCACTATAGCAAGCCATCACCCATTTGATATCTACTAATGTTTCCATAATCTGATAAATTTTAAATCCTAAACTCTAAATACTATTGAACTATTGAACCAATGAACTATTGAACCAGTGAGCTAATGAACTTTAATTACCACTTCGCTTTCAATTGTTCGCGCATCGGCTCAAATTGTACAGTCGGGTCTTTTTCTTCCGGTGCGTTAATGAAGTGTGCAAAGCGTTTCCTTAATTCGGGGCTGTTAATCACTTCCTTCCACTCACAATGGTAGCTGTTGATCAGTGATTGCATTTCTTCTTCCAATGAAGTGCCGATGCCCAGGCTGTCATTTATTACCACATTTTTCAGATAGCTTAATCCGCCTTCCATTTTATTCAGCCAGGTTGCGGTGCGTGTTAGCGGGTCAGCTGTTTTGATGTAGAACATAAGGAAGCGGTCGAGATATTTAACTAACATATCTTTATCTATATCGCTTGCCAATAGCTGTGCGTGTTGCGGTTTCGAGCCGCCATTGCCGCATACATACAGGTTCCAGCCTTTTTCGGTAGCGATCACGCCAAAGTCTTTTGATTGTGCTTCGGCGCACTCGCGGATGCAGCCGCTTACGCCGCCTTTTATTTTATGCGGTGCACGGATACCTTTATATCTCTCCTCAATTTCTATAGCAAACGAAACGCTGTCATGTAAACCGAAGCGGCACCAGGTGCTGCCCACACAGCTTTTTACTGTGCGCAGGGCTTTGCCGTAGGCGTGGCCGCTTTCAAAACCTGCATCGATTAGTTCTTCCCATATCAGCGGCAGATCGTTCAAGTGTGCGCCGAACAGGTCGATGCGCTGCCCGCCGGTTATTTTTGTATAAAGGCCATATTTTTTTGCGACCTGGCCCAACACGATCAGTTTATCGGCGGTGATCTCGCCGCCCGGCACACGCGGAACTACTGAATAAGTGCCACCCTTCTGGATATTTGCCAGGAAACGGTCATTGCTATCCTGGATCGTATCCTGTTTCACAATCACATCATTCCAAAGGCTTGAAAGTATGCTTGCAACTGCAGGTTTGCACACCTCGCAGCCGTCGCCTTTGCCAAAGTGATCCAACGTCAGGTCGTAGCTTTTCAGCTTATTTATCTTAATCAGGTCATAAAGCTCCTGTCTTGAATAATCAAAGTGTTCGCATATCACATTCTTGATATACTGACCATTGGCCTTCATGGTGCCCGCGATCAGGTCTTTTACTAACGGCACGCAGCCACCGCAGCCTGTCCCTGCTTTTGTGCATTTCTTAATGCTGTCAACGGTACTGCAACCATCATTTACGGCATCGCAGATAGTAGCTTTGGTCACCGCCTCGCATGAGCAGATCAATGCGTCATCGGGCAGGCTCAAAACGCCTGCGCCTTCGCTTACAGATTCACCGCGAGAACCTAATATCAGATCCTCGGGGTTTGGTGGCAGAACAATTTTATTATTGACAGTCTGCAGCAGCATGTTGTAAGCTTCCGCTTCGCCAATCAGGATGCCACCGAGAAGGTATTTGCCATCATTGCTGATGTTGATGCGTTTATAAACGCCCTTGTGGGTATCTTCAAAAATAATGGTCCGGCAATCGGGTTCGGTTACAAATGCATCGCCAAAGCTGGCAACGTCTACGCCAATCAGCTTCAGCTTGGTGCTCATGTCAAAGCCGTGGAATGATTTTTCTGTACCAATTAATTGCGAAACCACAACATCCGCCATTTCATAACCCGGCGCTACCAGGCCGTAGATCATGTTTTCATATAGCGCACACTCGCCAATAGCAAAGATTGACTCGTCGCTGGTTTGCATCTTCTCGTTTACAAGGATACCGCCACGTGAGCCTGTATGCAGTCCTGCTAATTTAGCCAGTTCGTCACGCGGGCGTATACCCGCGCTGATAACCAGCATGTCAATTGTTAAAGAAGTATCGTCGTTAAATTTTAAAGCATCAATTTTGTGTTCGCCTGCAATGTAGGCCGTGCTTTTATTTAAATGGATGTTTAAGCCGAGTTGCTTAAGTTTAGACTGCAGCATGGCGCTTCCGGCTGAGTCGATCTGACGGGGCATTAATCTCGGAGCAAATTCTATAACATGTGTTTCGCTGATGCCAAGATCGATTAAGGCTTTGGCCGCTTCCAGGCCAAGAAGGCCGCCGCCCATCACAGCGCCATTCTTTGCATTAGCTGCGTAGGCTTTTATCAGATCAAGATCTTCAATGGTTCGGTATACAAAAATGCCTTCTTTCTCAATCCCCGGAATATCCGGCACAAATGCGGAGGAGCCCGTAGCTAATATTAGATAATCATATTTTAGGCTTAATCCTTTTAGGGAATGAACGGTTTTGCTGCTTCTGTTGATCTCTTGTATCGGATCATCGAGATGAAGCGTTATATGATTGTCGGCGTACCATGATACGGATGAAAGCGAAAGGTCTTCGGCTGATTTACCGGCAAAGTATTCGCTCAGGTGAACCCGGTCGTATGCGCGGCGTGGTTCTTCGCCAAATACTATAATATTGTAGTTAGCTGATCTGGCTACGAGCTTTTCACAAAACTTGTAACCTACCATACCGTTGCCAACTACTATGATGGTTGGTTTCGACATATTAGTTTTTTAAATGTTAAAGCAATTTTTCAGTAAATGCATTAAAGTTGCGACCAAAAATGTATTTACGATAACAATATTAGTCAATTTTATGCAGTTTGTCAATAAATTGGCTGATAATTTGACTATTTTTTGCAATTTTTATGATTATTACAATAATTGGCTAAAAACTGATGCTATTATTTAGATAATTTCATGACTTAAATCATATTTATTAAGTTATTTTGTATATAAATTAAATTTTTGACCTGATTTTATTCGATGAAATCGAAAAATGTCAGAAATTATAAAAATATGAAGGCGAAAAACGTAATTCCTGAGTTGTTTATCGTGGGAGCTGGTCCCGGAGACCCTGATTTGTTGACTATTAAAGGATATAAAGTACTTGAAACAGCCGAAGTAGTGCTATATGATAACCTTGCAAATAAAGAATTGCTGAATATCGCTCCCGCTTATGCAGATAAAATATATGTAGGTAAGCAACCTTATGGTGAATACACACCACAGGAAGCTATCCTCGAGATGATAAAACATTATTGTTTTACTAAAGGCAAAGTAGTCAGATTAAAAGGAGGTGATCCGTTCATATTCGGAAGAGGGTTTGAAGAGATCATTTATGCACGACAACTGGGCATCAAAACGCATTTTATTCCGGGGATAACCAGCATGCAGGCTTGTGGGTTAGAAGATATTCCGCTTACCCACCGGGCCATCAGCGAAGGTATATGGGCAGTAACCGGTACAAAAAAGGATGGCACGCTATCGGCAGATTTGCGGTTAGCTATGCAGAGCAACGCTACCGTGGTTATTTACATGGGAATGAAACAATTGGCATCCATTGCTGATACCTATATTCAGGAGGGCAAAGGCGATACCCCGGCGGCCGTCATACAGCATGCTTCTATGAAGCATCAAAAGTCGGTGTCGGGCCTGGTTAAAGATCTACCTGCTATGGCCGAGAATAATGGGCTGACCTATCCGGCTATTATTATAATAGGATATGTAGTAGAGTTGAGGGATATTTTAAATATGAACGATCATGAAGGTACGCATTAAAGGGAATTCGTTGCGGTACAGGCTATCGATGACGGACGTGACACGATTTGGCCGAGATGGCTACATCGAAGAAGTGATTGATTTCGGCAAAACGCAGTTGACATATGCTTTGCAGAAAGGCTCGGTGCTTAGCCTCGAGGCCGAGTTTATGAATAATAAGATCATCGTATTTATGCCATACAGTTGGTCTGATGAGTGGGTTGAAACGGAACGGATTGGCTTTGAACAGAAAGCCCCGCTTTACCTGCTGATTGAAAAAGATTTTCAATGCCTTGATAACGTTGCGGAAGATCAGAGCGATAATTACCCCAATCCCAGTTTAGTTTGCTGATCAATATACAGGCATTGTCATTATTCCAATAAAATATTCCGTCATGACTTCTGATTTAGGGTAATCCCTACATAGATAAAACCTATATCTGAATAAAAACAATCGATTTTTTCTATCCAAAGTTGTGTTATAAATTTGGGAAAAAGCAAACCAAATTTAAATCTATGGAAAACTCTGCAAATGACATCAGCAAGTGCCCCTTTCACAATGGCAGTATGAAAAACAACGTTGGAGGTGGCGGCACAAGGAACCGCGATTGGTGGCCCAATCAGCTTAAGCTGAGCATTCTGCGCCAGCATTCGGGTGCATCTAACCCGATGGATAAAGATTTTAACTATGCCGAAGCTTTTAAAAGCCTCGACCTGGAGGCTGTAAAGCAAGATCTGCATGCACTAATGACCGACTCGCAGGACTGGTGGCCAGCTGATTTCGGGCACTATGGTGGTCTGTTTATCCGTATGGCCTGGCATAGTGCCGGTACGTATCGTATCACCGATGGTCGCGGTGGGGCAGGACAGGGGCAGCAGCGTTTTGCGCCGCTGAATAGCTGGCCGGATAATGTGAGCCTTGATAAGGCCCGCAGGTTGCTTTGGCCGATCAAACAAAAATATGGCAACAAAATTTCATGGGCCGATTTAATGATCCTTGCCGGTAATATCGCATTGGAATCAATGGGATTTAAGACCTTCGGATTCGGTGGTGGTCGTGAGGACGTTTGGGAAGCAGATGAAGCCGTGTACTGGGGCGCTGAAAATACCTGGCTGGGCGGCGATATTCGTTATGCTCATGGTTCTGAAGGTGCAGATAAAAATACTGGTGTGGTGGTAACGGATGATAGTCCCGATGGAACTATCCATTCCCGCAACCTGGAAAAACCGCTTGCCGCTGTACAAATGGGTCTTATCTATGTAAATCCGGAAGGCCCTGATGGTAACCCTGACCCTGTTATGGCGGCAAAAGATATCCGTGATACATTTGGCCGTATGGCAATGAATGACGAAGAAACCGTCGCGCTAATCGCAGGGGGACATAGCTTTGGAAAGACCCACGGGGCCTCTACAGCTGATCATGTAGGTAAAGAGCCAGAAGCAGCCGCTATAGAGAACCAGGGATTCGGGTGGAATAACAGCTACGGTTCAGGAAAAGGTGCTGATGCCATTACCAGTGGTTTGGAAGTGATCTGGACAAAAACACCTACTAAATGGAGCAATGATTTTTTTGATCATCTGTTCAATTACGAATGGGAGCTGACTAAAAGCCCCGGTGGTGCAAATCAGTGGGTAGCAAAAAATGCAGAAGCTGTGATTCCTGATGCTTTTGATTCCAACAAAAAGCACGCTCCAAGAATGCTTACAACTGACCTTTCTTTGCGGTTCGATCCGGAATATGAAAAGATATCGAGACGTTTTTATGAGAATCCTGATCAATTTGCAGATGCCTTTGCCCGGGCATGGTTCAAGCTGACACATCGTGATATGGGGCCACGTGCTCGTTATTTGGGTAAAGATGTTCCTGCTGAAATATTGATCTGGCAAGACCCTGTTCCAGTTGTGGATCATCAGTTGATCGATCAGAATGATATTGCAGCATTAAAGTCAAAAGTTTTAGAATCGAGCTTAACTGTTTCTCAGCTTGTTTCAACTGCCTGGGCTTCTGCGTCTACTTTCCGTGGCGGCGATAAGCGTGGCGGCGCTAACGGTGCCCGCGTCAGGTTGGCTCCGCAAAGATACTGGGAAGCAAATAATCCGGCTCAGTTAAATCATGTATTATCAATTTTAGAAGGTATTCAGAAGAATTTCAATGACTCGCAAAGCGGCGGTAAAAAAGTGTCGCTTGCTGACCTGATCGTATTGGCCGGTTGCGCTGCAGTAGAAAAAGCTGCTAAAGATGCAGGCAGCAACATTACTGTTCCGTTTACTCCGGGCCGTACAGATGCTTCACAGGAAGAAACTGATGTGGAATCCTTTGAATATATGGAACCAGTTGCTGATGGATTCCGCAATTATCGCAGCAAAGCTGCGCGTGTGCGCTCAGAAGAATACCTGATAGACAAAGCACAATTATTAACACTGACTGCACCTGAAATGGCTGTATTAGTTGGCGGCATGCGTGCTTTGAATGCTAATCATGATGGTTCGCCACATGGTATCCTTACAGATCGTCCCGGCCAATTGACTAATGATTTCTTTGTCAATTTGCTCGATATGGGTACCGCCTGGAAACCAACCGGTGATGAAAGGGAACTGTTTGAAGGCCATGACCGCAAAACAGGTGGCTTTAAATGGACCGCTACCCGTGCTGATCTCATTTTTGGTTCACATGCCGAACTAAGAGCTATTGCCGAAGTATATGGCGAGGCAGGCACTCAAGGCAAATTTGTTAAAGACTTTGTTGCTGCATGGAACAAAGTAATGAACCTTGATCGTTTCGATCTGGCTTAATCACCATTAATAAATTGAAGAACAAAGCCTGGCAGAAATGCCGGGCTTTTCCTTTATATATTATTGATAATTAATTGTTTACTTGCCGGTGGGCCAGTTATCTTCATGTTTTATAAAGATGACAGAAAGATTACACAATTATTTTGAAATGATCGTTTCAAAATAATTAACTTTGTATCGTTAATCATTCAAAAGACAATCAAAAAATGAAAAGCTTAGAAAATAAAGTAGCCGTAGTTACCGGGGGTACAAGCGGCATAGGTTATGCAACGGCACAAGAACTTGCACAGCAAGGCGCCAAAGTGGTTATTACCGGACGCAATAAAGAAGCAGCGGAAAAAGCTGCTGCTGAACTGGGTGTAACCGGAATTGTTTCTGATCAAAGTAAGATAGATCAAATCGGCCAGTTAGCTGCTGAGGTAAAAGAAAAATTCGGAAAAGTAGATGTACTGTTCCTGAACGCAGGTTTGGCAAGTTTTAGCCCGCTTGAAACCGCTACCGAAGAGCATTATGATGCCATAATGAATGCCAATGTAAAAGGAGTTTATTTTACTGTGCAGAAATTCCTGCCAATTCTTAATGACGGCGCTTCAATCATTTTCAATACTTCGGTAAATGCGGTCTTGGGTATGCCTGATAGTAGTGTTTATTCAGCAAGTAAAGCAGCATTGCTGTCATTAAATAAAGTATTGGCACGTGAGCTTGCTTCGCGCAAAATACGTGTGAACGCTGTTTCTCCCGGCCCGATAGAAACCCCGCTTTATGGGAAATTAGGTTTGAGCCAGGAACAGGTAAATGGTTTTGGCGAGATATTAGGACAAAGAATATTGCTTAACCGTTTTGGTAAAGCAGAAGAGATCGCCCATGTGGTTCGCTTCCTCGCTTCTGATGATGCTTCGTTCATCACCGGAACTGAAATTACAGCAGATGGCGGATTAACTGTAAACGCAGTAGTATATTGATTAAGTTTTAGCCCATATACAATACCCGATTTGTGTATGGGCAAAATTAAAACCACTTTATGCTGAGAAATGTATTTTTGTGCGGAGGGAATTATGGCAAGGAAAAAAGAATTTGACGAAGACGAACTGCTTGAAAAGGCGACCAACCTTTTCTGGAGGAAAGGCTATAATGCCACATCGGCGCAGGATTTGGTGGATGAACTACAGATCAACCGTTCAAGCCTTTATAATACCTATTCTGATAAAAAGACACTATTTAAAAAGGCCCTCAAAAAATACCAGGAACAGCAAACTAAAGCTTTGATCGATATGCTGAGTAAGGCGGATGATCCTGAAAAAGCTATTAAGCGGGTATTTGATGGCCTGGTAAAAGAAAGCTGCGAAGATACTGTAGCAAGGGGCTGCTTCATGGTAAATACCGCAGTTGAAATTGCCGGGCAGGATGAGGAGATAGGAGTCTTGGTACATGCCAATAATAAAAGCGTTGAAGATGCTTTGGTCACTATTATAGAAAAAGGACAGAAGATGGGGCAGTTCTCCACTAAGAATACTGCCCGTGCTTATGCCCGTTTCCTGTTTGGCAGTATCAATGCTTTACGCGTGATCGCCCGTTCGGGTGCGGATAAAAATGCACTCAAAGATGTTGCCAGCATTACCCTGGCTTCCTTAAAATAAGCATTAGTCCTTTTCAATGTAAGTTTTTCATTCATCAAGTTTCCGTGATAGATCGGATTTGGGAGAAATTTACCTTTGCCGCTATGACGAGTAATAATTCGCTTTCTTTCGGATTTATTGTAGGCACGGCCAGCCTTGCGTTTGTGGTATCCCAGTTGGATGTTTCTATTGTAAATATCGCATTGCCGCAGATAGAAAAATCGTTTTCAGCAGGGGTAAGTGCATTACAGTGGATTGTAGATGCCTATACTATTGCCTTTGCGGTATTTATGCTTTCGGCGGGTGGCATGAGCGATCTGCTGGGATCAAAACGCATATTTCAATTAGGGTTGTTCATATTTGGATTAGCGTCTTTGGGTTGCGGTCTATCATGGAGTCCTGTCAGCCTGATAGGTTTCAGGGTATTGCAGGGCATTGGTTCTGCCGTTATGATACCGAGTTCACTGTCTATTTTAAATCATAACTTTTCGCATCAGCCTAATGACCGGGCCCGTGCTGTAGCATTGTGGACTGCTGCCGGAGGAGTGTCTATTGCTGCCGGACCAATACTCGGCGGTTTGCTTATACATATCAGTAACTGGCGGATGATCTTTTTTGTAAACCTGCCTTTTTGCCTGGCGGGTACACTCTGTAGTTTCAGGTTAACAACAAATGGACGTCAGTCTAACAAAGGATTCGATCTGCCGGGACAATTTACCTGGATGCTAGCGCTTACTGCATTGATCGCTTCCATTATCGAATGGCATCATTTAGGCCCGAAACATCCGCTGATCTATGGGGGACTTATTTTTAGTACCATCGCCTTAATCATATTTCTTCAGATTGAAAGAAAAGCAAAGGCGCCGATTTTACCGCTTGATCTTTTCAAAAAATCCAATTTCAACTTTTTGGTTGGATTAGGGATGCTGTTAAACGGCGCTTATTACGGAACCATATTCGTTTTGAGCTTATACCTGCAACAAGTTTTGCATTACTCTTCACTTAATGCCGGAATGGCCTTTCTGCCACTAACAGCAGGGTTTATCATATCAAATCTGATTAGCAGTAAAGTAATGGCGAAGTTTGGGACTCGTGTACCCATATTGATAGGTGTGAGTATCTTTGTTGCTGGTTTTATTATGCTGCTAATCGCAAAGGATAACACACCTTATTGGCAATTGTTTATTCCATTTCTTACCATCCCCTTAGGTATGGGTCTGGCAGTCCCGGCTATGACAACAGGCATATTATCCACCGTTGATAAAACACGATCAGGTATTGCATCGGCTGTGTTGAACACTACCAGGCAAGCAGCAGGAGCAGTGGGTGTGGCTGTATTTGGTGCAATGACAAACGGCGGAACGGGAGCAATAGTTCATGCCATAACCATAAGCGCTATTATCTCGGCTGGTGGTTTGCTAATCTATGGGATACTGATCTGTAAGTATTTAAAAGCGGCTTAATACTTAATAATCGCTTTCAACTTTCCCCAAAGTGTATTATCAAAATCATCACCGGCTAAATTGACGCCGCCTGCGGTATTACCCATTCGGATTACCACCAATTTTTGTGATGGTACCACATAAACCTTTTGATCGTTTTTACCTAAAGCGGCATACAGATCAGCCGGGGCGTTGGGTATAATAGAAACCGGGAATACAATTTGCGTTTGTGGGAGCATACTGCTGGCTTTTCCGTTGAGCCAGGTTAAATAGCCATAGCTCAGGTTCAGATTTTGCGAGGTGTTTACCTGGCTGTTAAAATAGTTGGTATCCGTTAAAATTGGTGTTCCATTCCAGTTGCCTTTGTTCAGCATCAGCAAACCAAAACGCGCCATGCTGCGGGCGTTACTGTAATAAACGTTGTTTGAATGTGGCGACTTGATCCACAAGCCATTCATGCCGATTTTATCCCTGAGTTTTTGCTGAAAGTAGGTGTTGAAGGCTAAACCGCTTGCCCTTTCAATTACGCTGTCTAGTATAGTATAAGCACCGGTATGATAAGCCCAGCGCGTCCCTGCATCGGCTTTGTAAACCAGGCAACCAGGCAGTGTGCAATCCGGATCGGATACGCCATCATCTAAGCCGGTGGTCATGGTCAGCTGATTTTTTATGGTGATCAAGTTTTCTTTACCCAAAGGCTCGGATGTCCATCCGGTACCGATGTAGGTTGATGTTTTATTATTGATATTGATCAGGCCGTCTTTTTGTGCAATACCTACCAGCATGGCGGTCACAGTTTTTCCTGCCGATGCCCAATACCAGAGACTATCAGCGGTAAACGTGCCGAAGTAATGTTCGGTAACGATCTTGCCATCTTTCAGAATGATAAAGGCTTTTGTTCCCACACCCTCTAAATAAGGGTAAAGAGCATCCAATTGTGTTTGATCCCACCCAAGCGAAGCTACGGTTGTTGTTTGCCAGGTAGTTCCTGTGGTTGGCGGGAAATATAGTTTTGCTGTATCTGAAGTACTGGTTGTTCCTGTGGTACCAGTAATGCCGGTTGTACCTGTGGAACCGGTAGTCCCGGTACCGGGATTGGGGTTGCTGCTTTTTTTACAGGCTATAAGCGCTGTCAAACTCAGGATAAAAAGGACAAGGGGTAAGTGTTTTGTCATAACACCTTAAACGGTACTAATAGTCAAAGGTTTAACGGAGAAATGACGGGAACGAAAATTTATTTTTTGCCCAGCCATAAAATGGCATCCTCAAACATCTTGTTCTGCACAACCGAGGTCAGGTTCATATCACCGTGACCCATGTTCATGTACAGCATTTTGTATTTGGTGTTCGTCCACACCACAGGAATATCACCCTCGCGGATCACATCTTTTTTTCCCAATGGATAATTGGATGTTGCAAGCGTCACTAATACCTTCACATCTTTATTATCCCGCGGGTTAGGTTTCCAGCCATACCATTCGTTGATCGGTGCGGTATAAGTTTTAGGCAGATCTTTGGTTACCGGGTGTTTGTTATCATCCACAATCATTTTAGCAGGCAGCGGAGGCCAGTTGTTGTTGTAAAAAACTGCGCCACCCATAAAATCAACAAACCATGGCCAATGCGTATCCTTATCATTATAGCCCGATACATGGAATCCCAGCCATGCACCGCCACTACCCATAAACTTTTCAAATGATCGTCTCTCCGCCTCATTATGCGGGAATTCGTTCAGCCAGATCACCAGCTGATAGTTTTTCAGGTTGTCATCATTCAGTTTTTCCCAGTTGGAGGTGGTATCAATCACAAAACCTTTTTTTGCTGCCAGCTTATTGTAAAATTTTATCGCATCATAGGCAAAATCCACGTGATCTGCCTCTACATTGGTGGAATACAATGCCAGCGCACGGAAACGCGGCGCCTGCAATTTGCCTATCTTCTTCTCTAATGAAATGGATAAGGCATTTACACCAGAATCCAAACCATTGAACAAAGGCTTATCATCTGCTGACCATGGATGCCCATTCCTATAATCCCACCAGCGGTATTCGATCTTGGAAAACTCATTGGTGATGCCTTTTTCAATCGGCTTTTCATACACATTATATATCCTGAAAGTTAATACACCATCGCCCGGTATCATGCTCACCTTAAATCTCAGCCAGTAGTAATTTCCGGCCGTTGTATTCACTTTAAAAAGTCCTGTTCCGTTCACTGCTGACGGTTGTTCGCTTTTACTTAATGCTGCTACCGGTTGATTTGGGAAAGCTTCTTTAAACCACTGCATGGCATTAATGATAACCTGCTGTTTGCTTAATCCGGCCTTTATATGATAGAACTTTTCGTAATACACAATATGCTCCCTCATTGGAATTGGGGGGAGTGTATTTTCCTGGGCCGAAACAATAAAAGGCATAGAAATAAGGGTAGCGAAGAGCAGTTTTTTCAGCATAATTTCAGGTTGATTGACAGGTATAAAGATTATTACGATATTAAGCCTATTATTCAGTTTTCACAATACCTATGAGAAAAATCAAGAGAAGGAAATTTATAAAAGATACCCTGATCGCTGGCGCCGGAGCAGTTGTTGCGCCGAAATTATTATCTGCAGAAACATCACGTCCTACCGCCAAAAAGGTGATCGTTGCAGGGGCAGGCATTACCGGGCTCTGCTGTGCTTATGAACTGATGAAGGCTGGTCATGAGGTTGTGGTACTGGAAGCTTCAGGCAGATATGGTGGACATGTGTTCACCGGAAGAGATGGGTTGTCTGATGGATTGTATGCCGATTACGGTGCCGACCATATCACTAAGCCCGGCTATGAACGATTTTTTGAATACGTAGAAGAGTTTAAGTTAACTGCCATCCCATATCCCAATGCAGAAGGTTCGGAATATAACTACGACAAGGACGCTCTTAAAATGATCGGCGGTAAGTTTTATTCTGCTGAGCAGTTAAAGGATCCGGGGGTTTTGACCCAGTTTGGGTTCAATGAAAAAGAAGTCAAATTCCTGTCGGAACACCCGATGTATGAGCTTGGACCTTATTACATCAAGCCTTATCTAAGCAAGTTTACCGATGCTTATCAACCATTTGGTGTAGGGTATGATGATCTGGATAAAATATCCATTTCCGAAATATTTAAAAAAGAAGGCGCCTCGCCGGCTGCACTTAAACAGTTAGGCGGGCACAATACTTCGGCTTTGTATTACTTATGGCGAATGGCGATCATGGATTTCAGGAAGATACCTTATTCTGAAGGCGAAACGTTTCATTTGAAAGACGGCAATGAGCAATTGCCTATCGCCTTTGCCAAACGCCTGGGTGGGCGTGTGAAATTGAACAGTCCTGTAACTGCCATCAAGCAAAGTAAAACCGGGGTAACAGTGTCTTATCGCCCATACGGTGCGGAAAAGGAAACAGAACTAAACGCGGATTATGTTGTCAATTGCATTACGCTGCCGATATTCAAAAGCATTCCGGTTACGCCGCCACTTTCGGCCGAGAAACAATACGTGGTGGATAACCTGGCGTATTCGTCGCACCCGTTTTATGTGTTCGAGGCCAGCACTAAATTCTGGCTGGATGATGGTATTAAAAGTATTAACATGGAGTTTGAGCATTCGGATATCTCATCCATCTGGCTGGAAACAAACCAGGTGGATACCAAGCGTGTTATTCTGAAGGCTTTCGGTCCGGGCGGACTTTCACCACAACGTGTACTGGCTGCTTTCAGGCAAGTTTACCCTGGCAAGCATGATACTATCGAACAGGCTTTAACCATAGACTGGACACGCGATAAATTTGCCCCGGTATGCGAAATGGAGCCGTTTCCGATAGGAGAAATGCACAAATTCTGGCCGCAGATATTACAGCCCGAAGGACGATTGTATTTTGCAGGAACATATGCCGATAATATGAGCAGAGGGATGGAATCGTGTTTGCGGTCGGCGCAAAGGGTGGCGCAGGAAATAGGAAGGGCTTAATTGTAGGAGTAAAACATAAAAGCGTCATTGCGAGGAACGAAGCAATCTCCAGACCATACAGATCAGGGAGAAGAGATTTTTTAAAGAACGTTCAGTAAAAAATTTCTGCTCCTTGATTGTCCTATATAGAGATTGCTTCGTTCCTCGCAAGGACGTCATTTTATAGATTTTAAAAGTTAATCAAGGTTTGGGTTAGTCGAAATGAATATTACAAAATCAGCAATAATTTATTCTTGTGTTTTTCTTTGTTTGATTTGCTTCTCCTTTATCAACTTTCAGGAGAATCATTCACCTGTAGTGAAGATCATATCGCCTCAAAACAATAACTCTTTTGATAAGGATGCGTCGGTGACTTATAAGATCAGCGTTTCGGATAAAGAAGACGGCGAATCTAAGTTTGATGAGATCAACACAAAAGAAGTATTGCTGGAAGTGCGTTATCTGAAAAATGGCAAAGCAGCACCTACTAATTCTCAGAATAATGGCGTGAATATCATCATGACCTCTAATTGCATTACCTGTCACGGTTTTAATACCAAGGCTATGGGGCCGTCATTTGCGGATATCAATAAACGTTATCCGGCTACCAAAGCCAATGTGGATAGCCTGACAAAACGCATACAATTTGGCTCAACGGGAATTTGGGGTAAAGAGAAAATGCCGCCGCATCAGGAGTTATCTGCAAATGATATCAAAAGTATAGTGCAATGGATCACCAAAAGTGCTGCTGATCCTAACGTAAACTATTATGCAGGCACTGATGGCTATTTCCGCCTGAAGCCTGATGCGCAAAAAGGCGCCTATCAGCTTACTGCAAGCTATACCGATCATGGTCTAAAAGATGCTCCCGGTAAGAAATTAAGGGGGCAGGATGCTGTCACAATAAGTATTAAATGATATTCCATATTGGTTTATTATTTCAATTTGATAGATTTGATAATAAAACCAATCCCGCTATAAATCCCTGATATGAAAAGAAAATTTATTGCTCTGCTTGCTTTTGCGGCAACCGGAGTATTGGCAGTAAATGCACAGCAGGCGCAGCAATACTCTTTAAAAAATAAAACGGTCAAGGTTTATGTAACCGAAAAAGGTACAGACAACCGCATCACCAATACTGAGACCCTGCATTTTGAAGACAAGCCGCAACCGGTGGAAACCGAAGTAGCCGTGTTTGTTGACCCTGCTAAAAAATTTCAGACGATGGTAGGTATAGGCGGTGCGTTAACGGATGCATCAGCCGAAACGTTTTATAAGTTACCAAAGGATAAGCAGAAAGAGTTTTTAACAGCCTATTATGATAAAACCAAAGGTATTGGCTATACTTTTGGCCGTACCAACATCCAGAGCTGCGACTTTTCAAGTGATAGCTACAGTTACATAAAGGATGGCGACGCTGCACTAAAAACATTTGATATCAGTCACGATAAAAAGTACCGTATCCCTTTTATAAAAGAAGTGATCGGTGCAGCAGGTGGGAAACTGAATATTTTTGTTAGTCCATGGAGCCCGCCGGGATTTATGAAGACTAACCATGATGTGCTGCACGGTGGCAAACTGGATAAAAAATATGACCAAAGTTGGGCCAATTTTTACGGAAAATTCATTCGTGCTTACGAAAAAGAAGGTATCCCTATATGGGGACTGAGCGTGCAAAATGAGCCAATGGCTACTCAAACATGGGAATCATGCTTGTATACTGCCGAAGAAGAGCGTGACTTTGTAAAGAATTTCTTGGGCCCGACACTGAAAAAACAAGGGTTATCATCCAAGAAATTGATTGTTTGGGATCATAACCGCGATTTGCTTTACCAACGCGCCAGTACTATTCTGGAAGATCCTGCTGCTGCAAAATATGTTTGGGGCATAGGTTTCCATTGGTACGAGACCTGGACAGGCGCCGGTATGAATTTTGCGAATGTAAGCCTTGTTCACCAGGCATTTCCTGATAAGAACCTGATATTCACCGAAGGTTGTGCAGAAAGATATGATGCAACTAAACTAAACGATTGGTCGCTGGGTGAAAAATACGGTACATCTATGATCAACGATTTTAATGACGGTACTGTAGCATGGACAGATTGGAATGTTTTGCTGGATGAAAAGGGCGGCCCTAACCACGTGGGCAATTTCTGCTTTGCTCCGGTTCATGCTGATACAAAATCAGGTAACCTGATCTATACCAATTCATATTATTATATCGGTCATTTTTCAAAATTCATCAAACCAGGTGCAAGACGCATTGCCAGCTCTGCCAGCCGCGATAAACTGCTGACAACCGCTTATATAAATCCTGACGGCAAACTTGCGGTAGTAGTAATGAACAAAACCGACGAAAAGATAGACTACTTTTTATGGATAAAAGGTAAAGCGGCCAAAGTGAGCAGTAACCCGCACTCTATCGAAACATTGGTAGTTGAATAAAGAGCCTCACCCCAACCCCTCTCCAGGTGGAGAGGGGCTTTTTTATACCCTCAATTACTGATTAACTGATCACCGGTTAGCCCCGATCACTTCACTCCGACCGCAAGCTGCGTACAGGATTGGCCAGTGCCGCTTTCACTGAACGGATACTGATGGTTAAGAAAGCGATCAGAATTGCGATGAACCCAGCAGCAATAAATACCCACCAGCGCATATCAACACGGTAGGCAAAGCTTTGCAGCCATTTATTCATAGCAAACCAGGCGATAGGAGTGGCAATTACCGTAGCTATTAATACCAGGTAAACCAGTTCCTTGCTCAATAAGGTTATAATGCTGCTGACGCTTGCTCCAAGAACTTTCCTTATGCCTATCTCTTTTACACGTTGTTGTGCCGTAAACGTAACCAGTCCGAATAAACCTAAACAGGCAATGCTGATAGCCAGTATGGTGAAAATGAGCAATAAGTTACCTTGCTTTTGTTCGGTTTGATATTGGTTGGCAAAGTTCTGATCAAGGAAATGATAATCCACTTTATTTTCAGAATCAAATTTGCTGTAAACGGTTTTTAAATACTCCAATGCCGCCGGTACATTTTTACCACTCAGTCTTACATACAGATTGTCTTTGTCATTAGCGGTTTGTGGCAATACCAGTTCCATCGGAGTGATCTTATGCTGTAATGAATAGGTATTAAAATCCTTTATCACACCTACAATGGTCGACCATTGTATTACGCCTTTGTCAACTCCAGTGCGCACACGCATGCCCACCGGATTTTTCCAGCCAAGTTCGTTCACCAAAGTTTCATTAACAATAATGGCATTTTGTGCAGAGTCAGTCACACCTTTTTGAAAATTACGGCCCTGTAATAGCTTGATCTGCATGGCAGGTAAAAAGTCTTCGTCAACTATCAATTGCTCCACTAATTTGGTGTCGGGTGCAGTGTTTCCGTCAGCGCCGATATTAAAATCAGTTTCACCGATATCATTGTTGCCAATTGGATTACCGGCAGCAGCGGCACTTTCTATCAATGGACTTTGTAATAGCTGAGCCTTTAAAGCTTCAGTTTGTGCCCGGGCTGCCCTGTTGTGAATATGAAAAGTAAGCATCTGCGACTTGTTAAAGCCCAGGTCTTTCTTCATTACATATTGTAATTGCTGGTAAATAACGCATGAGCCTACGATCATTATAATGGTGATGACAAACTGAAAAGTTACCAGTGATTTCCTGAAAAGGATAGTAGAGGATTGGTTACCCAACTGCCCTTTCATGGCAGGTATGGTACCAAATCCAGATAAAAACAAGGCCGGATAAATGCCGCTGATCAAACCGGAAATAATGGCAAAACTCGCAAACAGAAATAAAGATTTTGCAACGCCCAATTGCCATAAATCCAGTGATTTGCCCGAAAGATGATTGAAATAAGGTAATACGAATTGAACAAGCACCATCCCGATGGCAGTAGCCAGCGCTGTAAACAGTATCGATTCTGAGAAAAACATCAGCATCAATTGCCTGCGTCCCGAACCTATCACTTTGCGGATACCGATTTCTTTGATCCTTACAACAGAGCGGGCAGTTGTAAGGTTGACATAATTGATTACCGCGATGCTTAAGATTAATAAAGCAACAATGCTGAAAACATACACATAAGTAATACTGCCATTGCTGCCTATCTCAAATTGCAAATTAGAGTGCAGGTGGATGGAAGTAAGGGGCTGCAACTCCATACGATAATTAATATTGGCCAAGTCTGTTTTCAGGTATTTATTATAAAACGCGGGCGATGCAGCTTCGATCTTCTTATAATCGTCATGGTTCTTCAGCAGGACGTAAGTAAACAGGTGCGCGCTGCCCCATCTTTCGGTATAATTAGCATTAAATGAGCGTAACGCGCTGAATGTAAAATGTGAGTTAATGGGCACATCATCAATAACCCCAGTAACCGTGATGGGATCGTTCTTATCAAAATAGATGGTTTTGCCCACAGCAGATGATACATCGCCAAAAATCTTAAGCGCGAGCGTTTTGGTTAGCACGATGGAATGCGGCTTCGATAAGGCAGATTGCGAATCTCCATCCAAAAAATGATAAGTGAATACGTTAAATATACCATTGTCAGCAAATGACACATCAGGCGCCATGGTCTGTTTCTCGTCATAGATGATCTTGCCACCGCCTTCCATGTCTATCCTGGTGGCTTCTTCCACTTCGGGGTAATCCGCCTTTAAAGCAGGCCCATAAGGTGCGGAGGTAATTGCCAGATCAAAGCTGCCTGTGTTCCATCTCCCATGCTGAACAACTCGGAAAATACGATCTGCTTTTTCGTTATAGCGGTCATAACTCAACTCGTCAGTAACGTACAATGCGATGATCCAAAAAGTAGCTACGCCGATGGCCAGTCCGCAAATATTTACCAGCGAGAAAAGCGTGTGTTTATTTAGGTTACGCCAGGCTATTTTGAAGTAGTTCCGTATCATAAGGCATTTGATGTTTGAGTGATTAAGTTAATCAATTTAATGATGTTTGAAATACCCAAAGCCTGTGCCATTATGAATAAAGTTGAGTAATAGCAAAATAACAAACAATCTGATTTTCTAACCGTCTGCTTTCGATACAACTGATGTACGGTTATGAGCCTCACCCCAACCCATCTCCAAAGGAGAGGAGCTTAAAGAAACTGATTATCTGATTACCGATTAACCGATCACTCGCTCCGCAAATTTTTCACCGGATTCACCACCGCCGCTTTAAAACATTGCAGGTCATTCCGAACGCAAGCTCTTCACCGGATTTGCCAAAGCTGCCTTTATTGCCTGGACACCTACGGTAATCAAAGCGATTGAAATAGCCCCGATTCCCGCCAGTGTAAACACCCACAAACTGATGCTGGTATGATAGGCAAAACCTTGCAACCATTTATCCATCACAAACCAGGCAATTGGCGAGGCAATCAATAAAGCTATAATCACTAATTGTATAAAGTCTCTGCTCAGCATGGTTGCAATATTTGTTGCTGATGCACCCAGTATTTTTCGTATGCTGATCTCTTTTGCTTTTTTCTCGGTCATGAAAAGTACTAAACCAAAGAGGCCTATGCAGGAAATAAAAATGGTGACGCCCATTGCTACATTCATCAGCGTGGCAGCATGCTCGTCTTGCTGGTAGGCTCTCGCCAAAGCATCATCATAAAACTTGTAATCAAACACACCTGCCGGATATAATGATTTCCATACTTTTTCTATCTGGGTAAGCGCAGGTTTTATACTGCCGGGTTGCTTATCTTTTACCGCGAGCTTAATAACCAGCGTTCCTTCCCGTTCTACCCGGTTAATGATGCAAACCGGGATAATTGAAGCATGTAAAGAGCTCGAATGGAAATCTGCTACAACGCCAACAACAGGGTAGGGCTTGTTAAACCAGTATATGGTTTTGCCTATTGCTTCGGACGGAGTTTTACAACCCATTAAGCGGGATAATTTCTCATTGATAACAAATTCATTCACACTGTCTGAATGGGTGAGATTCCTGCCGGCCAGTAATTTTATATGATAAAGCGGGATCAAATCTTCATTACCATCTACCTGGCCAACCCCAATATCTTTTATATCCGAAGGCCTGAATTTTATCCGCATTGCTTTTGCCTCACCTGGTGTTGCCCAGGCAAGCGCTACTTTATTTACACCTGATAATTGCTTGATCTTTTCCGCAGCAACTCTGGCTTTCGACAAACTATCACCCCGTGGCGTTTCAACAGTGATAACTGTATCGGTTGAAAAACCGAGATTTTTACTGCGTATGTAATTAAACTGCCGGGCTACGACTATTGTACCTATAATAAAAACAAGCGAAACTGTGAATTGGAAAACGATCAGCGCTTTTCTCAGCATCCACTTGTCACTGCCTTTATATGTGCCCGACCCTTTGAGACTTATGACAGGCAAGTAGGAAGATAATACCTTTGCCGGATACAAACCCGCCAGTAAAGAAGTGATAATTGTTAATGCAACCAGGAATCTAATTGTAGATGGATTAAACGGATGGAATATTATGCCATCAGGAATAAAGGAATGAAAAGCAGTAAGAACGGGCTGTACCATCACTATTGCTAATAACACAGCTAAAAATGTAAGGACAAATGTCTCCGTTAAGAATTGAAATATTAAGTTGGAGCGATTACTACCCAAAACTTTCCGGACTCCTACTTCTTTAGCCCGGCGTATAGATTGAGCCGTTGTGAGATTAATAAAATTAATAACCGCGAGTATCAGAATAAACAAAGCGATGCCCATCAACAGGTATAAAGTAGGCAGATGTGCGGTCCGTATAGGGTTTTCTATCACATTGGCATTAAAATGGACATCGGATAATGGCTCCAGCCAGGGCGAGAGTTTGGTTTTGGAATCGGCATGCTGTTTTACAATGGCAGCCATTTGCTGATTGATCTGGGCTGGCTGAACACCATCAGCAATTTTTACAAAGGCCCAGGTCGACATATCACCCTCACTCCAGGAATCAGTGTTAAAGCTTTTCTTTAAAAAGCTGCTTTGGAGGGTAGAGTATGATATAAAGTCAGTATAAGACACGTCTGACTTCTGCGTCCAATCCTGTACAATACCCGATACTTTCACATTAAGAGAATCGTCATAAACTATCTCTTTACCAACCATATCCTCCAAAGGGATATCCCCAAAATATTGATGTGCTTTCTTCTCGGTCAATACTACGGTAAATGGAGCTTTTAGTGACGCACTGTTTCCGGCTAACCAGTTATACTTGAATATGTTGAAGAATTGCGGATCGGTAATAATAGTCCCAAAGTTATCTGTAAACGGAATCAACTTACCATGATCTCCCCGAACGGCTGATTTTACATTATAAAAGTTTACGCCAGCAATAGCTTCTACTCCTGGGATCGTTTGGCGCACAGCAGGAGCAAGGCCCATAGGCAATCTTGCAAAGTGCAATACATCGCCGGTACTTTCCGTTGCATCACCCATGACCCGGTAAATGCGCTGCTTGTCAGGATGAAAAGTGTCAAAACTCAATTCATAACTGGTGATAACATAAATGGAGATGCAAGCGCAAATACCCATCGCAAGTCCCAATATATTGATAGTGGTATAAACACCATTCCTGGTGATATTACGCCACGCAATTTTTAAATAGGTAGCTATCATGGTTTTAGTTAATTAGTTCACTAGTCATTGGTCATTAGTCATTAGTCATTGATACTTTTACTTACCGGATTAACTGGTCACCCGGTTAACTGATCACTCAGAACGAAGACTCTTCACCGGATTAGCCAAAGCAGCTTTAATACTCTGGAAGCTTACCGTCAGTAAAGTGATTATCATTGCTCCTGCGCCTGTGATGATGAATATCCACCAGGCAACATCGGCATGGTAATCATAATTCTGCAGCCAGCCGTGCATGAAGTACCAGGCTACCGGGGATGCGACCAGTAAGGAAATCAATACCAGTAACACAAAATCCTTTGAAAGCAATTGCCATAAATTGAATACCGATGCGCCTAATACCTTGCGAACTCCAATCTCTTTAACACGCTGTTCGGCCATAAACGATGCCATGCCGAAGAGACCGAGGCAACTGATGAAAATGGCCAGTGAAGCGAACGAACTTGCCAGCGTACCAATGCGCTCTTCGTTACCGAACTTTTTGGCGTAATCCTGGTCCACGAATTGATAATCGAATGGCAACTCAGGAGTATAGCTTTTAAAAACGTTGCCGATTTTATCAATAGCATCATGTACACTTATTTTGGGGTTAATTTTGACCAGCACAAAACTGCTTGGATCTTTGGATAAGAAATAAACAGTTGGACTGGGCTGCGTATACGGCGACTCGACTACCATATCCTTAGCTACTCCTATAATTTTGAAGCTATTGCCATAATATCTAACGCTTGAGTTCAGTGGATTTTTTAATCCCATAAAACGAACGGCAGCTTCATTCACCACTACTGCTGCTGAATCAGAAAGGAATGATCTTGAAAAGTCACGTCCTCCGGCAAACTGCCAGCCTATGGTTTTTCCATAATCATAGGAAACGTTGTTTTGCTTAAAATCAACACTTAGGTTAGGGTCTTTACCTTCCCATTCGATGGCGCTAGTGCTGCCGGAATAGCCTGTCGGTGGCGCACCGGATTCGGCCATTTCTGTGATCGCCCCGGTGTTAAGCAGGCTCGTTTTAATGGCATCAAAATGCTTGTGTATCTGGTCCGAATACATGGTGATAAATACAAGCCCGTCGCGATCATATCCTACGGGGCGATTTTTTGCAAACTGTATCTGCCGGTACACTACTATGGTGCCAATAATAAGCACTACCGAAACCGTAAACTGTACTACTACCAATATCTTACGTGGCAGCGCAGCAAGGCGACCGACACGGAAGGTGCCCTTTAATACTTTAATAGGTTTGAAAGACGATAGGTAAAATGCAGGGTAACTGCCCGTGATCACGCCGGTAAACAAGCAAAAGCCAACAGATGCCAGCCAGAAAGTCGGGTTTTGCCATGGAACGGACATCTGTTTATCGGCGACCTCATTGAAGAATGACATGCTTAATTGTACAAGCAACAAGGACAGCACAAAAGCCAATATCACACAAAGTATGGATTCGCTGAAGAACTGGTAGATCAATTGTCCGCGCAATGAACCGATGGCTTTGCGGATTCCTACTTCACGTGCACGCTTTTCTGATCGCGCGGTGCTTAAGTTCATAAAGTTGATGCAGGCCAGTAATAGAACGAATAAACCAATGATGCCGAACAGCCATACATATTGTATGCGTCCACCTGTATTGAGGCCGTTTTTGAACTCATCATACAGGTGCCATTTGCTCATAGGATGCAGGAACAAAACGGGTTTCTTTTTGGCTATCTGTCCGGATAAATGGCGCATTTTTTCGTTTTTTATCTTTAATGACAATTCCTGAAAATCAGCGGCATCGGCCAGCTGCACATAAATGTTTACAAAGTTGGGCCTCCAGGGCTCTTTCATTTGGCTGATTTGATTATCAGAAGCAAAGCGGTCCCATGAACCGACAAAAGCAAGATCGCCCAGGGAGGTGTTTTTAGGCAGGTCCTCATAAACACCGGCCACTTTTAAAGTCGACTGGTTATCGATCTTCAGCATCTTGCCAATCGGATCAGTATTACCAAAGTAGGCTGTTGCTGTGGACGCAGAAAGCAACATGGATGATGGGTCTTTCAAGGCGTCCTTATTGCCTTTTAACATTTTCAGCGAGAACAAGTCGGGACCGCCTTCTTCCATATAAGCGCCGTTTTTAGTCAACTTTTTATCTCCGAGAGCAATAATATGGCCGTTGATACCGGTAGACATCACCACTAATTTGAAGTCGCTACCATAATTTTTGCGCAACTCGGCTGCTAGCGGATAAGGCTCCGAAAACCAGGTTTGCACCTCGTCATTGTTGGTTACGTTCTGTATCACCTGCGCAATGCGGTTATAATTTTTGTGATATCTGTCGAATGATACCTCGTCATATATCCACAAACCGATCAGCATCACTACGGCCATACCCACAGCCAACCCGCCGATGTTGATAAAAGAGGAAGCCTTATTCTTAACAAGGTTCCGCCAGGCAACTTTAAAATAGTTCTTTATCATGGTATTGGTTTATTAGTCATTAGTATTTCTTCACTGGTTAACTGGTAACTGGTTAACCGATCACTCAGAACGCAAGCTTTTAACCGGGTTCGCTATCGCCGCTTTCAGGCTTTGATAACTTACAGTAAGTACGGTTATAAGCAATGCTCCTGCAGATGTTATGGCAAAAGTCCACCAACTTATAGATGCCCGGTAGGTGTAGTTCTGCAGCCATTTATGCATAAAATAATACGCTACAGGCGAAGCGATCATAAGGGAAATGCCTACCAGGCCCACAAAATCTTTTGATAGCAATCGCCACAGATTGAATACCGAGGCACCGAGGACTTTTCGTACACCGATCTCCTTTACACGTTGCTCGGCCATGAATGATGCCATACCGAACAGGCCCAGGCAGCTGATAAAAATAGCCAGCACAGAAAACACAGTAGCCAGATTGCCGACACGCTGTTCGTCCGAGAACTTTTTGGTGTACTCTTCATCCACAAATTTATAACTGAAAGGGCTGCCAGGATTATGTTGCTTAAATACAGGTTCGATCTTCTTTAATGCATCCTGCACTGGTATAGCAGGATTGATCCGGATGGTGATCTTATTCACCCAGTCGGGCTGCATATGGAACACCGTGGGCACCATTTGTTTATAAGGCGACTCCATTATCATATCCTTTACTACTCCTGTTATTACACGGGTTTTGCCTAACCATGTCATGGTTTTGCCAACGGGATCTTTTATTCCGCTAAGCTTTACTGCAGATTCATTCAAAATAAATGCGCCGGTATCGGCAGGATTATTTCTTGAAAAATCGCGGCCTGCAATAATTTTCCATCCTATCGTATTACCAAAATCAGCAGTGACCGCTATGGTGCCAAACGTTGGGTCGAAGCCCGGTGCTTTGCCTATCCAATTAAATCCGGAATTATTAGACCATACCTGGGTAGCTGCGCTATTAGATTCGGCCATGTCTTTAACAGCACCGGTTTGTATCAGGTCGTTTCTCAAAATATCATAATGACGATAGATCTCAGGCGTATTCATGTCCACCGTAATCAGGCCCTCGCGGGTATATCCAACGGGACGGTTTTGAGCAAACTGGATTTGCCTGAAGACGATGATCGTTCCAATAATTAAAACTATAGATACTGTAAACTGAACCACGACCAATATCTTGCGCGGAAGAGCCGCTAACCGGCCGACTCTGAAAGTGCCTTTTAAAACTTTGATAGGTTTGAAAGATGACAGATACAATGCCGGGTAACTGCCTGCGACAAGTCCAGTAAAAAAAGTAAAGACTAAAGTAAACAACCAGAACATTGGACTGGCCCATGGCATTGCCACTTCTTTATCGGCAACATGATTAAAATAGGGTATAGCCAGTGATACCAGTAAAAGAGTCAGTATAAAAGAAAGGAATGCAACCAGGATTGATTCGCTCATAAACTGCCGGATGAGCTGCCCCCTCGCCGAACCGATAGCCTTACGGATACCTACTTCCTTCGCCCTTTTCTCGCTGCGGGCTGTGCTCAGGTTCATAAAGTTGATGCAGGCCAGCAGCAATACAAATAAGCCTATAGTGCCAAATAGCCATACCATTTGTATTCGGCCTCCAACTGATTTACCATTCTGGAACTCGCCGTATAAATGCCATTTGGACATGGGAAATACCTGCATTGTTTCATCATTGATCTTAAAATAAGGTTTAGTGATGTTCCTGATCTTGTCAGATATTTTATCAAAACTGGCGTTGCCATTCATTTGCACATAGATATGGCAACCATGATTGCTCCAGGCTGTTGATTGTGTATTCCACCAGTTTGCTGTATTGTTCCAGGGCATTAAAAACAAAATCCCGTTGAAGGTGGTATTATGCGGAAGGTCCTGGTAAACACCGGCTACTTTCATTGTCGTATTATTATCGATGCGTACGACCTGGTTTATAGGATCGGTATTTCCAAATAATGATTTGGCTACTGATGCCGACAGCAGCATGGATGTTGGATCTTTGAAAGTCTGATAAGATCCTTTTACCATTACGAGAGATAATATCGCAGGCAGGTCAGACTCGGCATACATCCCGTTCTGAGATATTTTTTTATCCCCTACGGAAAGGATGTGTGTGCTTTCCCATGTTAAGGCCACTCGTTTTAAATCGCCCGAATATTTGGTACGTAGCTCGTTGCTAAGGGGTACCACTGTTGACGGGAAGGTTCCCGTTTCGCCATTAGCAGTTTGGGTGGTCATGAGTTGTCCGACGCTTTCATAATTGCTATGGTATTTATCAAACGACAACTCATCCCAGATCCACAAACCTATCAGCATGGCAACGGTCATACCAATAGCCAGTCCGGTAATATTAATAAATGAATGCGCCTTATTCTTAATAAGGTTCCTCCAGGCGATCTTTAAATAATTCTTTATCATAAATTGGTTTATTAGTCATTAGTCATTAGTTTTTCTTCACTGGTTAACTGATTACTGGTTAACCAATCACTCAGAACGTAAGCTTTTAACAGGGTTCGCCATTGCTGCTTTTAAGCTCTGGTAACTTACCGTAAGCACCGTTATCAATAACGCCCCGGCGGCGGTTGCGGCGAAAATCCACCAACCCATAGCCGAGCGGTAGGTGAAATTTGCCAACCATTTGTGCATAAAATACCAGGCTAACGGCGAAGCTATAAGCAGAGAGATGAACACCAACCCAACAAAATCCCTGGAAAGTAGCCGCCATAGATTGAATACCGATGCGCCAAGCACTTTACGAACTCCAATCTCCTTCACACGCTGCTCAGCTGTAAATGATGCCATACCGAATAAGCCGAGGCAACTGATAAAAATAGCCAATCCAGCAAATGAACTTGCCAGTTTACCTACACGAACCTCATTATCAAATTTTTTGGCGTAATCATCGTCGGCAAAGTTGAATTCGAATGGGGTAGATGGATCATATTTTTTGAAGATAGCCCCGATCTTGTCAATAGCATTGTGTGCGCTTGTATTGGGATTGAGCCTGATATCTACATTCCCTAACCAATGACCAAGGAAATAGAACGTCTGCTGAACAGGCTGATAAGCCGATTCGCTCACGATATCTTTTACAACCCCAATGATCTTATAGTTGCCATTGCCCTGCCAGGTAATAGTTTGGCCGATTGGGTTTTTAAACCCCAGGTATTTTACGCAGGCCTCATTGATGATAAAGCCTGTTGAGTCGCTTTTGAGCGCTGGATCAAAGTCGCGGCCCTGTGTTATTTGCCACTTAACGGTTTTGCCAAATTCGGGAGAGACGCTTAAACTCTTGAAGTTTTCCTGCAGAGCCGGGTCCTTACCTTGCCATGTAAAGCCGCCGTTACTGGCGTTACCGTCGGTTATACGCGTCTCCGATCTGGAAACCGATGCAACTACGCCGCTGTTTAGCAGGTCGTTCTTTATAGCTTCATATTGTTTTTGAATGTTGTCAGTTTGCAATGGAACGATCATCAGGCCGTTTACATTGAAGCCGATAGGTCGGTCTTTTGCATATTGAACCTGGTTGAACACAACGATGGTGCCGATGATCAGTACAATTGAAACGGTAAACTGCACCACCACTAAAACTTTCCGCGGTATCGAGGCCAGTCTGCCTGCCCGGAATGTGCCCTTCAATACTTTTACCGGCTTGAATGACGACAGATACAAAGCGGGATAACTACCGGCAATCAATCCGGTAAATAAGGTAAAGCTCACTCCAGCCAGCCAGAACACCGGACTACTCCAAGGCATGATTATTTTTTTATTAGCCACTTCATTAAAGAAAGGAAGGGATAGCTGTACAAATACCAGCGCGAACAAAAGCGAAAAAACAGCTATAACTAACGACTCACAATAAAATTGAGCAATCAATTGGCTACGAACTGAACCTACGGATTTGCGAATGCCCACTTCCTTGGCGCGTTTTTCGGAACGGGCCGTGCTTAAGTTCATAAAGTTAATACAGGCCAACAATAGCACAAATACGCCAATTACACCAAATAGCCACACATACTGGATACCCCCACCAATGTTTACACCGTTTTTAAAGTCACCATACAAGTGCCAGTTGTTCATCGGATGAAGAAAGATAACAGGCCTAAATCGTGCATCGCTGTTTTTGGTACGCTGAAGGTCCTTCATCTTGATGTCCCTGATCTTGTATGATACCTTGTTCATATCCGCATTATCTGCTATCTGAACAAATGTCTGGAACCAGCTTGCTCCCCATGGATTATTAAAGCGGGTATCATAATGCTGATCTTTTACAAGCAATTGCCATGGAGAAATAAAGGCCAGGTCGCCGAAGGAAGAGTTTTCGGGAAGATTTTCGTAAACCCCGGTTACCTTAACTGTCAATACATCATCATGGTCTATTTTGATGACTTTATTCATTGGATCCGCATCACCAAAAATGGCTTTAACAGCTGTTTTGGAAAGCAGTATTGAATTTGGCTCGTTCAATCCATTACGGCTCCCTTTAACCATCTTCAGCGATAGCATATCCGTGATGCCCGGCTCCATAAAATTGCCACTAACTTTTAAGTTTTTATCACCGATGGAAAAGATGTGCCCGCCGGTCCATGAAGACATGATCACATGCTTAAAATCACCGCCATACTGTGCGCGAAGAATAGGGCCCATCGGATAAGCCTGGGCGCTCCAGGTATCAGTTTCATTGTTTATCCACTGGTTTTGCATCACCTGGGCGATACGGTCGTGGTTAGGAATGTTTTTATCGAATGATAGCTCGCTGTACATCCACAACCCTATCAGCATAGCTACAGCCATGCCCACAGCCAGCCCGCCAATGTTGATCACTGACGACGCCTTGTTTTTAAGGAGATTTCTCCAGGCGATCTTTAAATAATTCTTTATCATAATGTTGTACGTTTTACGTGGTACGTTATATGTTTTTAATTACTAATCACTGATTAACTAGTCACCGATTAACTGATCACTCACTTCGCAAGCTTTTCACCGGATTAGCCATAGCCGCTTTGATACTCTGAAAACTTACAGTAATCAAAGTGATGATGAGCGCGCCACCGCAGGTAATTCCAAATATCCACCAGGAAATATCCGTGCGGTAATGATAATTCATCAGCCATTTATGCATAAAATACCAGGCGAGTGGTGATGCAATTAATTGCGACAGAACAACCAACTGCACAAAGTCTTTAGATAAAAGAGCCCAAAGATTTACAACCGTTGCACCTAATACCTTGCGAACGCCAATTTCTTTAAAGCGTTGCTCGGCAACAAACGATGCTAAGCCAAACAGACCCAGGCATGAAATGAAAATAGCGAGGGTTGCAAACACGCTGGCAAGGCTTCCGATACGCTCTTCGGCGGCGAATTTGGCTGCGTATTCCTCATCAGCAAACTTGTATTCAAATGGTGCGGATGGAATGATCTTTTTAAATACAGCTTCTATCTTTGGGAGAGCTTCGCTGGTACTCACCTTTGGATTGATCTTTACATTGATCTGGCTGGTTCCCACATGTCCCTTTATCATAAAAATGGTAGGGGTGATGTCATCATAAGGCGATTCCATAATCATATCTTTCACCACACCCAGTATTTTGTAATATCTCATCGGCTGATCCTGGAACTTCCAACTCACATCTTCGCCTACCGGGTTCTTCAGGCCCATATATTTTGCGGCGGCTTCGTTGATGACCATGCCATTTGAGTCGGTAGAAAAGGCTCTTGAAAAATCACGGCCCTGTACGAACTGCCAGCCAACAGTTTTGCCAAATTCAAAGCTTACAGGAAGCGTACCAAACGAATCATTGAAATTAGGGTCTTTGCCTCTCCATTTAAAACCGCCATTGCCAGAGGCAATCTCGGTCACTTTACCGAACGACTCTGACATTTCGGATACTACACCGGTTTTCTTTAGCTCAGATCGTAGTATGTCGTACTTCCCGTCAAAGTCGCTGTTTTTCTTTTCAATCATAATAAGCCCTTCGCGGGTATATCCCACAGGGCGGTTCTTGGCAATCTGTATTTGTTTATAAACAACGATGGTGCAGATAATTAAGGCGACCGAAACGGTAAACTGCGTCACCACCAAAACCTTGCGAGGGATAGATGCCAGACGGCCTGCTTTGAAAGTCCCCTTTAGTACTTTAACCGGTTTGAATGATGACAGGTAAAGTGCAGGGTAACTTCCGGCTATAATACTGGTGATGAGTATAAATCCGATACTGGTCAACCAGAAATAAGCGCTTTGATAAGGCATGCTCACCTGTTTGCCTGCAAGTTCATTGAACGCTGGCATCGAAAGCGTTACAATAATCAATGACAGGCAGAATGCCAGCACCACAATGAGAAATGATTCGCTCAGGAACTGCCCGATCAATTGCATTCGTAACGATCCGACAGCTTTCCTGATGCCGATCTCTTTGGCACGTTTTTCAGATCGTGCGGTACTTAAATTCATAAAGTTGATGCAGGCCAATAGCAATACAAAGCTTCCTATAATGCTGATCAGCCACACCATTTGCAGCGGCCCGGTATCAGATTGACCGCGTTTTAAACCGTGCAAGTGCCAGCTGCTCATGGGCGCCACCAAAACCTGTGGATTTAGCGCTGCTTCGTCTTTAAACTTAACGTCCTTCAGGTCTTTTAACTCGGCATCTTTAATGTTATGCGATACCTGCTCAAAGCTGCTATTTGGTTTGATCTCGGCATAAATTTTCAGGAAGTGATTTTGCCAATCGGTCATTGCGCTTTGTTTGATCCATGGATTATCGGCAAACCACAGATCGATAGGCGAAAGAAATTTAAGGTCTTTAAATTGGGTATTGAGCGGCAGGTCTTCATAAACACCGGTAACTTTCACGTCATACTTGTTATTTATCTTCATTACCTGGTTCACTGGATTCGCGTTACCAAAAAATGCTTTAGCGGTAGACTCCGAAAGCATAATAGAATAAGGATCTTTCAAACCAGCCCAGGAGCCGTGTATCATCTTCAAGGTCAGCATTTCCGGTGCATCAGCATCCATATACAGACCGGTTCTCGAAAGCTTCTTATCACCCGATGATAGGATATTATCGACATTCCAGGAAGCCATCACAATATGCTTGAAGTTTTCCTTGTAATTGGCTTTCAACTCTGTATACAAGGGAAACTGCACAGAGCTGTTCGTCCCCTGCGTATTGCTTTTCTGGTCGACCATATGCACTCTTATTTGCCCAATGGTGTTGTAATTTTTGTGATAAGTGTCGAATGACAATTCATCCCATACCCACAAACCGATCAGCATAGCCACCGCCATACCCACAGCCAGCCCGCCGATATTGATAAGGGAAGTAACCCTGTTTTTAACAAGATTACGCCATGCAACTTTCAGATAGTTTTTTATCATAACTTTAAGTTCATTAGTTCAATGGTTCATTAGTTCATTGGTGTCTAACTGCTACTGCCACTGCCACTGCTATTCTGACCTTAGACTTTTCACAGGATTCGCAATAGCCGCCTTAATCGCCTGGTAGCTAATGGTGCTCAATGCTATCAAAAGCGCCAATGCCCCGGCAATGCCGAATACCCACCAGTTAATGGTTATCCGGTATGCAAAATCCTGCAGCCAGTTGTGCATGATGAACCACGAAACCGGGGCAGCTATGATAAACGACAGGATAACCAGCAATAAGAAATCCTTTGAGAGAATGAACACAACATTTTGCACTGATGCGCCCAGCACTTTGCGTATGCCTACTTCTTTGGTGCGTTGTAAAATATTATAAGCTGATAATCCGATTAAGCCAAAACAAGCTATCAGTATTGCCAACGAAGCGAACAGGGTAAACATCTCGCCAAAGCGCTGGTCGCTTTGATATTGGGCATTGAATTCATCGTCTAGAAAGAAATAATTAAAAGGGTCATTAGGAAAATATTTAGTCCATAAAGCTTTTACAGTGGCAACGGCGCCTTGCAGGTCTGTAGTTTGCAATTTAATTGAATAGGCGTTGCGTGCATTTGGCCGAAGTGAGATCAGTTGCGGGTCGATAGGCTTTTGAAGACCCATGTGATGGAAGCTTTGTATCACGCCAATAATGGTAAGCGTGTCGCCGTTAGATATTTTTTTACCGATGGCGTCCTGGGGATCTTTGAAGCCCATCTGAGCCAGCGCCCTGTCATTTAATATTGCTCCCTTTTTATCGGTTGGGAAGTCTTTTGAGAAATTTCTCCCGGCCAGCAATTTCATGCCGAATTGAGGAATGAAATCATAATCTACACCAAGACGGTATACTGTTGAGCCGCCCAACTCTTTATGATCGAGGCTTTGAAAGCCATTCGTCCAGTAGATCTCCTGACCCATTACATTGCTTGACGAAGTCATACTTTTTATGCCGGGAATTTTGAGCAAATCCGTCTTAAACGGCTGCAATGCGTCCTGGTACACCGAATCTGGAATTGACTGAACGCCGCTTAGTACAAGTGTCTGATTGATATCGACACCAAGCTTCTGTTTTCGCATAAAGTTGACCTGCTGATAGACAATGATGGTGCCTGCTATTAGCACTACAGAGATCCCGAATTGCACAATAATTAGTGATTTTCTTAAAAACAGTCCACCCGAAGTGTTTTTAAAAGCGCCTTTTAGAACGGCAACGGGTTTATAATCTGACAGAACAAAAGCTGGATACAGTCCCGAAAGCAATGTGCCGGAGCAAAAGATGGCAAAAAATATCAGCCAATATTTACCCGACATAGAAAAGCCGGTTGACACATCCTTACCCATCAGGTTATTGAACCACGGAGTTAACACAGCTACAGCAAAACCTGCAAGCAGGATAGCTGTAATATTTAACAGAACGTTCTCGAGCATAAACTGTCTGACCAAATTCCCCTTCGCTGCGCCTAAAACTTTACGGACACCCACTTCTTTGGCACGTTCAACTGAACGTGCGGTAGACAGATTGATATAATTGATCCAGGCAATGCCCATGATGATAAAACCGATAAGAAACATGAAATTGACTGCGCTGCCACTGCCATTTATTTCTGCTTCCTGATTGTAATTTGAGTAAAGGTGAATGTCACTAAAAGGAATAATATAAAGCTTATTGCCCGAAAATTGAGCACCCTTGACGCCTTTGCGCTTATTAACATATTTAGTTGCAAACGCCGGCATTTTGGCCTGGAAAGCCTGCAGATCTGTACCTGGCTTCAATTGCAGATATACATAGAAATCATACCAGCCAATGGCTGTATTAGCAGAATCGTCTTTATCGCCCTGTTCGCGCAAAGCTTTGCGGAGCGTTTCGTATGAAACCAGGTAATCGATGATGAGGTGCGAGTTTTTAGGATAATTTTTAAATACCCCGGTTATCAGATACGTGTCTGGCTTGGCCCTGCCATCACCATGAGATTGCAAGGTTCTGTTAACAACATCCGTGGTACCAAAATATTTACGTGCCATGCTTTGTGAGATGATAATTTTGTTGGGCGCATCCAACGCAGTCGCACTGTTTCCTCCAGCGAGTTTCACATCCAGCATGCTAATGGATGATGGATCAGCAAAATAGCCTTTCTTTTCAGAGAACTTGACGTTTTTAGCGTCATTACTCAGCAAGAGCTCGTCATCGATCAGCCGGCAATAGTTTTCAACCTCGGGGTAATCTTTTTTCATCAGCGGACCGAAGGCAGGGTAGGACGTTGCCGACTGCCACAACAATTTCCCCTGCTTATATTCATCCAGCCGGATGCGGACTATCTGTGATGAATTCTTTTGAAAGGTGTCGTAGCTTCTTTCGTACGACACATACTGAAAGATAAGCAGGCAGCAGGTGATGCCGATGGTAAGCCCGAGGATATTCAGCGTAGTATATCCCTTTCTTTTTAAAAGATTACGCAGGCTGATGACGAAAAAGTTCTTTATCATGGTTTTAGTTTATTAGTCATTAGTCATTAGTTCATTGGTGTTTTTTCCATCACTGGTTAACCGATCACCGATTAACTGATTACTCAGAACGCAGGCTCTTCACCGGATTCTCCAGAGCCGCTTTAATTGTCCTGAAACCCGATGTAAATAAGGCGGTAAGCAACATGCCGCCCCCGCTTAATGCGAATATCCACCAGCTTATAGCAGTATGATCGGCAAAATTTTGCATCCACTTGTTCATGGCCCACCAGGCCACCGGAGTTACTATCACAAAAGCCAGCACGATCAACCACGCCATCTCTGTAGACAGCAGTACAACGATTTGCGTTACAGTTGCACCCAAAACTTTGCGTACGCCAATCTCTTTAGTGCGCTGAGTGGTAGTGTAGATCGTCAAACCAAATAGCCCAAGACAACTTATTAATATTGATAACCCTGTTGCCCAGTTCAGTAGCGACACAGTATTTTGCTCATTTGCATAAAGCCGGGCAATGCTTTCATCAAAAAACTGGTATTCAAAATCATCTTCAGGATAAATCTGTTTCCAGGCTTTTTCCATGGATGAAATAGCTGTTTTCCACTCATTGCCATTAGCTGTTTGTGGTTTCAATGCAATGTGGAAGGTGCCATTGAAATAAAAATTGGTACTGGTCATGATGGCAAGCGAAGAAATAGGAGCATGTATCGATTCCTGGTTGAAATCAGCCACTACACCCACGATCTGCATATCTTTGTCGCCGTTAAATTTGCTGATCACTTTACCGACAGCGTCATGCGGATCTTTAAAACCGATTCGCTTTGCAAGCGTATTATTGATAAGGAATGCTTTTGACGTATCACCAGGTATCAGGTCCCTCCCGGCTAGCAATTTGATGTTGTAAACTTTAATATAATTCTCATCACCAAATTTTAGGCTCAGGTCTTCCATCTTTATCTCTTTTTTTCCGTCTTTATAAGTGGCTTCGGTACTATGGGAGTCGTCAGAAGTCGGAGCGTCACGGCCCATGCTTATCATATCTACCTGGGGGATTGCTTTGAATTTATTTAAAAGCACCTGGTTTAAACGCTCCTGCCTGTTTTTCCATGGCGAATTGATGATCAGGATAGCGTCTTTTTTAAAACCGAGGTCTTTATGCAATGCGTAGTAGATCTGCTTACTTACCAGGATGGTTGCCATAATAAAGAATTGAGCAATGGCAAACTGTGCTACGGTAAGCGATTTACGGAACAAAGCTTTACGTGTTTCCTGTCCCTTGCCTGCCTGGTTTTTTAATACGGATATTGGTTTGTATCCCGAAAGTACCATAGCCGGATAGAACCCGGAGGCGAGACTAACTATTATGGTCAGCAAAGCAAGAAACAGAACAACATTTGGTTGTACAATAGTGCTGGTTTGAACACCTACGGGTATAAATCCACCAAAAAATTTAAGAATGACAGGGGCTATCGCAGCCGAAATAACGACAGCAGTAAGCGTGAGCAAAAATGTCTCGCTGATAAACTGGAATACCAGTTGTTTGCGGCTGCTACCCATAGTTTTGCGTATACCAATCTCTTTGGCCCTTTGTGCTGATTGTGCAGTAGTAAGGTTGATGAAATTGATACAGCCCAGCAATAACAGGAACAGCGCAATGCCTGAAAGCTCAAGCAATGTGGTTTTATCGGCAACTCGCCCGTTAAACGTCCCGTAGATAGGGTTGAAGTGAATATCGGCCAATGGTTGCAGCATAAATTCTTCTGTTACACCAGGCCGGCCTTTATAGTTCCTTTTCTCAATATCGTTTATCTGTTTCTCGATATTAGCTACTGTGGCTTGCGGTGTTAACTTGACAAAAAACTGGTAATCAGGACTGACGCCTCCCCAATTAAGCAAGCGCAATTGTTGTTTTATTGACGGGTCTGAAAAAGCTGTCGGAAAGGAAATGAAATCATGAAAAACCAGGTCAGAGTTTTGTTTAATGGTTTGCACAATGCCGGTCACCGTAGTCCTCATGGTATCGTATACCACGGTACGTCCAAGCATGCGATCATAGCTTACACCCGGAAAGTATTTTTCGGCCTGTTCGGAAGTAAGCACCACCTGGTATGGCGCAATCAATGCAGTTTTAGCTGACCCCGCGAGCCATTTATATTCGAATAATTTGAAGTAATCGCTGTCGGCTACTATTACGTTATCCTGTATTTTGAAACGCGAGGATGCTTTACTACCATTAGGCACGGTCACGTTCGGTTGTGATAACCTGAAAATAGGAGCGGCCTGTTGTAAACCTGTCGCTTCGTTTTTTACGGCCCAAGGCAGCGGCCCGCAAATACCGGGATTATTACCCGGCGAGCCTGAAAACGAAAAGTTGGTTACCACCCGATAAATACGATCACCGTCTTTGTGAAATTTGTCAAAAGTAAAGTCATAATGCACTAACAGGTAAATAACCAGTGCTGCGCTAATACCTATCGATAAGCCGATAACATTAATCAGGGTAAACAGCTTGTGTCGCCAGAAATTCCTGAATGCAACTTTGAAATAGTTCTTTATCATGGGTTTAGTTCATTGGTTTCATTAGTTCACTAGTTCATTGGTGTCAAACTGCAACTGCCACTGCTACTCACTCCTAAGACTTTTCACCGGGTTCGCCATCGCCGCTTTAATGCTTTGATAACTCACTGTGAGCAGGGTAATAATTACTGCCCCGGCTGCCGTCAGAGCGAATATCCACCACGAAACATCGGTGTGGTATTTATAATTTAATATCCATTTATTCATAAAATAGTAAGCTATCGGACTGGCGATGATTAGCGAAACGATAACCAGTGCCACGAATTCTTTCGACATCAATCCCCAAAGGTTGGCTATGGAAGCGCCCAATACTTTGCGCACGCCTATCTCTTTGGTGCGTTGCTCGGCCATGAATGATGCCATGCCAAACAGTCCCATACAGCTGATAAAGATGGCCAGTGCGGTAAAGATGCCCGCCAGTTTACCTGTACGTTCTTCATCGGCAAATTTTTTGGCGTAAGCGGTATCGGTAAACTCGTAAGTAAACGGGCTTCCGGGGTCGTATTGCTTAAACACGTTTTCTATCTTACTGATTACCTCGCTGGTTCCCATGTGCGGGTTCAGCCTCATATTGATGAGGCCATAATCTCCGTTCATCCCTGAAAATACCGTTGGCGCCACAGGTTCATAAGGTGAGGTCATCACCATATCTTTTACCACGCCAATGATGTGAAAATCCCTGTACCATTTAATGCGCATACCTACCGGGGTCTTCAAACCCATATATTTTACAGCGGCTTCATTCACAATGAGAGCCGACGAGTCGGTTAAAAATTCTTTCGAAAAATCACGCCCTTCCTTGACCTGCCAGCCGACAGTTTTGCCAAATTCAGGACTGACATGAACTACGCTCAGGTTGGGTTGGAAGCCGGGCGGCATACCTTCCCATGAAAAGCCTTGCTGGTTGGCCCAGATATCCGTTACCGGGCTGCCGGATTCGGCCACCGAAGTTACGGCGCCCGTTCTCAGCAGGTCGTATTTTAACGCCTCGAAATGTTTATCGATATCTTGTGTTTGCTGGTACGACTGTATCATACCCTCGCGGCTGTAACCAACCGGGCGATTTTTTGTGTATTGAACCTGCCTGAAGACCACGACCGTGCCTATGATCAGCGTAGCTGAAACAGTGAATTGCAGCACGACTAATATTTTGCGCGGCAGGGAAGCCAAACGCCCGGCGCGGAATGTTCCTTTAAGTACCTTAACCGGCTGAAACGACGACAGGTAAAACGCCGGATAGCTGCCTGCAACTATACCGGTGAGTATACTAAATACTAACCCAATGATCCAGAATTCCGGGCTCGACAATGGGATAGACATCTGTTTATCAGCCATTAGGTTGAATGATGGCAATGCCAGTTGCACCAGGATCAACGAGAATGCAAAGGCAACGGTTGACACCAATAATGATTCACTGAAGAACTGGCTGATGAGTTGCAGGCGTAATGAGCCCAATGTTTTACGTATACCCACCTCTTTGGCCCGCTTTTCGGAACGGGCGGTGCTCAGGTTCATGAAATTGATACAGGCCAGCAGCAAAACAAATGTGCCGATGATACCAAACATCCACACGAATTCAATATTCCCGCCTACGATCACCCCATTTTTGAACTCCGAATACAAGTGCCATTTGCTCATCGGATGAAGGAAAAGAGACGGCTTAAAGCTGAGGTTCAATTTATCGTGTGCCGTTGTAAGCGCTATCAATTTCAGATCTTTAATATGGTCTGAAACCCTGCTGGCATCGGCGTTGGCATTTAGCTGGGCGAACATCTGCCAAGAGTTGCTGCCCCACTCATTAAGGTTTCCCTTAGTCCAGGGATTGTTAGCCAGGTAAAAATCCCATGGAAGCATGAACGCCATATCATTAAGCGAGGTGTTGCGCGGGAAGTCTTCATATACCCCCGTAACTTTTACCACACTTTTATTATCAACCTTAACCATCTGATTCATCGGATCGGCATCGCCAAAAAGTGCTTTGGCCAGTTTTGCCGACAGCAGTATGGAAGATTCGTCCTTCAAACCTGCACGGGTGCCTTTCAGCATTTTAAGGGCGAACATTTGCGGCGCTTCGGGTTGAATGCAATTGCCGTTTTGATTCAGCTTTTTATCCTTAAAGGCAAGAATATGGCCATGTGTCCAGGTAGACATCACCACATACTTAAAATCTTTTGAGGGGCCGGTATATTCATCCCGTAACTTGGTCCCCAAGGGCAGGGGTATGGCACCCTGCGTGCCCCGTTCACCATTGAAGGTTTGGTGTTGCATTACGCGCACCAGGCTGTCGTAGTTTTGAAAATATTTGTCGTATGATAATTCATCCCATACCCATAAACCGATCAGTATTGCTACCGCCATGCCAACTGATAAGCCTGTCACATTGATAAATGTGTGCGCCTTGTTTTTAAACAAATTCCGCCAAGCGATCTTTAAATAATTTCTTATCATGGTATTAGTCATTTATACCTCCCACTAACTGGCTAACTGGTCACTGATTACTCTGAACGCAAACTCTTCACCGGGTTCGCTGTCGCTGCTTTAATACTTTGATAGCTTACGGTAAGCAGGGTAATAACTATCGCCCCAAGTGCTGTCAGTATAAATATCCACCAGGAAATCGGTGTATGATATTTATAATTCATTACCCATTTGTTCATGAAATAATAGGCTAACGGGCTGGCGATAAATATTGAAACAGATACGAGTGCCACAAATTCTTTTGACATCAACCCCCAAAGATTAATTATGGAAGCGCCCAGCACTTTCCGCACGCCAATTTCCTTGGTGCGTTGTTCTGCCATGAACGAGGCCATACCAAACAAACCCATACAACTGATAAAGATGGCCAGTACGGTAAAGATGCTTGCCAACCTTCCTGTGCGTTCTTCGTCGGCAAATTTTTTAGCGTATTCAGCATCAGTAAACTCAAAATTGAAAGGGCTTCCGGGGTCGTATTGCTTATAAATAGCTTCCACGTTTTTAAGCGCTTCACTGGTTTCCATATGTGGATTAAGCCTTACATTAGTAACACCCCAATTATTTTTTATTGAATAAAATACTGTTGGCATAACGGGCGAATAAGGTGATTGCATCACCAAATCACTTACCACACCGATAACATGATAGTTACCCCCGTTCCACTTGATAGGCTTGCCAATAGGATTTTTCAGGCTCATAAACTTTATTGCCGTTTCGTTAACAACAAGTCCTGACGAGTCACTTAAAAACTCCCTCGAAAAATCGCGACCCTGCTTAATTTGCCAGCCAAAGGTTTTGCCAAAATCCGATGAAACGCCAACCACAGCCATATCGGGTTGCAACCCTGGGGGCATACCCTCCCATGTGAAGCCACTTTGATCTGACCAGATATCAGTTATCGGACTGGACGATTCGGCTATATTAGTCACCGCACCCGATTTAATCAGATCATACTTTACCGCCTCGAAATGATTATGAATATCCGGTGTTTGATGATACACCTGTATCATGCCTGCACGATTGTAACCTACAGGACGCTGCTTGGTATATTGAACCTGTGTGAAGACAATTATGGTTCCGATGATCAGGGTAGCAGAAACAGTGAACTGTAGCACAACCAATATTTTACGAGGCAAAGAAGCTAAACGACCTGCACGAAAAGTTCCCTTAAGTACTTTGACCGGTTGAAATGATGACAGATAAAAAGCAGGATAGCTGCCGGCGATTACACCTGTAAATAGGCTGAAAGTTATACAGATGATCCAGAAAATGAAATTTGTCCATGGTATGGCTATTTGTTTCTCGGCTACCAGGTTGAACGATGACAACCCCAACTGCACCAGCATGAGAGCGAATACAAAAGCAAAAGTTGATACCAGTAACGATTCGCTGAAGAATTGTGTAACAAGTTGCTGGCGTAATGACCCCAGGGTTTTACGTATGCCTACTTCTTTGGCTCTTTTCTCAGAACGGGCAGTGCTTAGGTTCATGAAATTAATGCAGGCCAGCAACAAAACAAATGTGCCGATAATACCAAACATCCACACAAACTCTATATTGCCGCCTACGATCACGCCATTTTTGAACTCAGAATACAAGTGCCATTTGGTCATGGGGTGTAAAAAAAGGGCTGGTTTAAAACTGAGACTGAGTTTATCATTGACAGCTGTGAGCGCATTCAACTTCAGGTCCCTGATTCGTGCTGAAACCTGGTCGATATTTGCATTGTCATTCAACTGAGCGAATACCTGCCATGAATTATTACCCCATTCGTTCAAATTTCCCTTCGTCCACGGATTCATAGACAGATAAAGATCCCACGGAAGTATAAATGCCATGTCATTGAATGAGGTATTGCGTGGCAGGTCTTCATATACGCCGGTAACTTTTACAACGGTTTTATTATCGATCTTAACGACCTGGTTCATTGGGTCAGCATCACCAAAAAGTGCTTTGGCAAGCTTTGCAGATAGTACTATAGATGAAGGATCCTTTAAAGCTGTGCGCTTCCCCTTAAGCATTTTTAAAGTCAGCATATCAAGCGCTTCGGGTTGCATACAGTTGCCGCTTTGGCTTAGTTTTTTTTCACCATAGGCAACGATATGGCCCTGTGTCCAGGTTGAGTTCACTACATATTTAAAATCTTTGCTTGGGCCGGTATAGTCCGCACGTAGCTTTGGCCCAAGGGGCAATGGTATTGAACTTTGGGTACCACGCTCACCGTTAAAAGTCTGATGCTGCATTACCTGCACCAGGCGGTTGTAGTGTTGAAAATATTTGTCGTAAGACAATTCGTCCCAAATCCACAAACCGATCAGCATAGCCACTGCCATACCTACCGACAGTCCGGTCACATTAATAAATGTGTGCGCCTTGTTCTTAAACAAATTCCGCCAGGCGATCTTTAAATAGTTCTTTATCATGATTAGTTCATTAGTTCAATTGTTCATTGATGTCAAACTGACCTGCTACTACCACTGCTACTCTGACCTCAGGCTCTTCACAGGATTTACCAAAGCCGCTTTTATCGCCTGGAAACTAACTGTTGCCAGAGCGATTAGTATGGTTAACACGCCCGCTATGGCAAACACCCACCAGCTTAGTGGTGCATAGTATTGAAAGCTGTGCAGCCATTTATCCATTGCATACCAGGTGATGGGCGTTGCAATGAGCAATGCGACTGTCACAAGTACTACAAACTCCTTTGATAGTAATGCAAACAGGGAGGCTATACTTGCCCCCAGCACCTTGCGGATGCCAATTTCTTTTATGCGTTGTTCTGCTGTAAACATGGCCAAACCCAATAAGCCAAGGCATGAAATGAATATGGCCAAAAAGGCAAATGCATCAGATAGCTTGTTGATGATCTCCTCATTTTGATATAGCTTTTGATACTGCTCATCTACAAAATGCCAGGAAGGTGGGAAGGCAGGATTAAGTTCTTTGCACAATCTTTCAATATTAGCTACCGCTTCGCGCGATTTGCCGGGTTGTGTGCGGATCAATATCGGACCTTGCTCATGTTCTCCATAGCGGAAAATGATCGGACCGATCTGCGTGTGCATTGAGTGGAAATGAAAATCTTTCACCACACCGATGATCTTACCCGGCTTGCCAAATACCCTGAGAGGTTGCCCGATAGGATCTTTGTAGCCTGTTTCTTTAACCGCAGTTTCGTTCAATATGTAATTGGCAGTATCGGTCGGGTAATCCTTTGAGAATGCGCGACCGGCCACCATTTTCATTTGCATGGTTTGGAAAAAGTCGTAGCCTACGCCGGGAGTAGTAAACATGATACTCTTGGTGGTATCCTGCCCCGTCCATCCAACGGCGGCGGTGCTACCATAAATATCTGTAGGATCGGTATTAATGCGGCTGACGGATTTAATATCAGTGCTTCTTAGTAATTCATTCTTAAAAATATTGTATTTGTTCACCAGTTCACCTTCCATTGTTACCGAGATGAGGTTTTCTCTGTTGTAACCCAGGTTTTTCGATTCGATATAATTCATTTGCCGGGATATGATGATGGTTCCGGTTATCAATATCACAGACAATACAAATTGAAATACAACCAAGCCTTTGCGGAAAATAGTAGTGGTAGCATCTAACTTAAGCGCCCCCTTTAAAACCTTAACCGGTTTAAACGAAGACAAGAATAGCGCAGGGTAGCTTCCGGATATTAATCCCGTGATAAGAGTAATGCCAACCAATTGGAACCAGAAAGAGAATTTATGAAATGGTAGAATAATTTCTTTTTGTGTGATCTGGTTGAACTCTGGTAAAGCCAGTACAACTATACCGAGTGATATAGCAACCGCTAAAACGGTTGTCAGCAACGATTCACTAATAAATTGCCCGATCAATGAAGAACGCATTGCGCCTATAGCCTTACGCACGCCAACTTCTCTTGCTCTTTTGAGGGAGCGGGCGGTGCTGAGGTTCATGAAATTGATGCAGGCGATGAGCAGGATGAAAATGGCTACTATGCTGAAAATATGCACATATTCAATCCGGCCACCATCCGGGCGGCCGTGTTCATTATCATTGTGCAGATAGGATTCTGCATAAGGCTGTATGCCGAGCTCTACGTAAAACGTACTGGTTTTTCTATTAAGGCCACCAAAATAATGATCATAGAAATAGGCAAGCTTCTTATCAACCAGAGATGCATTTGCATCTTTTCTCAAGGTAACGAAGGTTTGCGGGCCAACGTTTCCCATACTGCGAGCCCATGGGTTATTATCCAAAAAAGTCTCCCAATTGGTTAAGAAATCAAAAGTTGTTGAAACGTTTTTGGGCAGATTTTCAAATACAGCCGTTACGGTAAAGTTTTTGGTATTTTGATATAAGATGTTTTTCCCGATGGCATTATGAGCGCTTCCGAAAAACTCTTCGGCCATTTTTCTGGATATAACAATGCTGGTTGGAGAGTTCAGTGCTGTTTGCGGAGTTCCTTCTATTAACGGAAAGTTAAACATCTTGAAGTAATCCGCACCCGCCGAATTACCCTGTATCTTGAGTATCTTATCGCCAACGCGAAAAGTGCTGGTCTCGCCAAAACCCATACCGGTTGCATACTCCACTTCTGGGATAACCTTTTTTAGCTCGCCTGATAACACACCGGGTGTATCGTACATGCCGCTTATATTAGTATGATTGGAATGAAGGATCCCGATGATTGTATACAATTGAGGGGAATGGAAACCGTCGATGCTTTCCTCATTCTGTACCCAAAGCATGATTAAAAGACTGCATGCCAGGCCCACAGAAAGCCCGGTAATATTAATAAACGACTGTGCCTTATTCCTAAAAAGGTTCCGCCACGCAACTTTAAGATAGTTTTTTATCATTGGTTTGGTTTATTAGTTCAATTGTTCATTAGTTCATTGGTGAACTGCTACTGCAACTGCTACTCTGATCTCAGGCTTTTGACCGGGTTCGCCAATGCCGCTTTTATACTTTGATAGCTTACTGTCATTAAGGTGATTATTAAAGCCCCAAGAGCTGTAATTGCAAATATCCACCAGGCTATTTCCGTGCGGTACTGGTAATTTTGCAGCCAGTTGTGCATAAAATAGTAAGCAACGGGTGCGGCTATCAATAAAGAGATTATAACAAGTACAACAAAATCTCTTGATAACAATTGCCACAGATTGAATACCGTTGCGCCCAGTACTTTTCTTACGCCTATCTCTTTTATCCGCTGCTCAGCCATAAATGAGGCCATCCCAAATAATCCGAGGCAACTGATGAAAATAGCAAGGCCGGCAAAAAAGCCCGCCAACGTGCCCACACGTTCTTCGTCGCCGAATTTTTGTGCATATTCCTGGTCTACAAATTTGTAGTCGAATGGGTCTGCCGGGGCATATTTTTTGCAAACAGCTTCAATATTTTTTAGTGCAGCGCTTGCACTCACTTTAGGGTTTATGCGGATATTTACAATACCGGGCCAATTAATGATATAAAAAATGGTTGGCTTTATTGTCTCATAAGGCGACTCTACAATCATATCCTTTGTTACCCCCAAAATCGTATATTTTTTGTCGCCCCAGTTTATAACCTGGCCAACCGGATTTTTGAGACCCATATAGTTGATCGCGGCTTGGTTTAAAACTAATCCACTTGAATCTGAGGTGAATGTTTTGGAAAAGTCCCTGCCATCTGTAATCTGCCAGCTTACTGTTTTTCCATATTGAGGTGTTACTCCAAAAGTTGCGAACTCATCGGCATGGTTAGGGTCTTTACCCGGCCATTTAATGTCTCCGGTTGTCGAGCTTCCTTTGGTAATCTGATTACCCGATTCCGCAATTTCACTTATCCATTTGGTTTGCAATAGCTCGTTTCTGACAACCTCAATGTTCTTGTGTAAATCTCCCGAATATGGCCTCACCATGATTAGCCCCGACCGTCCATATCCAATGGGACGGTCTTTTGCAAATTGAATCTGCCGTAGAATAACTATGGTTCCAATTATCATAGTTACCGAAAATGTAAATTGGATAACAATTAACACTTTGCGGGGGATACTTGCCATTTTTCCGGCTTTAAACAGACCTTTCAATACCTTGACTGGCTTAAGCGATGACAGGTAGAAAGCAGGATAACTGCCTGCGAATAACCCGCTGACAATTACAAACCCGATACACATTAACCAGAAGAATGGATTTGTCCATAAAATGATGCTTTGCTTACCTGTTATTTCATTGAAATATGGGAGCGTTAATTGTACTAAAAATAACGCGACTGCAAAAGATAGCGTTGCCACCAACAAAGATTCACTTAGAAATTGCCACACGAGTTGCCTTCTCAATGAACCCATCGACTTTCTTATTCCGACTTCCTTGGCTCGTTTTTCTGATCGGGCTGTACTCAGGTTCATGAAATTGATACCAGCCAGCATTAATACAAAAACGCCAATAATGCCAAACAACCACACATATTTGATACTACCGCCTGTATTCTTGCCATCCTTAAATTCCGAATACAAATGCCAGTGGCTCATTGGAAACAAAAAGATCTGAGGATTTGATTCTTTCCCTGTGTTCCGGAGTTTGATGTCTCTTATCTTTGCCGACAACTGCTCGATATTTTTTGAACTGGCAACCTGGCCGAAAATTTGAAAGGAATTGGCGTTCCAATTGGTTTTAGCTCCCTGCACATCTGCTGAACTGGAATATAACTCCCAGGGGGCAATGAAGGCGACATTGTTAAAAGTTGTGTTTGAGGGTAGATCTTGGTAAACACCGGCTACTTTTAAATTAACTCCATCTAATTTTAATGTTTTGTTAAGAGGGTCGGCATTGCCAAAAACAGCTCTGGATACTGATTCGGCCAGTAGAATAGAAGTAGGATCCTTTAACGCATCTCTTGTGCCCCTGGTCATATTCAATGTAAGCATTTCCGGAGCCGACTGTTCCATGTAATTCCCTTTAACAGATAGGTTCTTATCCTGAAAAGAAATGAGGTGGGGGTTTGTCCACGATGAAAGTACTACATGTTTAAAATCGCTGCCATAAGAATGCCGGAGCTCAGTTGCAACAGGAATAGGCATGGCTTTTAACGAGCTGACTTCTCCATTCACGGTCTGAGTCTGCATTACCCTGACAATCGTTTCGTAGTTTTTATGGTATTTATCAAAAGATAGCTCGTCCCAAATCCATAAACCGATAAGCATGGCAACCGCCATGCCCACGGCAAGGCCACCAACATTAATAAAAGACATAGCCTTGTTATTAATAAGGTTTCTCCAACCGATTTTAAGATAGTTTCTTATCATAGTTTAGTTTATTAGTCATTAGTATGTTTCCTGATAACTGCTCACCGGTTAACTGATCATTCACTCCTCAGACTCTTCACCGGGTTTGCCAGTGCGGCCTTTATACTTTGATAGCTTACCGTTAATAATGTGATTGTCAGTGACCCGAAACATGTTACAGCAAATATCCACCACGATAATGGAGTGCGGTAAGTGTAATGTTGCAGCCAGTTATTCATAAAGTTATATGACAATGGCATAGCTATCAGCAGGGCGATGATTACCAGAACCACAAACTCTTTCGACATCAGTCGCCATAAACCAAAAACAGAAGCGCCTAATACCTTTCGTACACCTATCTCTTTCACTTTTTGTTCAGCCATATAGGAAGCCATGCCGAACATGCCTATGCAGCTGATGAATATAGCGAGCAAAGCAAATGAATTAGCCAGTTTGCCAACACGTTCCTCACTTGCGAATTTTCTTGCATAATCATCATCCGCAAACTTGTAGGCGAATGGCACCGAAGGTGAATACTTTTTACATATGGCAGCCATCTTGTCCAAGGCCTCTCGTGAGCTTACCTGCGGATTGATGCGAATGATGATATTATCCAAAGCACCATGTCCGATGCGGAAAATGGTTTGCTTAACCGGTTCATAAGGCGATTCCATAACCATGTCCTTTATGACGCCGATCACCGTCAGGTCTTTTTTGCCAACATGGAGAATTTCGCCTACCGGATTTTTAAGGTTCATGTATTTTACAGCAGCCTGGTTTAGCACAATGGCTGATGAGTCAGCTATCATACTGCTATTAAAGTCGCGCCCGTCGGTAAACTGCCAGCCTACAGTTTTTCCGTATTCAGAAGTAACACCAATCTGGCCGAAAAAGGAGCTCATTGAAGGATCTTTTTGTTTCCAGCTTATGTCTCCGCGATTGTTATAAACCCCGGTTGTAGGACTGGTTGCTTCAGCGATATCTATAACAGCGCCGGTGTTTATAAGGTCAGATCGCAATGCTGCGAAATGTTTGTGCAAATCGTCGTTAGTTACCTCGATATTGATCAAGCCTGCCCTCGAATATCCGACAGGGCGGTTTTTAGCAAATTGTACCTGCTTGAAAACGATGATCGTACCAATGATGAGTATGACCGAAACAGTAAACTGCACAACAACCAACACCTTTCTGGGTATCGAAGCAAATCGCCCTGCTTTAAAAGTACCTTTTAAAACCCGTACCGGGTTGAAAGAAGATAGGTATAGGGCAGGGTAACTGCCTGCAATTACACCAGTCAGGAAAGTGAACCCTACGCCGATTATCCAGAAAAGCGGATTACCCCACGGCATAAATATTTCTTTGCCGGCTACACTATTAAACCAGGGCAATGATACCCCCACCAATACTAATGAAAGTGCGAATGACAGGAAGGAGATCAAAAATGATTCACAAAAGAATTGCGCGATCAATTGTTTTCTTACCGATCCTACCGCTTTGCGTATTCCGACTTCTTTGGCCCTGCGTTCGCTGCGGGCAGTGCTCAGGTTCATGAAATTGATGCAGGCGAGCAAAAGGACAAATGTTCCTATAATGCCAAATAACCACACATATTGTATAGCTCCCCCGGTGTTAACGCCATTCTTAAATTCAGAATAGAGATGCCATTTGCTCATTGGCTGCAGGAAGGCAATAGGGTTAAATTTGCGATCTTCTTTATCTATTTTGTTAAGCTTGATGTCATGTATTTTTGCAGATACTTGAGCCATATCGGCATTATCTGCTATTTGTACATATACAAATAATGAATTATCACCCCAATCTGTTGGTGATCTTCTGTTGTTGGGCTGGTTGATATAGTATTCCCAGGGACCTATAAAGGCAACATCATGCAAAGTGGTATTAGCTGGCAGATCTTCATAAACGCCCGAAACATTAAAAACATCCGCATTATCAAGCTTTACTACTTTGTTTACCGGATTTGCATCGCCAAATAATGCTTTAGCTACCGATTGGGATATTAATATGGATGAGCGGTCCTTCAATCCTTTGTCATTACCCTTAAGCATATTGAGCGAGAATATCTCAGGAGCTTCATCTCCCATAAAATTTCCTGAAAAGGAGATGTTTTTATCGCCGACAGTGAAGATATGCTTGTTCGTCCATGAAGATAATGCAATATGCTTAAAGTCGCTTCCATAGCTTTTGCGCAGTTCGGCATCAAAAGGCAGTGAGACAGCTGCTCCTGTATTCACGGTACCATTAAAAGTCTCATTCTGCATCACAATGGCAATCCGGTCGTAGTTTTTGTGATACTTATCAAACGAAAGTTCATCCCATATCCATAAGCCAATTAGAATGGCTACCGCCATGCCTACAGCCAGTCCGCCTATATTAATGAACGAAGTAGCCTTATTCTTGATAAGATTACGCCACGCAACTTTGAGATAGTTTTTTATCATTGGTTTGGTTTGTTAATCATTAGTACCTAAGTGCTACTCTGATCTGAGGCTTTTCACAGGGTTTGTCAATGCTGCCTTTATCGACTGGAAGCTCACCGTAAACAGTGCGATTGCAATGGCCATAACTCCTGATAAAACGAATATCCACCAGCTTAGAGGAACCTTATAGGCGAAATCCTGCAGCCATTTATTCATTCCGTACCAGGCAATAGGCGTTGCTATTGCAATAGCGATAAATACCAGTTTTACAAAATCTATGGATAAAAGAGCCGTAATGTTGCTTACCGTTGCACCCAATACTTTGCGGATGCCGATCTCCTTGCTGCGCTGCTCTGCCATAAATGCTGAAAGGGCAAATAATCCAAGGCAAGCTATGATAATCGCCAACACTGCAAAGCTGGTAAAAATGCTGCCGGTGCGCTGAACATCATTGTACATATTGGCAAACTCTTCGTCAAGAAAGGTGTACCGGATTGGTTGATCAGGTGAATATTGTTTCCACAATGCTGAGACATTAGCTACGGTGTTTTGTACATCTTCTCCTCTGAATTTGATGGTCATTATGGAAGGGCTCAGGCCAAAATGTAATGCCAGAGGTTCAATGTCTCCACGCATGGACTCGAAATTGAAATCCTGTACAACCCCAATAACTGTAAACAATCCGCCATTGGTAATACGCGCCCCAATGGGCTTTTTTAGATTCAGTTTTTTGGCAAGGGTTTGATTGATAATAATCGTTCTGCCAGCTGTATCGTCGGCCATGTCGTAGGAGAAATTTCTTCCCTCAACTATCTTCATACCTAATGTTTTCAGATAGGTGTCGTCAATTTGCCAAAACTGTCCGCCTACGCCGGCATCCAGGCGCTCACGCCCTTCTTTAAAGAAAGTATTGCCATTACGTTTGGTGCCGCTTACCGGTAGATAATCACTTATGGATACGCTTTTTACCGAGGCTATCTTAGCGAGGTCATTTTTAAAGCTTTTTACACTTTTGTCGCCTAAAGTATTTGTACCCTGCAACACCATCACCTGGTCCTTGTCAAACCCAACCTTGCGGTTAAGTATAAAATGGGTTTGATTATAGATAACTATCGTACTGATAACAAGAATAACAGAAGCAGTGAACTGGAATACAACCAGGGTGTTTCTCAACAAAGGGCTTTTACTCCCCGTGCTGATTGAGCCCTTTAATACCTGTACCGGCCTAAAACCCGACAGGTAGAATGCAGGGTACAACCCGGCTAAAGTGCCGACGATTAAGGCCGCTATTAATATAATAGGTACGAACCACCATTCGCCAAATGGCATCGCGAGTGATTTGGAAGCAAGCGTGTTGAAATAAGGTAATAAAAGCCATGCAATCAAAATACCCAGGATAAATGAGATCAGGCTGTAAACCAATGATTCAGTAAGAAATTGATTGATTAGGCTGCTGCGATAGGAGCCTACTACTTTCCGTAACCCTACTTCCTTAGCACGATTGGCTGATTTTGCGGTAGACAGGTTGATGAAATTAATACAGGCGATAACCAATATGAATGCTGCTATGGCGCCGAATAGCCAAACAAAACGTATATCGCTGTGCAGCGTTTCGTCTGCTATGTCATAAGAGTACAAGTTAATGTCCTTAACCGGCTGTAAGTGAAGCGAGAATTTAGCTACTTGTTTCTCTGCATCTTTCATGCCTTCCTTCAATGCTTCAGGCAGGAGATAGTTTTTGAGAATATCGTTTGATAGTTTTTTCTCTAATTCAGCGATATTGGTGCCTTGCCTTACCTTAACATAAATAGGATAATTATAATCGCCCCAGTTATTCTGTTCACCACCCCAAAATTCCTGACCTTTCAATGTCATCAGGAAACTATATTGGTGCAGATGCGAATTGGATGGTATATCAGCCATTACAGCACTGATGCGGTAAGGGTGCGCTTTGTCATTATCCAGGATCATCATTTGCCCGATAGGGTTTTGCCCTGGGAAATATTTGTCCGCCTTGCTTTTTGAGATCACCATAGTATATGGCTCTTTTAAAGCGGTTTCCGTATTGCCATTGACCATTGGGAATTTTAAAATGTTAAGCATTTCCTGGTCGGCATATACAAATCCCTGCTCGTAGGTATTTTGAACATGGTCGGCACGGCGCAGCTCATCATTACCGGCATGTCCCATAAGGTTATTGGGCATCATTCGGCCGCAAAACTCCACTTCAGGCATGTCTGACTGGATTGCTTTGCTCATTGGAGCGGGCCAATCAGTACCCTTGTCCACTTTTCCGTCGTGCGCGTAAAAACCAACTATACGAAAAATCCGGTCTACATCGGGATAGGAGTTATCATAGCTTGTTTCATCTTTAATATAAAGACCGATAAGTAAACAGGCTGCAATGCCAAGTGCAAAACCACCGATCTTGATGGCGGCATACATTTTTTGCTTACGTAATTGGCGGATAGCGATCTTGAGATAATTCTTTAACATGGGCTGGTTAATTAGTCATTAGTCAATGGTCATTAGTTATGGGATTTTCTTCACTCTAAATTCCTCTTCAAGAAGGACTAGCTCTTGTTAATCAGAATCAACTGATCTCTGATTAACTAATCACTAATCTCTGACCTTAACAATATCATGCCGATATTTTAATAATCTGATAAACAATAATTTATATTGATTTATGCGAAATAGAATTGTAACAAAACCGGACACTGTTCGTTCGGATACGAACCAGTTATTGTCGGCCAAAAATGAAAATATCCGCACTTTTCGGCGCGGATATTGATCTTGATAAGATTCACACGGTTTGGTGAGCGCGAGGTTTATTTTTGATGGCTGCAGCTTAAGTTATAAACCCCTGCATCAGAGTTTACTTTATTCACATAAGCGTCGGCGCCTGTCCGCCGGATGTCATTAATTACAATCGCAGGAATATCAAATGCCGCTGCGAATGTTGACGATTGCTGACTGAACAGCATCTTTTTATAATTTGCAGTTTTCAGATCGTCGCCATAATGCACCTTAGCGATATTATCTTCAATAGTGCCTATCAGCGTTTTGTAACGCGGCAGATAACTTTGCAGCAGCGCAGTTTTTTGGCTGTTGTATTTATTTTCTATGGCGACAATTTGCTGCCAGTATTTACCGTCTAATCCATTCACACAACCGCATGCAGGCATACCTGTTTTATCAACACCCGGACATTTACTATAGTCCGGTGTTTTTAATGCATCTCTTTCTGTTTTTTCCTGGCCGTTGAGCGTCCTTAACTTAGCCGCAAACTCATCGCCAAGTTGTTTCAGCTGCATTACATTGGTTTGGTTAGTGCCAACTATCCTGGCTGCAGCGGGATTCTCCATCTGACCTGTTGGGCGATTGTTTTGCATTTGCTGCGCCATCTGCATAGCGTATGCCTTTCGCTCATCAGGCGTCATCTCCTGCATTTTAGCTGCCATGGCTTTGTAATCCTGTACCTGTGCGGCATTGGGGCCTGATGCTGAACCCATCCCGGGTACTGAGGCGTTGGTAAATTCCTGCATTTTTTGTTTGATCAGCTCATCAAGCTGGGTATCGCGGGTACCGTAGTTGCTGATGACCTTTTGTCCATGGTCATTCATTGTGGTTGCACATTCATTGTAACATGAAGCGGCATCTCCGGGTGCCTGCAAATGGCCAGTGAGCGAAAGTATATTGATATCCAGGCAACGTTGTGCATATACCTCCCGGGCACCTGCACAAATAATCAGTAGTAAAATAAACTTTTTCATGACTATGCAGATTATATCTTCACAAATTCTACCCGGCGGTTATTGGCTTTACCTTCTGGCGAGGTATTGTCAGCAATCGGTTTGGTATCGCCTAAGCCTTTCGTTGTAAACCGTGATTCATCGATACCCATACTCACCAGCTGTGCTTTTACAGCATCGGCGCGTTGTTGCGAGAGGGTAAGATTATGCGGTGCGGCACCACTATTATCTGTATGTCCGTCAATTTCCATTTTTATAGAAGGGTTTGATTGAAGGAATTTAGCCACTTCATTCAGCACACCCATACTTTCGGGTTTAATGGTTGCCTTATCAATATCGAATGTGATACCGTGGGTAATGAATTTGCCGTTGGTCAGTATATTATTGATCATATTCTGGCTACCGCCCTGTGCCAGCTTCACGTTGGTAAATATGAGCGGGTTGTCGATATTCCCAATACCCCCGAACCGGATGCTTCCGGGAACTAATTTAGAATCGGGCACAGTCAATACGCGATATTGATCTACATATACTTTTATCTGCTTGTTTTTATACCCTATGGCGATGTGGTGCCATTTGTTTTCGAATTTATTGTAGGAAATAGCCGAGGGAAGGCTGCCGTTGAGATCAACAGAACTGCCTTCAGTGCTGTTTGTAAAAGAGGCTTCACCCGCTGATACGGATAAATGAGCACTATAATCATCCGAATTAGGTGGGTAAAAGAAGATAGTTGTTGCATAGGCCCCGCTTTCAAAATAGTTATCATATTCCAATGTAAACTCATTCCCTAAGTAGGATTTGTTATTCATCCTCGGAATAACATATACATAGTTGCCGTCAGTGAGCAGCATGGCTTTTTTACCTTTTTGCGTGTTCATTACAGCCTGGCCTTTTTCCAATTCCCAATGTGCAGGAAATTCGCCATCCTGGTCAGCAGTAAAATCGTCATTGAAAATGATTTTATCACCGGCTACAAAATCATAGTTTTGATACATCGAAACCCCTGCAGGCTCGTTGTCACCATTATTGTTTTGCGCAGACTGACTATTGCTTTGTGAAGTGTTATTGGTTTGTTGGGTATTGTCGGTTTTCTTTTTCTTTTTGAAAAGTCCTTTGATGGCACCCTCAGTTTTGTTCAATCCGTTATTTACGGTACTGTTAATGTCACCATTGGCGTGATTAGTGGCGCCATCTTTGGCCACATCGCCCGGGTTGCTTACCTGTGCATGTACCGAACTGAAGGCAGCAATATAAATCAGAAAGATTAATAACTTTTTCATAAGGTTTTATTTTTTGATTTTTACAAGATTGCGGCAGATGAGGGTAACGGCAGGTGATGCAGAGGATATAAACCAATGTCAGGGGCTGTCACTTTTTTGTTACCAATCAAATTTACCCAGCAGACGGGGGGAGTACAATAGGATGAATATCTGATTTTTATTGTCTCTGCTTCAATATTTTAGCCACGGCTTCAGCTTTGGAGTTCACATGAAGCTTATTGTATATGCTGCAAATATGCGTGCGGATAGTGCTGATGCTAACCATATACTGATCAGCTATTTTTTTATAACTGGCGCCATCAACCAGCGAACGGAGTATTTCCTTCTCACGGGGAGTGAGTTTGTATTCTTCAACAGTAGATGCCTGTTGAACATGAAAGGATTGGATCACCTTGCGGGCTATACTGGCTGTCATAGGAGCGCCGCCATTATTCAGATCGCGCACAGCCTCGACAATTTCCAGCGGAGGTGTTTTTTTTAAGAGGTAGCCGGATGCGCCGTTCCGGATGGCATCGAATATTTTATCGGCATCCTCAAAAACAGTAAACATCATGATCTGTATAGATGGGAAGAAGGCTTTGACGGTTAGTACACCATCAATCCCTGAAATATTTGGCAGACCAATGTCCATCAAAATCACATCGGGCGAGTTCTTTTGGATTTCCTTTACAATATGCAGCAGGTTGTTCAACGACATTACACAGCGCATATCACCGGCATCATTAAACAGGCTGGTGAGGCTCTTACGCAAAGTGTTGTTGTCTTCTACTATACCTACTTTTATCATACTATAAAATTGTTAGCTAAATGGCTTATTTACAATAGGATATTTATTTGATTTTTATGCTGATAGCTACCATCGTACCTTTTCGTGGCACTGACTCAATCTGAACATTAGCCCCCATTTTAACTGCTCTTTCTTTCAGATTAATCAATCCATTCCCCGAGCGATTCTTATCAGTTTTAAAGCCTTTTCCATTATCATCAATCACTACGTTAAGCAAATGGTCTTTATATGTTGCCGCAATTGATGCTTTTGTACAATTAGCGTGTTTTACAATATTATTGATAGACTCCTTAATCATCAGGTACAGATGTTGGCGCGATTCCATAGATAATTTTAGATCCTTGATATCAGGCTGAATAGTGATGTTATGTTCGATATTTTTTGCCTCGAATAATTGGGATGCAAAACGGGTAATGCGCGAAAGCAGGTCTTCCAGCGAATCATTCTTCGGGTTAATACTCCACACAATGTCATCCATTTTTTCCATCAGGCTGATGGCATTGTCTTTTATTTCATTCAGCATTTCATCAGCCTGATCCTTATCCTTTTTATGTAAAACCAGCTCACTTAAAATAGAAATGGAGCTTAATGTAGAACCGATATCATCGTGCAGGTCAGTTGAGATTTTAGTACGCAGCCGCTCTACCTGCAATAATTGCTCAAGCCGGTAGTTGTACAGGCCATAACCTATCACGGCAATAGCGACCACACATATTGTAATAAACCACCATGTTTTCCAGAATGGCGGTGATATGGTGATGATCAAACTTGCACCTTGGTTGTTCCAAATGCCATCATTATTAGCTGCTTTTACTTTGAAAGTGTAAGTGCCTGCGCTCAGGTTACTATAAGTTACGCTGTGTTCGCTTCCGCTTTGTATCCAGTTTTTATCCAGTCCCGTCAATTCATAGGCATACTTGTTATCACCAGGATTCATCAGGTTGAGCGCGATAAAATCTATAGAAAAGTAATTCTCATCATAGCTTAGATTGATCTCTTTTGGCGAAGGAAAATATGACTGACGTTTATCCTGTTTGTTAAAAAGCTTTAACGATGTAATATAAACCGGCGGCGGGGTTGAATTTCTGTATAGTTTAGCCGGATCAAACAGAGTTACCGTTCCTTTTGCCCCTGCAGTAGCAATCTCATTGTCGCTTTTTATCATGATCGCATTCGACTGATCATTAAGCGACAAGCCGTCTTTCTCGTAAAAGCTTTTGATAATATTGGTAGCCGGATCAATGGAATTTAACCCGTTTGTGGTCCCGGCCCAAAGTATGCCTGCTTTATCGCAAACTATATTATAAATATGATCGTTGCTGAGTCCGTCAGCGGTAGTAAACAGATCGAAATCTTTGGTTTTTTCATTATAACGGTTTAAACCTTCATCATTGCCTATCCAGATATTTCCATTCTTATCCTCGGCTATGCCATTTACATCACCCGCAGCTTTGCTTTTGTTATTATTTTTTTGATGTTCATAAACCTGCCATTTCCCTGTTTTTCCGTTCATCATGAAAAGAGCCCCGGCACAACCTAACCATGTCCGTTGTTTACTGTCCTCATACATACAAAACACACGCCTGTCTTTTGCTGTATTTTGTATTTGGGATGGAATTTTGATAAAGGAATCATTCAAAATATTCATCGACACAAAGCCGCTATGATAAGTGCCAAGCCAAAGCCTTTTCTGATGATCTAACAACAAACACATCACGTGCTCGGATGGCAAAGACAGTGGGTTAGATTTATCAGGATAGTAAGTTTTTATCGTGTTTTTTGCCCTGTTCCATTTATAAAGGCCGTCCATTGTAGCAATCCATACGTCTCTTGTTTCGGGATCGATCACTATCTGGTTAATTTGTCTGCTGTTTGCGTTTTTTCCGTACCCGCGGTGTAACTGAACTTTTTGTTTTGGTAAAAAGTTTTCATCACAAAGTACCGGTCCGTCAGTATACCAGCAGCTTAGCCAGTATTGATAATGGCCACCATCGAGCTTTTCTTCTGTAATGGAATTAATTAACGCGCTTTGCGAATGAGTGCTGTTCACCTGCTTGAATACCTGGGTAGACGGAAGAATATAGCTGACATCTTTATCAGTTGCTACCCAGGTTATCCCTTGCTTGTCTATCAGGGTTTGCGATGGGATGCTGCCTATGCTTTTCGGGTCATCCGGCACATGACTATAAAAATATTTAAAATGAATGTTAGCAGGATCATGCAGGTCTGGCAAACAAAGCCCTTTGTTGGTGCTGACAAAAAACAGGCTGCTGTCTTTGCCCTTTACATCTTCCTGAATATTAAATACGATATTATCTGTTCCAAAATGGTAATCCTGTTCAAAAAGGGAAAAGGAAAACTGACCCGAATACTCGTTAAAATAGCCAAGACCACTACCCCATGTGGCCAGCCAAAGCCTATCGTGTGAATCCTGGAACAGGTTGTTCATGGTTATCGGAGGCCCATCTGGATAGTAATAACGCGAAAATCCTGTCTTTTTATTGAAGTGCACGAGTCCGTCATAGCTGGATAACCAAAGCCAGCCTTTATTCTTTTTATCATCAATAATGCCGGTGATAAAAATGCCCTTTTTATGACCCGGCAATTGGTGTTTTGCTACGTCATAAAGAATAAACTGCTTTTTTTGATCGTCAAAGCGGCTTATGCCCGATTGATTGCCGCACCATAATGTATCCCCGGCATCGGTAAATAGAACATTATCAAATAGTGCATTTCTGTTTTTAGGGTTATCAGAAATGTATTCATAATTGGTAAAAGAATCTGTAGCCGGGTCATAACAACTGATGCCTTTGATGGCACCGATCCATATCCGGCCTTTTTTATCCTCGATAATGCTTTTTACAATATCACTAACCAGTGAATTATTATTCTTCGGATCGTGAATAAAGTGCTTCAGATTAACGCCGTCATAGCGAAAAAGGCCGTCCGATCCTATCCATAAATAACCCTTGCTGTCGCGCATTAATACATGCGCATACAAATTATTATCCAGCGTAAAATGACTGAAAGCAAAAGGCGTTGTTTGTGCATATGCAATACAGGAGGTTGCAATTAACCCAAGCAGGCACAAAAGCTTTTTTGCACGAATACTCATAGACTACCGGCGGCGATAAGGTCTTTATCCCGATGTGAATCTAAATATAAGCATTCGGTAATTTATTTAACCTTCATTTCATTCAGCAAATTCAGTATCCGGTCGAGTTTATCTACTTCAATGGCATTCAGGCGTTTCTGCAGCTCTTCAATTTCTTCTTTTGCCTCACAATTGGTTTTGTAATCAGCATCGGCCTGTGCCCGGTCGCGATCATTCTGGCGGTTTTGCGCCATCATAATAATTGGTGCCGCATAGGCTGCCTGCGTTGAAAAAACCAGGTTTAATAAAATATAAGGATACGGATCCCAGCGATGAGTAGCTATCAATATCACATTCAGTATCATCCATACAGCAACTATAATGGTCTGCCAGATGATAAATTTCCAGGAGCCCATTCCGTTGGCCACCGAGTCTGCTAAACGTTGTCCGAATTTGCGTGATTCTTTGTGAAGGTCATGCCATGTTTTTTTTGTCGACATAAAGGGTAAGGGGTTTTGTTAAGTCCTTAAATATAAAAAAATGTATCAGGCATAAAAAAAGAGTTTTGGTTAATTGCCAAAACTCTTAAACATACATTATATCAGCATTTATTATAAGCAAAATTTTAGTCATGATCATGATAATCATGATTATAGTAGTCGTGGTCATAACGATCGTGGTCATAACGATCATGATGCCTGTAATGATGGTAATCATCCTCGCGTACGATACAACCAGAAGTAACTGATATGATAAATATGGCGATAAGCGCCAGTCCTGCAAATTTCCTTTTCATGATATTTCGATTTAAATTTTATTGATCTGCTTCTTTTTTGCAGATCGTTATAGTTTAGATGCAGGGGGATTTAAAAGGATTAATCCTACGATAGTTCTAATGGATTTTTAATGTGAAGAAGATAATAACATTTGTTTAAGCTAATTTTTTATCAACTTTGCATCCCGATATGCAAAAAGGCAGGTTATTGATTATTGACGACGAAGAGCGGTTGAGAAACCTGCTTGCCCGTATTCTGCAATTAGAAGGATATGAGGTAACTGCAGCAGCCAACGGTAAAGAAGGCTTACGCAAATTACAGCAGGAATCGTTCCATGTCATATTAAGCGATGTAAAGCTTCCAGATAGCAACGGTATCGAACTTACCGAAAAGATCAAAACTAATTGGCCTGCCACAGAAGTGATCGTACTTACCGCTTTCGGAACTATTAATGACGGAGTAAAAGCAATCAAATCAGGCGCTTTTGATTATATCACCAAGGGCGATGATAACGAGAAAATCATCCCGCTGGTAAGCAAGGCGATGGATAAAGCCTTCCTGCAGCAAAGGGTTGAGGAACTGGAAAGCAAGCTGAATAATAAGTTTGGATTTGATCGTATTGTTGGTAAATCCTTAGCTATAACAGATGTCATCAAGCTTGCACAAAAAGTAGCTTTATCAGATACAACCGTTTTGCTATTGGGTGAAACCGGTACAGGTAAGGAAGTTTTTGCCGAGGCTATCCACCAGGCAAGTAACCGCCGGGCTAAATCATTTGTTGCCGTCAATTGTAGCGCTTTTACTAAGGAGCTATTAGAAAGCGAATTATTTGGTCATAAAGCAGGATCGTTTACAGGGGCTACGAAAGATAAAAAGGGACTATTTGAAGAGGCCAGTGGCGGAACGATATTTTTGGATGAGATTGGCGAACTCGACCACGAACTGCAGGCCAAGTTGCTCCGCGTTCTGGAATCACAGCAATTCATCAAAATAGGTGATACCAAACCAACCACGGTCAATGTTCGCATACTAGCGGCAACCAACCGCGATCTGCTTAAAGAAAGCGAAGAGAACCATTTCCGCTCAGATTTGTATTACCGGTTATCTGTTTTCCAGATCACCTTACCAGCATTGCGCGAACGTAAAAAGGATATTAGTTTATTGGCTGAATACTTCATGTCATATTTTGCTGCAAAAGTTGTTAAGCAGATCACAAGTTTATCCAAAACATTTGTAGAAAAGTTAGAGGCATACAACTGGCCGGGAAATATACGTGAACTAAAGAATGTGATAGAACGTGCCGTAATCCTTTGCGACGGAAATGAATTGGATGAAACTTTACTTCCTTACGAAATTCAGCATATAGCAACACGCCCAAACCAGGCGCTTTCAGCTTTTGACCTGTCTTCTGTAGAAAAACTACACATCCAGCGTGTGCTCAATCACACTCATGGTAACCGTGCCGAAGCTGCCCGGCTTCTGAATATTGGCATCGCTACCCTCTACCGTAAACTAAAAGAGTACGGGTTGGATTAATTTCGGATTTTCGATTTCGGACTTAGTATTTTACAAGTCTCTTTAATTGTAATTCGTACAAATAATCTATATTTATCTCAACCAATTATTTCATCATGAATTCCCGTAGAGATTTCCTGCAAAAGTCTGCTTTGCTGGCAGGCGGCACCATAATGGCTTCGGCTTTAAATAACCAGGCGTTTGCCATTTTCAAAAATCGTATTGCTCCGTCTGATCAGTTAAATATCGGTGCCATCGGCATTAATGGCATGGGTTGGGCCGATGTTACTGCGGCATTAAAGGTGCCCGGTGTAAACCTGGTTGCGATATGCGATGTAGATAAAAACGTGATGGATAAGCGAATGGCCGATTATACCAAAATGGGCCATGATGCATCAAAAGTTCGACGTTATGATGATTATCAGGCTTTACTTGATCAGAAGGATATCGATGCAGTGATCATTGGCACCCCCGACCACTGGCACGCCATGATCATGATGCATGCCTGCGAAGCCGGGAAGGATGTGTATGTAGAAAAACCTGTAGGTAATTCCATAGGCGAATGCCGGGCGATGGTAGCTGCACAGCAAAAATATAACAAAGTGGTGCAGGCGGGCCAATGGCAGCGCAGCCAACAGCATTTTAAAGATGCAGTTGATTTTGTGCAAGGCGGTCAATTGGGAAATATTCGTACTGTAAAAGTTTGGTGCTATCAGGGTTGGATGCGACCCGCACCTGTAGTTCAGGACAGTACGCCGCCTGCGGGAGTGAATTATGCCGCATGGCTTGGTCCGGCTAAAACGGTGCCATTCAATGCCAGCCGTTTTCATTTCAATTTTCGCTGGTTTTGGGATTATGCAGGCGGCTTGATGACTGATTGGGGTGTACACCTTTTAGATTATGGCCTGCTGGGGATGAAATCACCTATTCCAAAATCAGTTTCAGCATTAGGCGGAAGATTTGCTTATCCTGAACTGTCTGAGGAAACACCCGATACCCTAACGACCCTATATGAGTTCGACGGATTCAATATGGTATGGGACTCGGCGATGGGTATTGATAATGGCTCTTATGGCCGTGATCATGGTATTGCTTACATAGGCAACAACGGCACCCTTATCCTGAACCGGGAAGGCTGGGAAGTAATTGAAGAACGTCAGAGCAAAAGCAAAGTTGCCAAACCTTATGTTGCCAAATCAGATGATGGTTTGGATAAGCACTGGGAAAACTTTGTCAGTGTGGTTAAATCACGCAAGCTGGATGACCTGCATTGCCCTATACAAGCCGGGGCCCATGTTGCCACGGTAGCCCAAATGGGTAACATATCATACCGCAGCGGCAAAAAACTGGAATGGGATGGAGTTAATGGCAGTTTCACCGATCATGCCATTAACAAGCAATATTTGATGAAAGAATATCACAATGGGTATAAATTGCCGAAAGTTTGATTGCCGTTTCATAAAATATATGTCATTGAGGCGCAAGGCGGATGGTGTGAGCCGCGCAACGAAGCAATCGCAT
>JAFDZM010000025.1 GCA_018266915.1 Bacteroidota bacterium | reverse complement strand
CTTTTACGATGAAGTCGGCGCGTTTGCCATGGTGGCGTATCTTTTCAAGGTTTTGCTTAATATCGGCAAGGATCACTCCGGCTTCTTTTACATCACCTGACTTTAGTTCTTCGTCAGCCTCGTCAACGAGTTCGGCACTCACCTCCGAGAAATTATTGACAAAATTGAGCGGGTTTTGTATTTCATGTGCTATACCTGCAGTGAGTTCTCCCAATGACGCCATTTTAGCCGATTGCACCAGTTGGGCTTGTGTGGTTTTTAGTTCCCCTAAAGTGTTTTGTATTTCTTCTTTCTGATGTTGCAATAACTCATTAGCCTTTTGCCGTTGTTTGCTGTTTCGCCAGAATATAAACGCAAATAATAATACCACCCCCAATCCGGCAATGAGCGCATACATACGAACGTTTTGGCGGTATTGCTCACGAGCAACAGCAATATCCTGCTGACGTTGTTTTTCGTCAAAATCCAGTGAAAGCAGTTGTTTCACTTTGTCCTGGCTGTATAAACTATCTTTAGCATCTGTGGTGATTTTATAATATTTATAGGCCTCTGGTAGATTGTGATCTTCATCGTAATAGGTATATAGCGCCTTACCCGAATTTAAAACTAATTGTGTAAGCTTTCCGGCCATTGCAACATCAATTGCTTTGTGGGCGAAATATTCAGCTGAATCCTGTTGTTTGTATGTATGATACATTTTTGCGGTGCCCAGATAAGCATCACTTAAATTGTACATATCGCCCACCAAAAGACACACGCGGACAGCATTTTTGAAATGACTAAGAGCCAATTGCTTGTCTCCTTTAAGTATGGCAACCTGTCCAAGGTCATCAAGGATACTGCCCATAAATTCATTCGCAATTTCCTTATCCTTGATCTTTGAAGCACCGGCATACGACATATACAGGTAAAATTCAGCCGAATCGACTTTCTTAAGGTGCAGATATGCCTCGCCTATGTTTGAATAAAGAATATATTGGGACCGTTCGTCATTAGGGCTAAACTTGTGTGTTAAGCTGTAAGTATATAATTGTTTTTTGGCTGTATACAAATAAGTGAGAGCTTTCTTGTAATCTTGTTTTTCGAGGTAAGTAGAGCCAATATTGTTATTTACCCTTTGTGCACCCTGCAGATCATTAATACTCTCGTATGCCCGCAACGATTTGAAATAATATTGTACCGATTTTACATAGTCGCCCAGGTTTCCGTACGCATCGGCCATGCGCAACAGAGCAAAACCTTTTGCCTGAGGCCATTTGTTTTTTTCAGCAATATCAAATCCTTTTTGAGCGAAAATGATCGCCGAATCCGGATATGCGAGGTAATAATGCCGGCTAAGCTTTAATAGCGCAGCAAACTTGTTGGTGTCGGTAGTAGCCTTTTGTAAGGCAATTAATAACGTGTCACTTTTTTTATGTTGTGCGCCAGCGCTGATGAATAAGATGATTATTAAAAGGGTAAAGGCGAGTTTTTTCATCATTGTGATTAAAGGTGCTGTAAGGTACAAAAAAACAGACAGACAAAACAAGTTTTGCGCTTGTGTACCAATTGGTTATTTAGGGTATTTGAAGAACGCAGCACCCTGATTTCTAACCTCCGCTTTCTGACTTCCGACTTCCGGCTATTTTTCCTAATTTCGATCACATTTGTTAAAAGATGTTAAGGGGTTTGTTATTTATCTGGAAAGATTTATAAAAATGCAGATATTAGCCCCGCAAAAAAGTATACTAATTATCTTCCATGCAGTACAAAAAGATCAATAACCTTTTAGGATGGCTTTGTTTTGTCATCGCTTCAATCACGTATATTCTGACATTAGAGCCTTCCGTAAGCTTCTGGGACTGCGGCGAGTTTATCTCCTGCGCCTATCGTTTACAGGTGGCCCACCAGCCCGGCTACCCGCTTTTTGCTATGCTGGGTAAGTTTTTCTCGCTTTTTTCTATGGGCGATAAAGCCAAAGTGCCATACTTCACTAATATGGGTTCGGCATTGGCCAGTGGCGCTACTATCATGTTCCTCTTCTGGACAATTACAGCCATTGCTAAGAAATTATTGGTGAAAAGAGGCGAAGAAGCCGACAGCAACAGTCAGATTATGATCTTTGGCGGTGCTTTGGTAGGCGCGTTAGTGTTTACTTATACCGATACTTTCTGGTTCTCAGCTGTTGAAACTATCGTATTCGCATTGTCTTCGTTATGTACTGCCATCGTATTCTGGGCGATATTGAAATGGGATGCTCATTCTGACGAGCCGGGCGCCGATAAATGGATCATTTTTATTGCCTATGTTGTTGGTTTATCCATCGGTATACACCTGTTGAACTTGCTTACCATCCCGGCTATCGTGCTGGTTTACTACTTCCGCAGGTATAAAAATATTAATGTAAAAAGTGGGGTCATTGCCTTCCTGATCAGTATAGTAATACTTGGTTTGGTGCAATATGGTATCAGGGGATATACTGTACAATTTGCTGCATACTTTGACCTATTCTTTGTGAATACGTTGGGAATGGGTTTCGGCAGCGGGGCGTTGTTCTTCTTTGCAGTCCTAATCGGCTTGATCGTATTCGGCATCTGGTGGAGCATCAAAAACAATAAACCTGCTCTTAATTTGGCGTTGTTGTGCGTGGCATTTATTTATTTCGGCTACAGCTCATTCGCATATATTCCAATCCGTGCTACCGCAAATACCGACCTGAATAACTCGCACCCTGATAATGCATTTACATTGTATGGTTATTTGAACCGTATTCAATATGGTGAAACACCCTTGCTGACCGGTCCTTATTTTGATGCCAAGGCAATAGACCAGACTGAAGGCAGCATTATCTACCGCAAAGGCGAAAAGAAATATGAAAATGCAGGCCGTAAAGTGAATACGGTATATGATCATACCACCATTTTCCCGCGTATGTATAATACTGAAAATACGGATGGTTCTTATGCGCAGGATGCCCGTTTTTACAGGGAATGGCTGCACATGGGCGATACAGATGTGCCAACATTTAGCGATAACCTGCGCTGGATGTTCAGTTGGCAGATGTACCAGATGTATTTTCGCTATTTCTTATGGAACTATGTTGGCCGCTATAACCAGTTAGACGGTCAGCAAAGCACTGAAGGCGTAGACGGTAACTGGACATCAGGGATATTTGATGCAGGCAAACATTTGCCAAAATCACTTACCCAGCATCCCGCCGGCACACCAATTTATGCAAGCAATGCTTATACACCGCTATATGCAATTCCTTTAATTTTAGGTTTGATCGGCTTGGTGTTCCATTTCCAGCGCGATCAGAAAGATGCACTGATAGTACTGCTGCTATGGTTCTTTACCGGTCTGGCTATTGTATTATATGTAAACCAGCCGAGTGTGCAGCCGCGCGAACGTGACTACTCTTATGTAGGCTCATTCTATGCGTTTGCTATATGGATAGGCTTGGGTGTGATCGCCCTTGCTGACCTGGCGAAGAAATTTATGACGCCAAAAACTGCGGGTCTTGCCGCAACAGCTATTTGCTTGCTTGTGCCGATACTGGTTGCCAGCAAGGAATGGGGCACACACGACCGTTCGACCAAAATGACACCGCATGATATGGCTTATAACTACCTGATATCGTGCCCTCCAAATGCTATACTATTCACTTATGGCGATAATGATACGTACTCATTGTGGTATGATCAGGAAGTGGAAGGCATCAGGCCGGATGTGCGGATTGTGAACCTTAGCTTGTTCAGCGGCGATTGGTATATCCGCCAGATGACCAAGAAAATGAACGACTCAGAGCCATTGCCGATCACCATGCCTTATGACAAGTACAAAGAAGGTGTGCGTGACGCTATTCAATATATCGACAGGGGCATCCAGGGTTCAACCAATCTGAAGGAAGTATTTGATTTCATCACCTCTGATGATGATGCCTTTAAATACACCTTGCAGGACGGTACCAAGATCAATTACCTGCCTACTAAAAACTTTAAGTTACCTGTTAATCCGGATGAGGTAGTAAAAGATGGTGTGGTAAGCGCCGACCAGAAAAGCAAACTGGTTGACACTATGACATGGAAATACACCTCTAACTTTGTTACCAAGGATAACCTGGCGTTCTTAGATATATTGGCCCACAACAACTGGAAACGCCCAATTTGCTTTACCATAACTGTTGGCCAGGAAAACATGATGGGCTTGCAGCCATATTTGTATAAAGAAGGCTTTACCTATCACCTGATCCCATTCAAAGCCGATACTGCCAACCACGACCAGTTGGGTAAAACCAATACTTTAGTGATGTATGATAACATTATGAACAAGTTCAAATGGGGTAATTACAAAACAGCCAAATATCTTGATCCGGAATCGACGACCATGTTCTACCCGGTAATTATGCAGACGATATTGGAGTTAACCCAAAACCTGGTGCAGGAAGGCCACAAAGACCTGGCGTTGAAAGTGCTGCACAAGTATGATTCTGAAATGCCGGATATCTATCCATTCATTGACCTGGCACGCAGCAAGTATTTCCTTGTTGCAACAGCATACACCTTAAATGACGTTACCCTCGGCAACAAGTATGTGAACAGTATTGATGATTATGTTGCTGATCAGTTGGATTACAACTACAGCCTGATGCAAAAAGATGTATCCAATGTAGATCAGCGTACAGTGCAGCTGGGTATATCCTTATTAGATGCGTTGAGTAAAGTGACCAAGGATAATCATCAGACTGCTATTGCAGATAAAATTGATAAACACCTGAAGGATTATGAGAGTAAATTCTCTGCTCTGATAGGGAAGCAGCAGTAATAAAATAAAAGCATTATATTTCAAAAGCCATCTTTGATTTATCAGAGATGGCTTTTTTTGTACATTAGGAAAAAAATGGGTGTCACACTGAGCTCAGTCGAAGTGCGGTGCGTAAAGGCCTTTGCCGGCCAATGCCTCGACCGGCTCAGCATGACAGCGCGCTTACTAAAGGAACTAAAACAAAAACGGATGTCACACTGAGCCTGTCGAAGTGCAGTGCGGAAAGGCCTTCGCCCGCCAATGCTTCGACGGGCTCAGCATGACAACGCGCTTAAGGAAATGAAACAATATTTTGTTTATATATTATTATGCAGTGATAATTCATATTATACAGGCATAACAAATAATATGGAAAGACGCTTTGCTGAACATGAGACGGGAGAAAACCCTAATTGTTATACCCATAAAAGAAGGCCACTTCAGCTGGTTTTCTGTGAAAGGTTTACTGATGTCAATCAGGCGATAGCTTTCGAAAAACAAGTTAAAGGGTGGCGACGGGCAAAGAAGGAAGCTTTGATAAATGGCAATTGGGATTTACTACCTAAATTATCAAAAACTGCTAAAAATTAAAAAATGTGTGTCACACTGAGCCTGTCGAAGTGTGGTGCGGAAAGGCCTTCGCCCGCCAATGCTTCGATAGGCTCAGCATGACAACGCCCTTAAGTAACTAAAGAATCTTATGGAAATAAAAAGAATTGATCTCCCCGAAGCCAACCTGATTATCGGCTTATTTAATAAATACCGTGTATTTTATAAAAAAGATAGCGATATAGATTTAGCTGAGCGATTTATCAAAACGCGTCTGGGCAATAATGAATCCGTGATCTTCGTTGCCTTGGAGGGAGATATTCCAGTTGGCTTTACGCAGCTGTATCCAAAATATTCATCGGTAAGTGCGGTTAAAAACTGGATACTGAATGACCTGTATGTTGAACCGGGTTATCGTAAACAGGGCATTGGTGAAATGCTGATAAAAACAGCAATGTATTTTGCAAAAGGCGACGGAGCAACATATGTGCAACTGGAAACAGCAGCAGACAACTATACTGCACAAAGCCTGTATGAGGGAATAGGTTTCCAAAAACAAGAACCCGATACAGAATATTTTCTGTACCGGATTCCCGTTTAAATTATTTCATTAATTCTCTGTAAGGCCTCTTAGCCCGTTCAGGATCATAATGCAGGTTAGGTGTGAGCCAGTAAAGCAAGATCACCCTTGAATAACGAAAGTTGAAAGGCGACAGAATAAAAGCGCTGCCAAGCAATATCGCTATATAAAGCCAGGGCGATTCGGAGCCTGTGAGGACGTAGGTCGCCACAGCAAGGGTGACCATCTGCGCCACATTCATTGCATAGCTCACAAACATGGCCACGTAAAAGTACCCCGGTTCCATCTCAAACTGAAAATTACAATACGGGCAATTGGTATAACTCTTTTTTTTGCCGAAGCTGTACATTTTACCAATAAACATATCGCCCTTGCGGCATTTTGGACATTTGCATTCTAAAGCGGCTTTAAACTGGGATAAAGGCTTTTCTTGCGGTATATTATCAATTTCTGCGGTCATTTTTTTGATGATTTAAGGTGGTTTTTCTGAATTCTTCCGGTGTTGTTCCGGTATATTTTTTAAAAAATTTAGTAAAATACGAATTATCGCTAAAGTTAAGCTGGTAGCCTATTGCTGCTATGGTCAGGTCGAGGTTAATGAGCAATCTTTTTGCCTCCAAAAGGATACGGTTGCGAATAATCTCACCCGCTGAAATGCCCAGCAGATCATTGCACAAGGCGTTCAAATGATTTGGCGTGATGTACATCAGTCCGGCATAATCCCTCGGCAGCTTTAGTGTTGCAAAATTCTTCTCGATCAGTTTTTGAAAAGTTTTGAGCAATGTATAGTTATAAGGTAAAGCCTGCTTTTCTTTTTGTCCATTAGCTGTGCGGCTCAGCAATATAAATACTTGTAGTAATAGCGACCGGATCAGGTCAAGACTCATGCGGTCTGTAATCTCACTTTCAGTTATAAGATCCTCAAACAGGCCAATTATCTTTTGTTGTAATGATGGTTCAATCTGTATTACCGCATCATCAATAGTCCCGCTGAAAAATGAAAACTGATCCAGGTACTCATTCTTCAGTAAAAACGATTCAAAGAATGAGGATGAAAAATGGATCACATACCCATCTACTTCGCCTTCAAAGTTCCATGAATGCACCTGGCCGGGAATCATGAGGTAGATCTGGTAGGGCGTTACATCGAAGGTTTTAAAGTCGATAGCATGTGTTCCACCCCCCTTAGTAAACAAAACGAGATGATAAAAGGTATGCTTATGAGGAAAGTAAAGATCGCGGTGTTTTTGCAAATAAACGGCAAAACGACTGATAAGCAGATCTTCCTGCTGAAAATCAGAAAGCTTGCAGATATCATATACGGGGAATGCGCCTTGCATGGCGACAAAATTACATGATATATCCTATTTACTGTGGCAATAAATAGGGGATCAATGGTACTTTTTACTTATTTGTGAATTTTGGAAGATATTTACCGGCAAAAAATAATCCCCCGCCGGGTAGCGGGGGATATAATGGACCTGTCTTACTCGCTAATTCAGGCCAAACCTAAACCTTATCAGCGGTAAAAGTCATACTTAATTCTGAATTTCTCATGAAATAAGTTAAAAATTAAATAATATTTTGTTTACATCTTTGCACAATTTCAAAAATCACATGCAAAAACCTGATAGTATAATATTTGATATGGACGGCACCCTCTGGGATGCCGTGGATACTTACACCGAATCATGGAACATCGTTTTCAGGGAGTTAGGGATTGATAAAACAATCTATAGGGATGAATTGGCCAAAATGGTAGGCTGGGAAGGCAAGAAAGTCTGGAACGCTATTATGCCAGGGTACCCGGTTGAAAAGCAGGAAGAAATTTATGCCCAAGTGAACGATGTGCGCAAAGTGTTGCTGCCGCAAAAAGGCGGGGTACTGTACGATGGGGTAAAAGAAGGTTTGGCTCAATTGGCTATTAAATACCAGCTTTTTATCGTAAGTAATTGCGCAAAAGGCATCATCCGACTGTTTATTGACTGGGCCGGCATCGACGAGCATATTATCGACGAGATAGCTTATGGTATTAATTACATGCCAAAGCATCACAATATCAAATTATTGGTTGATAAACATCACCTGGAAAATCCGGTTTATGTGGGCGATACCGAAGGGGACGGTGAACAAAGCCGCCTTGCAGGGTTACCATTTGTATTTGTAAGCTATGGTTTTGGCGCTACGGATGACCATGATGTACGCTTTGACAGCTTTAGGGATTTTACAGAGTATTTTATGGGGTTGTAAGGTTGAATCGGAACAAATGGATTGAAGAAAAAAACTATGTCATTGAGGCGCAAGGCGGATGGTGTGAGCCGCGCAACGAAGCAATCGCAT
>JAFDZM010000024.1 GCA_018266915.1 Bacteroidota bacterium | reverse complement strand
TGTCGGCAGTAATACCTGATACCGATAATTTGGACAGTTCGCGCCCGGTGGGGTTGGCAATCAGTTTGGTATCTACCTGGCTGTTTTGGGTCGTATCGGTTATAGTTAAACTATTGTCGTTAATAGTAAGGTTGACCGCAGTTGAAAAATCAAAGTTGCCGCTGGCTTCGGTAGCGGATAATTGTACAGGGCCAGCAATTGAGTGCGCTCCTATGTATGTTCCATTATAGCTTAAATTTTTTGCAGAACTATCGAATGCTAATGTCACGTCCCCGATATTGATATTGTTAAAGATAGGATCCGTTACGACGCAATATGGTAGTGCATTAGTAAATGCTGAATAAGCCGCTGTATAGCTACTTCTCAGGGTGGCTATGTCGCTTATGTAAGTATAGCCCGTCGGTGTACCCGGATACAATGCTCCCCCAAATTGCGCTGAACCGGCAAACCTGAAATTGCATTGATAAAAAAGTGAATAAGCCGGATAAACACCGCCCCCGTTAAAATTGATATTACATTTATAAAATATAATAGACCTTATATCGGGAGCTGAACTACTGTTAATATTTATGCTGGTATTATTGTAAAAAGTACAATTTCGTATCACTACACTATTAAAGTTCAGGTTCACTGATATGTTGCAGAAAACGCAATTCCGTATGAGATAGATATTGCCTTGCAGATTACCATTTCCGCTAATGTTGCAACCGTCAAAAACGCAATCGGTGAAATACCCCTGTGTACCGGCGCTATTGCTAACAACAGAATTCGTGGTATTGCCTTTAAATTTTATATTGTATGAGTTCAGAGTACCAGTTCCGTTATCCGGATACAAAGACGAATAATAAGATATGTCGATATTAACATCTCCATCACCTACCAAAGATTTACCGTTTATCGGCGTTCCGGGAATATCACCTTCACGATAGGTGCCCGGCCCTATTATTAAATACCCATTTGCCGGGGTATTTGTCACACCTGCTGCAATTGTCCGGTAAGGATACTGTCTGCTGCCATTGCCTGTACTATCATTTCCAAATAATGCTATATAGCAAGCATTAGAAGGCTTTACATTATCTGCGCCGGATGCGATAGTAAAACTATACTTATTCGCAACTCCTGGCTTGTATGCCCAATTGTAGGTAGCACTCATGATTAATTATCTTGACATTTTAGTTTAATATTACAGTTAGTGTTGGCCTGATCGGTGTAAGTAAACGAAATGAACACCCTGTCCCCTGCCGAATAGGTAAAGGGATAAGTTTGTGTACCGGAGGGGTAAGTTCCGCCTGTACCTATTTTTAATTTGGCATTTGTGGCGCCGGCAATTAAAAGACTATTTACCTGTCCGGCATTTTCCATGTAAACCGATACTTCGCTGATATTCACCGGGTTGATCTGATAGCTTACTGTTTTCTTTTCGTTAAGTATGAGTGAAAGCGTTTTCAATGCCGTCATGGCTTTGCTGTCGTCTGTGCCCGCCAGTGCTTCTGCAAGTGTGGCCAATGCAACAATACCCGCAGTGGATTCGGTAGCCTGGGCAGGTGTATAAGTGTTGCCTGAAATGGCATCGTCAACATATTGCTTATCCGTAAGCCACCTCGGGTTAGAAACGTTTGCAGCAGAATAATCTGCATAGTATTCTAATCCTTTTGAATTGACGGCATCAAGTACAAGCATTTTGCCGGCAACCGGGGTTGTTCCACCCAACTGGATCATTTGAAGGGCCCCTGTAGAAGGGTTCTGCCAAAAAAGCTGACTGCCGCTTTGATAATTGGCATTAATACCTCCCGCAGCGCCATTGTCCGTATCAGTATATGCAAAATGAATACCGGGTGGATTTGTAGCGCTTACGTAAAAACCCACCTTTGAATTGGCGATAGAAAAGGAATGGGTGTCAGGGTCTATATTAACGCTACTTTGCAATGCCCCCCCAAGTCCGAGGGAACCGCCAACTAACGTTATACCGTTACTTTCACCTGTAATAGCACTGGCCGATACATCAATAATTTTTTGCATAATGACGCCAAAATCGGTTCCGGTCATTACAGGGCTTATCGGCGAAAGGCAATTGGCCGACAGCCATGTTTGCATTTCTGCTGCGGTTGTTACCGCGGTTAATCCACTTAAATCCATTTTATTGTATTAATTCTGAAATTTTTGTTTGAAAGCGCTTTTGCAGCGCGGCTTTTGGAAATAGATTAGGGGGGCTTTGCTCCCAATCCCGGGGTAGATTTTGCATGCCGCTGTTTCTTCAAATCCCCCTTCCCGAAAAATCAGGAAGAGGGCAAAACACAGCATTGCACATTAAACTATTATAAATCTCGATTCGGTTACGCCCGACGCAGTATTGGGGTGGAGTGTTACCTGGGTAACATTGCCAGAACCATCTACAGAATCGATAGTATAGGCCGGACTGTTGTTAGGTGTCCACACACCCGATATCAGGTCCCGTTGCTGCACCTGGAAATCGTTTCCATGCCTTGAAAAATAAGTGGATATAGTCGCACTGTCACCTGCCGAGATATAATCGTTATTTGCATTAAACGGAGTAAGGTCTGTTTGCCATGTAACAACCAACGGAGAACCGGAAGTTATTTTAACAATTGTTTTCTCGGCAGGCTGATCCTCACCCACATAAATTATTTTACGATAAGCAGCCCTGTTGATGGCCGACTGGGTAACAACTGCCTGAACGCTGCCGGAACCGGATTCATCCAGAGATAATAAACCAAAGAATATTTTATTAACTAACGGACTGGTTACCCACACGCCTGCCCCCCGCTGGTTTTGCTGGGTTACATCATTTGTACCTGCATAGTTAACATCGCCGCTTCCAATTATGGTAACATTTTTTAATGATGCACTACTCATACAGAAGTACCCGCCTACAACACTATCCGACCTTAAATTATGTACCAGGTTTGGTGTTACGGTGAAAGACAGCCTGTTAAACGATGAATAGAGCATTGTGCCCCTTATAAAGCAGTTGCCGAACCCTCCTGTAACAGCGCCAAATTGCGTTATGTTAAAGAAAGAGTTAAAGCACATTATAGGGCTTGACCATTGAGTCATGCCAAGAGCGCCGACAACCAGTACGCACGAATTAATACCTTGCGGCAGATCAATATCCTGAAAGCCGATGCTACCTGCCGTTACACAAAAAGTGGTAGTAAATACCCCGCTGGCATATTGACCGATCCTGACGCGGTTCATTACCGCCGTTACACCTGAATAGGCGTACACCACCAGGTTAACAAGCTGCCCGGGATCGCCGCCGATAAACACATCCTTATACTTTGTGGTCGTGTTGTCGTAGCCCTGGAACATATAGTTATCTGTAAATGTACCGGCGTTCGGCACGGTAGGGTTTGCCACCGACGAGCTTACCTGGTTAACACCGATCAATAAATTTGAGGTTGAACGGCCATAATTTTGTGTATTATCCGGGAATAATTGCGCCCAGTTATCCGAAGTGGCAGATGGTATATCGCCGGCTGATACGCCTGATTGCGCATTTACAAAGTAAATTGCGCCGTCGGTATACTGAACTACTGCGCCATGCGCATAAGCGGTGCCCGAGTTCCATGCCGCGGGCGCTAAGGCCCATCTGCGGTATTTAACATTTCTGAAGTCATTACAAACGTCAACGTTTACAACGGTATCAATACGTCTGAGAATAACGCCTTTGCTTGCGCCCGACTGGGCCGTATTGGCTGTAGTATAATAGATAATATCCCCCGGCCAGGTTTCCGAATAAGCTATTGGTGATAATTTGCTGGCGGTAATGGCAAACACTATCAAAGGTTCAACCGCGCCTGTATTGAGTGTAGTAGGGCTCGATCCAATGATATTATGCGTGGTTTGAAAATCGGTAATACGGTAATATTGCCCCTTGCGTAAAGTTGAAGCGCCAATAGCAGTAACCAGATCGGCATAAAGAATGTCAATAATATTATTTGGCAACTCGCTGAATGGGATGAGGCCTGCCGAAAGATCAGCTTTAGCGCTCAAAGCACCGGCAAGTGCGGCATTATCAGCAGGCGCACCGCTTAAAGCTGCAAATGAAGCATCTGTCCAACTTACATTATAGTCGGTGTCGTCAATTTTGGACAGCAATTGATTGGCGGTTCCTCCTGCAGGTATGCTATGCGATTGGTCGACTATCCCCGTCCATACGGTGCCATCGCTCTGAAGCTCAATAGTCATGTTGCCGGTAAGCAATATTCCCGTATTGGCAGTGATAGTTTGCCCCTGATTTGTAGCGATATCATAACTAAATTTAACACTCCCGAGCCTGCCGATGCCGTTTGTCCCGGGGTTCATGTTTTGTACTACCAAAACACGGCCCGGTACGGTTGTAGGGTCCGGTAGCGTAATATGCACAGAAGAAGTCCCGTCATAGCGAATCAATAGCTTGTAATCGGTGTCGGTAACGGTGTAATTTGTAGTAACAGATGTTACAGGTAAGTTAACTGCGCCGGTAACGTTCAGCTTATTAGTATTAAATACACCACTGGAATCAAGACTTGCCCAAACATTGTCATTTGCTGAAAAGGTAAGCCCATCGGGTGAGAACGCGATCATGTTTTGCTTACCATCGCTGGTAAAGTAGCCCACATTCATAAATTCATTATTCATGTCGATACCGGAGCTTCCGGTCGGCCCCGCTGCTTCTATATTGATGGCCGCCTCACCGGGACCGCCCAAATGCCCCGGTTGATAGCGTTGCTGATAGGTTGTTGACAAAGAGCCGCCATCAGAACCCAGAAATTGCAACATCTGGGTGGCGAGATTAATAGTAGTGTCCTGATCCAGTGTCCCGCCCAGGTCTACTTCGCTCCCATTTAATGTTAAACCATTTCCTGCCGCACCGATGCTACCCGCTTCTGTTACATCAATTACTTTTTGCATGATAACGCCAAGATCAGTCCCGGTCATTACCGGGCTTATCGGTGAAAGGCAATTTGCTGATAGCCATGCCTTCATTTCAGATGCGGTCGTTACCGCGGTTAATCCACTTAAATCCATTTTTTTGTATTCTAATGTTTTTTAGTAGGACGATCTCACGATTGTCCTGTTATTCTATTTATAAATTGGTACTCCGGGTTTATATAGTTAATTCGTTGTCAACCAGGTTTAATAAACCCGATGAGTTTTGCACGGTAACTTTAAACCGGTAATAAAGTGCGTTACCATCTGTATCGGTTGCCGGTAAAGGTGCCGGTAAGGTATACGTCATTGCATCAGTAGCCGAGGTTGGTGTAACAGAATAGATCTTCTGCCAGTTACCCTTGCTGTTTTGCTGGAACAAGTAATAAGTGCCCTTATTGGTGGTTGGCGGCCAGCTCAAAGTATTACTGGTTTGATCATAAGATAATTGAGGCGCATCCGGATTATTGGTGTCGATCAGGTTAATGATATCAACATCCGAACCCAGGCCAATGACATCTTCAGGCTGATCATTTTCATTACTTATTGTTCTGACAAATGCCAAACGATAGTATATCATGTCGCCGAATGGGATAGCGGTCAGATCATCAAAAGTGTCCGTTACGACAATGCCTAACTGGCTGTCCATTACAATATCGGTATCCACGTGGGTATCCATGCTCACCAGCGCCAAAGCTTTATTTGGATCTGAGGCGCGGTATATCCTCATCTTGGTTATGGTATCCTCAGGCGAGAACGGCGTTACATAAAAAGTAACCGCAACCGGAGAGTCGCTCACAACAGCCGGAGGGCCAAGCGTGAAACTCTTAACCAGCGGCGCCTCAGCAGGTATAGTATGTAAAATTGTTACCGGGCCTGCAAACGGGCTTATAGGACCTATAACCAATTGATTGGTCACCTCGGCAGCACTATAAAAGTACAGGAAGCGCGAGGAGCCGTTTAGCATATAATCAGTAAAGCGGACATAGGTTGTGTTGGCTTCACTGCTATTGGTATACTGCCTTATCATTGGGAAAGGATCAAAAGACGGGCTTGAAGGGTCAAGCAAATCGCCGTCAATGGTTCTTATCGCAGGTAATTTATTGTCAGTCTGGAGACCTTGTTTTATATATTGAAGAACAGGAACCTGGGCTGTTAGTGGCAGCAAAGTTGAATGAATGGCATCCAAACATTTACTTTTAATTATATCAAGTGTGTCGCCGCCGGCAAGTAAGCCTGTTTTATCGGGTACCGGAAAGCCGTAGCCATCATATACATTAAAACTACCCGGGGTGGAGCTTCCGGTATCAAATACCAGGTTTACCAGTTCGTTGTAACGCTGATTGAAATTATTATCAATCGGCAAACCATCCAGCGTGGTAAGGATACTGGCCACTGTATCAGGATTGTAAAGGGCTTCGAGCACATCTTCATTGCTTGTTCTGTAGAACATAAAGCCAAACGGGGACCTTGCAGCTCCCGAACTATCGGGTAGTATTTTTATATCGAAAGTAAATGCCGCTTTTGTTGTAGCATCGGGCCTCACTTTTAAACCATAGGTAATAGGCGGGCCAGGTTGTACAGGCACATCTACTTTACGGGCAAACAATATAACCGGCGGAGATAATGGCGAAACTAATCCGCTTCCTCCGGTGTCCGTGTCAGTAGTTTGCAGGCTCATCAGGGTCTTCTTGCCTTTTTGATCGGCCGGAAGAATATTAACACCGTTAAAGTAAGACGGTGCAGGCTCAGCAAAAACGTAGGCCCTATAACCGGGATGGAAATTCACTAAAGGTACCAGATCGGTACTGCTGGCTGAGGTTTGAATCGGGTCGTCCTGGTAACCTGCATCATAGATATAAACCTGTACAGGGTTAGACTGTATGATCCGGATTACCTGCACCAATTTTTTGTCAGTGCCGTCGGCAAGCGGAATCCTGATTAAACCATTATACCATTCCACATTTGGAGAGCGGAGGCTGCCAGGTGCATTTGCACCCGGATTGGCCGGATCAAACGGAAGGTTTACCTGCGGGTGCGGATCAAGCGCTACCGAGTTAAAGTTGACCGAATAATAGCCGGGCATAACGTTACCATCAGTGTCGTTCAGCTGTTCAATTACAGCGCCGTCGGATAAGCCACCTATCAGGAAGCGGGTTACATTTCCCTGGTCGTCTGTGCTGCTTTCCAGCAAAGGGGCAGCAGGGTTGCCAAAGTTGACAAGCTGAATATCCTCTGTTACCGGATACCAGTTATCTGAATTAGCCAGATTTTCTGTCACGGTGAACCGGCTTGTTGCCGAAGGAGAGGTATAAGTAGTATTAGTGCCGTAAAAACCGGGATCGGACGGGTCTTCGATATTATTTGTTTCGGCTACCTGCTGCAAAGTAAATACAGGGCCATCTGTGCCTTCAGCTACCGAAACAACGGTAAACTGTCCCTCGGGAGTTACAAAAAGGCTTCCGGCAAAGCGTGGCAGATCGGCAGTTGCTATAGCTGGTACAGCTTGTGTACCGTCGAGTTGGGTATAACTACCCGAATATACCACTACCAGGTTATTGCTGCCGGGTACCACGTCGTTAATGACGCCGGTAACCTGTAAAGGCTGCCCGGGCTTAAACCAGGCTTTAGTTTTAGTTGCCTTTATAACCGTTGAATAATCAAAGGTACTGATATCTGAAACGTATGACAGATCAGTTATATCGAGCCGGTTAAAAGTGACCCTTGTGAAATCTACGTCCTGCCCGTCAAACTGCGCAGTACGCCCTGCTAACCAGGCCTGCTCTGTTGTTGTGGTAAATAATGGCGTGTCTTCTTCCTGTATATATTGTACGGCAACTTCTGACGGGGCCAGTAACGAATTCCGTAACGGGAATGCGGTTGCATCTGTTTCTTCTTCGTTACTCAATGCAGATGCTCTTGAAAACCAGTTTACACCGTATATGGCATAAGCGTGCACACCGTTATTTTTCTCAAAGTGCAGATAAAGGTTCGCTTCATTGTCAGGCACCAGGGTAGTTTCTAATACGCCGGTTTCCGGGAAGTCCGGATCATAAGCATAATAAGCATAGTCTTGTGCCAGTTCAGTGGTAATCGCCGGCTTCACATAATTAGTTTGGGTGGCCGGGCGGTATTCTATACCATACAATGGCGATGTTGAGTTTTCAAAAATGTTATAATCGTTTCCGGATGACGGATCGCTTGCCAATGTAATATCCGGCAATTCGTAATTATACGGCGCACGGGTTAAGTTAATAAGGCGCACGTCGGAGGTTGCTGCGTAACCATTATCGTCAAACATTCCGCCGGTTAAAGTATTGTCGCCGGGCATTTGATAGGTGATAGGTTCCAGTGTTGGAGTTTGCGGCAAACGGCTATCCAATGTACCGGTAGGCAAACTCATGTATTCATAGGTGACCATTGTGGTTGATCCTATGCTCTGGCGGTTGGTATAACTCACCTTATATACATACGAAGTTTGGCCGGCATCGTCAGCAATGGTAGCATCAATATATCCGAGGCCGAGCATACGTGCCACATGGTAATCCATCGCCATCAGATTGAGAATATCGAGATAGCTAATCAGAAACCCAGGCGCAGCCGCAGCAGAATCCTCAACAACAGTTACCAGCGCCCGGGGATCCGTTTCACCCAATGAAAGATATTGCTGAACTGTAGCTTTGATGGATGTGTCGCTTCCATGTGTGGTACTCCACTTATCCTTATAATTGGCAACTTTTACTTTTGTGCCATCTTTATACTGGGGCCACAGATCGTCAACAGGATATTCAGAGGTCTCAAGCAGGTTAAAAACCGTTGTATCATCCAGGGATAAAGCAAATGGTGATCCTATGGTTGTCCAATCTGATGAAGATCGTGTGCCGATAAAATCCGCATAGGTTTCAAAAGAAATAGTCTGTAAATAACCGCCCGAAGTTTGTAATTGTACATGCGCAATATCATCCCCTGAAATGGTGCCTGTTGCAGGCGTGGATGAGTTTACGCTGATAGTTTTGCGGATGTTAAGCGATTCGGTACTTGTGCCCTCGGCTTGTGATATGCCGAATGCTTCAAGCCTTAATACAGCTGAGCTTTGGCCATCAGATAAACGGAAATCATATCCGACAGAAAATAAATTCTTATTATCTACCTGCAGATCGATAGAACCGGTATAAGCTTTTAGGAACCCAAATGGATTTGCCTGGGGCGCTGTTGTTAAAGCAGCTTGATTATAAGCTTGTGCGTCCTTAAAGGTAAGCCGCACTATGTTTGTAATGTTTTGGCTATTTATAACCTGGTTCAGTGTGTAAGTCCAGCGAAGTGATGCATAATCAATTGCCGGAATTGCGGATGAGAGGTCGAGCGTAACCACCGCCTGATTGGCATATGGCGTACGCGAAACCTGCACAAAGTCATTTGGCTGGTTATAACCAGCCTGGTTGGCAGATGAAGTATAATAATTACCCATCGGCAGGTGGTTGGCACCAAGATCGCCGGCAAGGCTCCAACGCAGGTGAATACCCTGTGCAATACCGTTGCTGCCATCAGAACCTGCAGCCTGTAAGTACAAGCTGGTGGAATTGTTATAATGATTAACGGTAGAAGCGCCACACGGATTAAGGCCATCCTGGATTAAAGCCTGCTGTAATGCATTAAATGCATCAAGCACAGCAATAAATACGGTGTTTAAACTTTGTATCTCGGCGGCGGTCAATTCTGACGAACGACTGCAAAACACTCCAAAAATGTTCAGAATGGTTTGAAAAGTAGAGCTATAACCGGTATTGGTGGTATCTGTATACCCCACCCAAAAATCGGTTTCAGAAAAATCTACCCGCCAAAAATCGCCTGCTAAATATTCAGATGTAATTTCCACGCCTTCCAGCCTGGCCAATACGATAAGCGTTTTACTGTATAATTTCAGTAACGCATCTCCTTCAAGGCTGGTTAAAAGACGTAATATTTCCGGATAATTTGCAAAGGCTCCGCTATCTTCCATCGCCTGGATAGAAAATAAACAGCTTGCAATATTGCTGTAATCAGCACAAAAGGCATTTGAGTTGTTTCCCGATGTCATTTAAAAGATTTTTAATCGATTCTATTTGTAATACTTTGTTTTTTAGCCCGGCAATTAAAAGTATGGCGTGATGTCAATTGCATCGCCGATGTAATCCTCGAATACAGTTTCGTAATCAACACCATTAAACTCTTTATATCTGAAACTCAGCTGTATGCTACCTAATGGTACATTCAGCGCTGAATTCGTAATAAAGGCCGCAGAATTGTCGCGTGAGTAGGCCACTATAAACTGATCCGGTGTTAATACCGTTGCATCAGGCAGAGTAAGCGTCATTTTGATCGTGTCAACCAAATCAGCTGCCGGCAGTTTCGGATCATTAAATGGCTCAGGGTTGTAAACCATTATACCCAATATTTTCCGGTTGGTACTGTCAGACGGATCTGTGTTAACAATCAAACTGATTGCAGAATGTTCAAAAGGTTCAGGAGCGGGCAATTGTAAACCGCCAAACACCATTCGTTCAAATTTGCCGGCATATCTTAATGCATATGACGGGTCGTCGCTCGGATCATCGTTAATCAATTCTGTCAGATCGGCTGCGATATAAGAGGCTGCAAACGAAACGTTTTGTTTGTAAATGGCATATTGTGTATCCGCCCCTGTTCCGCCAAGAATGTAGCTTGATGCCTGGTCCTGGAAGGTGGCAAAACGCGAGGTAATGAAGCCAAACTTATAAACTTCCACTGCATCTGCAGGGTTGCCATCAGCAGTGTAAACAGCATTGAATAAGGCTGTATAAAGTGTATTAGGTTCCAGGTCAGGGAATTGGTATGATCCCTGTTGCAACCTTTTCACAATATCGGCAGGCAACTGGCCACAGTGCAGCAATGATGACGCACGGTTAAACAGGTATATCATCATCTGATCGTGTGGTAAGGTATCAAAATTGCTATCGTCAATAGCGGTTTCCTGAACAGGTTCCCAAACGAGTGACTGTGTAACAGCAGCACCGGATGGATCAAGCAATTGCAGTTGCAGACTGCTTTGTACAGCCGGCAGACCTTGATAAGTATTCCAATCGGCATACATTGCGTTGATATAAGGCTCTGTAAAGTACAGTTTGACCTGAGGATTATGATACAATACCGGTTTGCTTAAATTATACCGGCCTTGTGCGTCAGGGAACGAGCGGTCGTAATCAATATAGAATTGCAGGTTTGCCAATTTAAATGCATCAGCCTGATCCTTCGTTACAAGTTCCTGGTAAACAGGGCTATACTGGTGGAAGTGCCCCAAAGGCCCTGCAGTTCTGAAACCAAAGATGCGGGTTTTTGTACCTCCATTCGGTACTGATCCGTTAACCCTGTCCTGTGTTGTAACCGTTACAGCATACGTTGTATCCGGACGCCATACCGGTTGTATGGAGTTGTTAATGCTATCGCTTAATACCTGTACTTCATTAAATACATCCTCGGGTGTTATCGGGCTTGCTGCCTGACGTGTCTGATCGGCCAAAGTAATATAACTTAACTGATTTAAGTAAGTAAAGGCGGTTAAAGATGCATATGCATTCAATTGGGCAGGTATGTTGACACTGGTTTTCAGCTCGCGGTCAATGTATATTTCCAGTTTCCCTGTTACCCTGTTAACTGATACCAATACCCGTTTGTATTGCTGCTCAATCACTTTTGATGATGCGCAGTCAAGAGTATATGTTGCCGCAGCTGATACGCCGGTGCTTGAAAGCCCGTCGTAACAAGTGAGCAAAATTGTAAAGGTCGGGATAGCGCCCACACTGCTATAAGTGGCCTGCGCATCCGCCGGAGTACTTTGCAGCAGGTGCAAAGCAAACCCTTTTTTATTACCCGCCGCATCGGTGCTTACCTTAGATAAAATGGTGCTGATACCTGCTGAAAAAGGATCAAAAATAACTGTACTTTCAAAAGCGAAACTACCGTTTTCGATTTTTAATACCGGGTTATAAGGCACAACAAGGGCATCGCTGTTGCCGGTGTATGAATAAATGTCGTTTACCTGCAGCGTACCAGTATTATTGGCGTCATAAAAACCAGGTACCATATCAGGGCTGCCGGATAGCAAAGCGCTCAGGCTTCCTGCATCATCCATGTTCGAATCCAAAGGAAACTGTGCCACTGTACCTGCCTGGCCCCAATATTCAAGACCGAGCACTTCGTCAGCCGTAAAGCTGCGGTCGTAGAAGGTAGAGAACATTAGGGATTTCTCCATTTCTAAGTCGCCATTCAGGCCTGATGCAATGTACTGATCGGTCAGTTGGAAGTGACCGCCAAGTACCAGGTCGCCATTGTAATCGGCTGATGGAACATTGGCAAATACTACTTGCACCTTATCTATGCCGGTGGTTACATTATCATAAGTAATTACTGCACTTTGCTGGCCGATCGGTACAGAGCTGATAACAGCTTCTGAAGCTACCGGCTTGCCATTATCATCAGGCGTATAGGTTGTTTGTATGAAATTCACGGTGGCGTTGCCCAGGTCGTCGCCATAGAAGCTATTACCAAACTCCAGTTTAGCATAAGCAACAGGCTCGGGGAACCCGATAACAAGGTCACCTTGTGCGCCATTCATCACCAGTGCGTGAGCATTAAAGCTGCTCTCCTGTTGCACACCGGCATTAAGACCAATAAAGTCAAACGTCAGGGACTTATATGGCAAAGGTATATTTTGCAGATAGCTGATACCGGCAGGCAATGCCTTCCAGTTAACTACTTTTAGTTTTTGTATATTGTCATAACAGAACAGATCGCCGCTTTGATAATTGCGTCCGTCCATATCCAGGTTATTACTGGTTGTTCCGTTGGTATAGCTGAACATGTTCTGTGCCAGCAACCTGATCTTATTATACCTGTCTTTTGTTGAGAACTGCCAGTAGCCAATTTTTAGCTGACTAAAGTCAACACCCGGATTAGAGGCAACAAGTGCAGTTACAGCTTCGTAGATGTCATAAGGCACCCATGTGTTGCCGGCATCGCTCCATGCATAAATAGCCACCCCAGTCATTTCATACTGGTGTTTTACCTGGTTGCTCTTCCCTTTGCGTGGTGGTACCATATCCACATACCCGTCGGGTAGCTGATTGGCAGCACCGCCAAGAGGCAAGTTTACAGGAAGTACCGGTTTTAACAGGTCGATATCAATAAAGCTATCCAGCGGGATGATCACATTTTGAACATCTGTAGAGTTGGTGAAATTATATTTCCAGCTTGTATCGCCCGGATGCGGTATGCCTGATGCGCTAATATTTCCGTTGATATCTGTAGTTACATAGTTGATCGGGAATACCTCATCGGTAAGAATATTGTGTGCTGCTGCCGGCATGTATCCGTTTGCCGGATCGGGCAGCCCCAGTATGCTTATAGGCACTTTTAGCGGCGAATCGTCATTGTTAAAGGTCCAGCCGATAGAGGCGCTGATCTTAACGTTTGGCAATGGCCATGGGGTATGAATTTTTAGCTTTAGCGTACCTGTGATGCTGAAAGGATTCGGCGCCTCGACAGCGAAAGTAATGTCGAGCGATACACTCAGTTTAAACCAGCCTACTTTAATACCGGCGCCCCCCCCCATGGCAATGAAGCCTCCGATCTGGATTGGTTTAAAGCTGACGAAGCCACCCAGGTTCAGATATGCGTTTGCCCATAGCTGTACAGGGCCAAATTTCTTATTAAAATCAAAGCTTATGCCTGCGCCCGCCTTAATGCCCTGTGAGGATATCATGAGGTAAGCATGCCCTTTGAACAAGGTAAGGATATTTGCCTGCACCTGCGCACTTTCAGGGGTGTCCCTGCCTATATTCAGATACCATCCGGAGGCGTTATTAAAGAAGAACGCCGCCTCCAGTTTAGCCGAGAGTTTAAGTATTTCGCCACCGCCCGGTAATTTTAAATTAACGCCCAGATCGCCCATGATAGAGTCTGAACTAAAGACGATCAGTGCGCTGAATGGTGGATCTGTATCTTCATCAAGCCCCAGCCTGGTGCTTAATATATTGGCCTGGCCTTGTACCAGGAATACATCCGGCAGACCCAGAAGCAGGAAGACTTTAGTAGAAAGAGTCCAGCCACCGTCGCCAAAATCCGTAGCTAATGAAACACCCGCACCAATAGAGAATCCCGGTTTGCTTGCAAATTTATCTACCTCAATACCTTCTGTATGGGTGATTGTGCTCTTAGCTTTGTAATAATCCCACCAGTCGGCAGTATCCGGAAGCGGTGGTGTAGTGGCCTGTTTAGAAGGCAGGTAATGTTGCCCGATAAGGCCGCGGAAGGCATATACCCCCAGGCCGGTAGGCCCAAGCGGTATAGCAACCGGAAGCTGCAAACCAATGTCGACCACAAAGGCCGGAACGCTTGGCTGAAGCCTCATGGCTGCACTGCCTGCAATGCCTACTTTCGGCATATCAAATGATATCTTACCGGTATATTCTGTTGCGGTAGTGGAACCAACGGGTGCTGGATCAGCAGGGTTTTTCATGCTGAGGTAACCTTTCAGGATAAACATGGCATCGTCATAAGACGCATCGCCAGGGATAGTAAGATCTATCGCGATACTATCGATGCTTAAAAAGAAGTCGAACGGTTTACCAGGGCCGTCATCATTAGTAAAATAGAATTTGATACCGTTGCCGGATGCTTCTAAGCCGGCATTACCGGTATTAACCGTACCATCAAACCCGAAATAATAATAATTACGCTCAATGCCAAGATGCTGCCTTGTATGCGAACCGATGGATAAATGAGAAACCTCCAGTTTAACCGGGCCGATAGACAGTTTGAATGCTTTAGGAATGGTAAGACCACCACCTTCAAATTCAATGTGGCCGTCGTCCCATATAGTCAGCTTGTTGATAATTATGCCTTTTGGCATAACATCGCCCAAACCAGGTATGGTGCAGGTAAAATCAAGCGTACCGCCAACGGATACAAAGAAATGACCGTTTTTTTCGCCAACAGCCAGGCTGCGGATAGTTACATCAAATACATTAGGGTAGCTAAATTTTGGCGCTGTGCCAACCACTTTAGCTGTAATGGCAAAATCGCCGTTATCTTTTATCGCTACGTCAATATCAATCTCGGAAGGGCCGCCCCCGCTTTGGAAGCCGCCTGGCAGTTTCAGTTTACCGCTGATGTTGGAGCTAACGATGGCACCCATTTTAAAGGTCATCTCGAAAGTGTCCAGTTCGACAGAGAAATTACCGAACTTGCGGTATAGTATTCCGTTGTCCTCAAGTTTGATGGTTCCAGATATGCCACCTGTGCCAATCAGCATATTTGAGGCCGTAAGAGAAGCGCTTGTTTGGGTTGTATCGTCCTGGCCGAACTTGTTGAAGCTTACGCTTGCCTGTTGAATGTACAAGCCCACAAAGTCTGGCGGATAGCCTGCGGCATCAGCCTCAGGGATATTGGTGGTGCGGCTCATATCAACTTTAGCGTCTGTAAAGCTGATGATGACCCCGCTGTTGCCTATCTGAGCATATGTTGGTATCAATGATCCACCTAATTGTAATTGAGTGCCAATACCTGAATCGGTATCAACTGTAAAGGTTGCCTCGGCGAATTGGAATACAGATTTTTCGTTGGGTATAATAATACCATGAGCATCAACCGGCTGTAAGATATTGGTTGGGAACTCAATACCCGCTGAAAGTGTCAGCGAGGCTTTTACAGACGGTTTGATTAGTTTTTGTATATAACTTTCTATGCCGCCCGGTACAATCAGGTTAAAAAACTGCTGTAGTTTGCTTTTGGTTGTTGCCAGGTCGGTACTCAGGATATATGCAGCAAACAACACCTCCGAAATACTCTTTGGAATATTACTGTCCTGGCTGATCAACTGCGCTATAAGGTCGACAGTTGGCGTCTGGCCGGTTGGGATAGTTAGATTTGCTGCCGGATATAGTGCGTTGATGTCGTCAACCAGCTGCTGATATTTTGTGGTCGAGGTATCGGCAGGATCAACAAAGAAATTGAGCGTGTGCGCAATTACCTGTTGATCGGTTATTTTAAATATCTGCAAGCCGAGCTGGAACAAGCCATCCGGATCAAGGGAAACGTTTGGCAGGTTGAATGACCGTAGGAACGAGATGATCTGCCATTGGTACTGCAGCGTAACCGGGAACGAAGATATTGAAGTATCGCCATCAACATCGGGGTTTAAAACAAACCGCAGGCCGAAGGGCAGATCGAGCCCTATGTTTTTTGAAATGATATCAACTTTATAGGAAGCAGAATCTCCGCGCTGACTTTTTGAGTATTGCAGGTTTTTGTAGTGGATGCTGCTTAAAAACGAATCAAGCCCATCCTTTGCGAAATCCAAAAAATCAGGTAGGTCATCAACTGTTATCACATCCGATAACTGAGGGTAGAACCGGTTCGATATAGCATTTGTTGCTGGCATATTTATTTGTATTTAATACTAATGGCTTTAATTTCTTTTCTACTTTTTGTCAACTAATCCATGTAAGCCGCCCTAGTGTTAGTTGTTGTTTTATCTTAAATGTGAACCTCCGTTGAACACATCTGTATAGCCATTCCCCGAAAATTGATCAAGGAGCGCCAGGTATGGCTTCTCACCGTTTTTTGTGGATTGAAGCCATTTAAGTTTTTTTTAATAAAGTTTTGTCCCTTGCCGGAATCTTTACCGGCGGTTTATCAGGCTACTGTGAGGTATTTTTCACATTGTCTGGGTTTATGCATTTGCCTTCATAGTTTACTCACCAGGTCATTGCTTCGCCCAACCATCCTTTCTGCTTTGCAAAGAGTTTTTTATTTACCTCTGACGCAAGTATGCGGCCAGCATATAAGTATGGAACCCTTGTGCCTTTCTTGTTATTTAAAAGGTACCCGTAGCATTGCCCGCTTGTCAGTCTGACATTTCTTCAGAATGGGAGGACATAATATTAATTGTTTTGTAAATAACTTAACCATGCCTGAGCTATTACCTTAAAATCTTGGGTCGGAATTGAATAATCCGGGGATGCTGTTGGTGAATAATTGGGATCTTGGTAAAATTTAGTAGTATCACTTGAAATTACTACTGAGACCATGCTTTCAGAAATAATTGTTTCACTTGAACTTACTCCATTCAAAACTTTATTTATTTCTGCAATTAAAAAGTTATTCACCTCATCTACAGTCTTATAATCAGCTATGCATTGATCAAGCACATCGTTGATTGAATAAATAAGTTTAAGAGTTCTTTTATTAATAATTCTTTTTGAAAATTGAACTTTGTAAGTTTCTAATATTGTGCTCATAACTTGCTCTAAAAAATAATAAAAGGATATGATGTTTTGATTATCGTTGTTGCGTCGAAAACCTTTGTATTTCCACTTAAGATAATTAACCTGCAAAGATTGCCGTCAGTCATTGTGCCCTCCCATATCTTACCCTTGATAAAAACCTTATTCGTGAATGATAAAGAAATTTCTTCAATGATTCTTTGTCTATCCCAAGTGTCTTTAAAAAATGTCGAAAACCCTGGTTTAACAATTGGAACTCCATTATCTAATACAGAAACAGTAGCTTTGTAATAGCCATCTGAATTTGCAGGATTAATTATTGAATTTATTTGAGCCTTACCATTATTAATTGCTTCTATTGAATGAACCCCGACACCATTTCCAGCTTGATTTATTTCTCCTTCAAAAATGTGTGTCAACAAACTTGTATCCTTGCTAATGTATCTATAACTGCTTAAAAAGTCAATATTATTTCTATAAGATTTTAAAGACTGTATTTCTTCCCAATCATCAACCAGCGTTCTTCCACTTGCAGTGTCATAAACTTCGTTCAATTGATTCCATATAGGGTCAGCTTCATCTTTGAAATAAAAATTATTAAAAAATGAAAGTTGATCTTCTTCGTTCAAGTTCGCAAATTTCGTCAATAATGTATTACTACTTGATAATGATAGCCCCTGGAGCTTTGCATTCATATCGGTAACCAACTCCTGAATATCTGCAATTATTTCTATTTCATTCTTTGCCGTTTGTGATAAATCAGCTGTCGCATAAGTTGCATCATCAACGATATCCCTGGCTGCTGTTGCAAGACTTATTTGAGAAATAGTATCAACACCCAGAGTAGCCAAATTTATAAGACCAAGAAATACGTCTAGTTTATTGATAAAATCCTTTACATTTTGGTCCATGGTAGTATCAACACTAACCATGTAGTTAGTTATGGAAGTAAAACTACCTGCACTAAACTGTACAATCTTGCTTATACCTACTACAGTATTCCAGGACACTATAGGTGTGCCTTCCGACAAAGAACCGACGTCAGCAATATCTGAGATTTCGGATAAATAGGATAATTCTGCGACATTAGAAGCACTTGCGGTTGCAACATCGGCTGCAGCAATTTCTGATACATCTGCCAAAGCAGTGAATGCTTCAACCTCACCTAATCCGCCCAACGTGGCGAAATTCAAAGCAATTTCAACAAACAACAATACTCCATAATCGAAGTTGGCTATTTCCCTCGCATCGGAAGCGTAGTATAAAAAGAATGCTGGAATACAATTAGTTTGAGGTAAATGTACTAACGGATCAGAGGTGTAACCTATTAATGAAAGCGGTTGGTATAAGTGATACGTACCAAATTTGGTACTTGTAGTACTGGTGCTTGTGTGTTCATCATGTATAGTTTCCTGAGTAACTTTAGATGCAATCACCTGATTATTGCTTAAATCAAACTCAAACGACGTGATATAAGGTGATAAAGTTGTTTCTGTAGATTGATAAACTAAAATAGCAGGAGCTGTTGTCTTATCATAATAAGTAGCTCTATTGACCACAAAAAAAGACTCCGGATAAACTCCTGTTGGTTTTACAGATTGTGTATAGCTTGGTGAATTATAGTAAGGGTTATATTTTGAAATTTTCCAGATGTTATGTAATGACTGTATAAATTGTTTTCTTTGGTCAGTAGTATTTATAAGGTTATGTGTTAAGTGCCCTATTCTATTGTCACTTAAATTATCGTACAGCGTTTCAAATAGAGTTTTATCACTATTATTTACACCAGAGTACTTGGTATTTAGTAGTTGCTTTAGAAAATAATCTGATTGAGTAGGATCAATGGTTATTGAATCAACAATATTTAAGATTATTTCCGGCCCCACAGCTGCTATCTGAAGAAAAGGATTTGATGGAGCGTCATTTTCATAATCAGTAGTCATGATATCGACCACTTGCGAAAGAATAGTTAACTTAAGGTCAATCGGAAACACAGACAGACTATTAGCTGATAAAACGCTGGCCAACCAAAACACTTTAGTATTTGCCGGGGAACCCGCTATAAATAATTGGTTTGCATATGCTGCCCGGTAAAAATTCCTTAGGCTTTCATAATACTGCATTATGTCTTCCAAAGTCGGCTGATTAAATATTGTTCCGCCAGACCACTCAGCATTTTGATTCAATATATATGTTTGCAGATCAGTTGACTGATTGAATAACGGAAAAATATCCCTGTTAATCATATTGATCTCCAAAGCGCAAAGAGCTAAATAATAGGCTCCCTGGTCTTTATCATCAGTATAATCAGAAGAGTTTATCAACCCAATATTGTGATTATAAAATGAAAGAGCATTTACGTTAAGTGACACGGGAACCGTTGGTGGAGTACCAGAAGGAAATATAATATTCCCACTACCATCAATAGGTGTCACATCCGGGTCATATGTCCAGGTATAATTGCTATACTTACAAAAATCTGTATATGGTGAAACGAGATATAATGTATGCACGTTAACAATGTCGCCCTTTTCAGCGTTGGCTAAATCAGTTGATTTTAATCTATAAGCTGAGAGACCACTTAATAACTTTGGGTCTGCCAGGTATTTCAAAAACTCTGCTTCCTGAATATAGCCACCATTAGCATATTTAGTACCCTGATCGTCTATTCTAAAATCGCTAGGATAACAATAGGTATATTTGGCCTTATTTAAAATGAAACTCATCAAAAAACCACTTTGGTAGTGAAACGAAGTTCCGGAAAGGTTTCCTACTTTTACTACCTGTCCTCCATAAAGTATTGCTGCTGCACTTGCCATGTTATAAAGAAATTTCTAGGTTTAAGACTAAGGCTGTAACAGACGTGTCAGTTTTCATATAGTCTGAATATGCTTTTGTGAAATAATATTTTTGATCGAGGGAGTAGACATTAACATCCGTATCCGGAAGTTTTAGCTGCAATTGACCATTTGCGTCTTCGCCTACTACACCTGCTTTAAACTTTTGATAAATGGTATTCTCTACAGAAACCAGTTCATTACCACTATCAAAAAGTGCTACCAGATATAGCCGTACATTGGTTAAGCTGTTATCACCATTTAGTGCTTTCACCAGATCATTTTCATCCTTAGTCAAGCCTAAAAGGATCTTGGATGAGATAGAATTATCTGTAGAATTTATGCTAAGGCCGTTTATCTGGTCGGTATCATCGGTAAATACCGTGATGTTATAATAGCATGATGATGGCAACTGGTAAGTTTCGTTGCCGGATGCAGTGCCTGATTGCGTAGGGAATGTTTGTGTGTCTGCACTTACTGTTCCAGTCACTGATATTGTATTATTTAATGTATCAGCTGCCTCAGAAACATAAATTACACGGTTTAAACTTGGGTTGCTGCTATCGCCGGTATCTAATACATCATTTACAATAAGCGTCTGCACTGCTGACGCACCATATTGAACATTATTATAAAAATGATTGATCAACTTCAGCCGCTGAGAACTTACTACTGAGTAGCTGCTACTATCAGTTGTTTTAAATATTGGTGTTGCATTCAGCTCGCCAAACACGTCATCAAAGAAGGCAGGCTGCGCGGTTACGTTTATTGTGTTACCGTTGCTGTCAGTAGTAGTTTCGCCAGTTACATAGTCATAGGTTTGCCCCTGATAAATAAGTATATTAAAAGTAGCCACATAAGTTTTGGATCCGTCTGTTCCGGTTACCGGGTTAGCTATCTGTACTATTTCGGTAAAGTTGCTTGTAGTGCCATCTGTATTTGGTGCCTGCCGTAAGTCATCCGGGCTGAAAAAGTTGTTGCCGGTGGCATTTTCTATTTGTGCAACCTGCCCATATAAAATAGTGTTATCATTGTTATCAGTAACAAACTGCAAAAACAAGCTGCTGGTAGCGTCGGTAATACCATCAGGCGCATTGATTATCATCAGCGGCCATCCGTTGCTACTGTAAACGACTTCGTTCAAAGCATCCTCGGTGTCACCAATTTTTAAGTTATTGGTATCCGTATCACTGATCTGGTAATTACCATAAAAGTTGTACGACCGTGTCCTGTCGCTTTGGATATACAGGTATAGACAGTTTTTTGTAAAAAAGTTCTGGATCAGGGTATAAATGGCGTCGGCTTTATTATTGGTGGTTGAACCAGAACCATCGCTGGTTTGAACCACGCCGTTACCATAGTGAAAACCATAATAGGCCGCAACATCCAGGAACTGGAATATCTGCTCTTTTAATAGTTTCTTTTTAAAGTCGTCTGTTTCGCTGGTCAGATCAATAGACGCCTCCGCCGAACGTGCGTATGACAGGTCGAAAACAAACTGGTCGTTTGGTGTCGGCAATTGATAATCGCCATAATCAAGCACAACGTCTATCCCGCATTCGCCGGCAACAAACTGGCCAAGCGATGCTCCGGCAGTAATTAAAGGCAGCTCAAATGCATGTGTATCTTCCGTGCCGCTGGTATAGTTCGCGATCTTGAAGAACAGATCGGAGATCAGCATACTATCGGGCTGGTTAGCTTCGTCAAAACCAATGTACTTTGCCAGGAAGTCAGGCGCGGTTTGCTGTGTGCTGGTGTAGTATGCGGCAAAGCTTGCATTTATTTTATTGATGAAGTCTGATGTGTTTGAATCTGCAGCAATGACATTGGTATTGGTGCTGTCAAAAAAATCGCCAATGCTTAATCCGCGATAAATAAAGTATTTGATATTAAGACCAGTAATGGGCTGTTTAAAGGGCCGCAGAATAAGGTTTACTTTATCACTGTCTGCGGTGGGCTGCACCAGCACCACACCGGTGCAAATGGCGTATGCATTTGCATTAGCAGCTATGGTAAATTTACTGGTTAGCCGGTACTCGTCTGCCGATACCGGGCCAAAAGCCTGATCCTCCACCTGCGAAATGGCCGCAGGATCGGTAAAGAAAAAGGAGTTTGGCGAAAATGTTGAACTATTTGGCATATTTATTTACCTGTTATTTAAAACTTATAGTTTGGTGTATTGATCTGTATTAGTGGATCAATCGCCCGTTTCCAGGCTAATTGACCCAAGTTTTCTATCTCATTCCGTCACGGTGCAGGTGGTGATCCTCCGCCGCTTGTGGCTGTTTCGTAGGATATCGACTTGCTGGCTACATCGTAAGTGAACTTTAATATCTGGGTCAGGTCGCCTTCTGCATAGCTGCCGTTTGCTCCGGCTACCACCGTGCTGCTGAAGTTTACCGGGTAACCCAGGTTAGTTACTATTACAGTTGGTATATAGCTTCCCGGACTGTTCAAGAGCGACATCTGGCTATCATGTGCTTTGAGGGCAAATGTTCCTGAAACGGGCCCTGCTGCACTTGCACGCCCTTTGATGTAGAATACGAAGGACGTTGAGGTTGGGTAATCGGTCAGCAATTGGGCCATGTTGAATTCAAACCTCCAGTTAAGCGTTCCCTGACGGATAAGATCAGATGCCAGGATAAGAGCGTCGGCAGGTTGATTATCAAACGGTACAATATTATGACCGGTATATGCTGCCACGTGGTTATCGGTAACCTCTGCGTTATCAATATAGGCCATTACATTCAGACTGGTGTTGTTAAACAAGTCCACAACTAAAATGGCCGGATCCCCTAAGTTATAGGTGTCGTCGCTAATGGTAATCTCGGTGCTTACATCCGGGAAGCCGTCACTTGAGGCGGTAATTGTTGCAATCCGGAAAGGCTCGCCCGTGTTGTTGGCTCCGGGAGTAAAAACATCGCCTGAAAAAGTACCATCGGGGCTTGAAAAAGTGTATTCGTCCGTAACATCTATTGAGGTATTATCGGAGAAGGTTGCGATTACATTGTAAGTTCCGGTAGCATACTGATCGATGCTGCCAGGGCCTGATATCACCGTAGATACCGTTGGTCTGCAGGTTTGAAACGAAATGGTTTTTACACCAGTCCATCCCAAATCGGTCAGCACCCTGGCGCCAATGGTATGGGTTCCGCATGACAGGGTACCATTAAAAGCAGGCTGATTCTGATCAATGATCAAATCGCCGTCGAGATACCAGTCGTATGCGTTGACCATCCCCTGCTCAGCAGGACCATCGAACGAAAGTTGGAACGACACGCGCTGACTGATAAAAGACAGGTTACCTGTTACCGAAAAAGCCGGGCCTGTAAGGCATATTGTGTTTGACATTTTATAAAAAAATGGTATGGTTTATTTAGTTAAATAAGCTATGTTTTGATTTGCCGCCCATGAATCTGATGCGCACATTATGCCCGGTGTATTATTATATATAATACATATATGAGCGTATAAATGATGTGTACTAAAACCTTATTAAAGACTTTTTTTGTGTAAAAAAGGAGTACAAGGCTGCTTGGTGCGTAGTTAGCCGAATGCCAACATTACAAATTTACAAATTATAAATTAAAATCAAAAGAATATTCAATAAAATCTCTAAAATAAATTAAAAATAATCTAAATATATTGACTTTTATTAAATTTATATATAAATTTACATCCTGTTAAAGCTTATCACTTTTTAGCTAATCACGGCAAATCCGTACTCAAACAGCAGAATAGTCTTTACAAGTCGATATAAATCTTTAATTTTTTTTATCAAAATAGCATCTGCATGTAACAAAATAATAATTTATGCGTAGTATGCCAATTGGAATAAAGGTAGCAAATTATTTTTGAAACTGAGAAATTAAATTTTAAATAACATGAATACTTTATCATTCTTCGGGCGCTTCGCTGCTGAAACGCCAGCTTTAGAAAAAAAGGTGCAGGTAATCAGCCTGATCCTGTCGACTGTAGTAAGCTACCTTTTCAAATTCGGGCTTATATCGCAGGATGTGTTATGCCTTGTTGCCGGTATTTTGGCGGGCATAGCTTTACTGGCGCAATTTGCTGTAAAGGATATTGATTATGCAGAAAATGGAATGAAAGACCCGTCCAGCTTTCTAACTGCTCTGCCGGATATATTAAATCAAATATACGAAATAAAAACGGCAGTTACAACAAAAACTTTACCTGATGTGGATTCGACAGTTGAAAAACTGAGGCAACTTACAGATCCTCAGACAACTTCTCCGATTACAGATCAAAGCAGCCAGGCTTCAGTTGAAATAAGCCATCAGAACGGTCAGGAAGCTGCTCAATAACAACATTAAATAGACAAAAAGATGAGACTAAGTGAAAATGGGATAGCCCTGATTAAAAGTTTTGAGGGTTTAAGATTAAACGCATACAGAGATGTTGCGGGAGTTTGGACAATTGGCTACGGCTCGACCCGCTATCATGACGGAAAAACCGTAAAGCCGGGTGATAAACTCAGTGATGAAACACAGGCCAGCGCCTTGCTGGCTAATACTCTTGGAGAATATGTAGATGCGGTAAATAGTGGTGTACAGGTTCAATTGACGCAAAATCAATTTGATGCGCTTGTGTCGTTCACTTATAACGAGGGGACCGGAGCACTGAAGAACTCAACATTATTAAAAAAACTAAATTCCGGCGATTATCAAGGTGCATCTGTACAATTCTTATTGTGGAACAAAATAACAGACCCTCAGAGCGGTGAGAAAGTAGTAAGCAGTACGCTTAATACACGACGCATTGAGGAAAGCAAATTGTTTTTATCAGCTTAATATATATATGATTACACTTTTAGAGAACAAACCGCACATAGGGATTATCGGCGGGATTGGTGGTGGTGCGGGTTATTATATCCAACAGGCCTTAACAAATGACGAGTATTTAAAGTATGTTGCCGGCGCCAGTGTATGGCTCGGCATTATAGCAGCAATCCTTACTATATGGGCACGAATTATCAATATCAGAAGAGAAAGGCAAGAATGAAAAAGACACTGCTTTTATGGGGCGCTACATTTTTTTCCATTAGTATAGTTACGGGGTGCAGCTCATTATGGTATGCCAAACGAGATATCAGGAGGCTGCATCTATATAATTATACCTATCCAAATGAATTAGCAGCAGATTGTAATAAATGGTTCCCTGTTAAGGATAGCATAAGCAAAAAGGTACTGCCCGCCAATAATTTTAATTATAGCGGGCAAATAGATAGTTTGCAAATGATCATTGATAGCATTAGTTCAATTCAGTATCCAATTATCAGACAGGATTCATCCAGGTTGATAGGGCAGATAGCCTTTTTGAAAACAGAGATCAGCAAATTAAAGTCGGCGTATAAGCCATGTAAACCCGATACGATCAACCACTTTATTTCAAATACAGCCCAGTTAGCTATGCTTGAGCAAAAGAATAAAATTGCCAATGATAGCTTGCTTATTGAAAAAACCCAGCTAACCCAGGTAAAGAAAAACAGATCTACCTGGATGCTCATTGCTATTGGCTGCATAGCAATTTTATTCACATCAATAGTTATTAAATTTTATCTTTTTGTCACAAAAGGTTGGGCCAGGCTTTAAATTGACATTTCTTGATTTTTGCTGATTGATAAATATAAATATTAATTTATAGTTAACATTTATATTGACATTATAATACATTTCCATAGCTTTTTTTGCATGCAGCATTCTTTCGGCAAATACCCCATTTGTGCTTATCAACAATAAGTAATTAACTATCAATTATTTAAATATAAAATAGGATTAATTAACGAAGGGTTTTCTATTTCAAAATTTCCGGCAAAAATCCATCTACTCCCCCAGAATAACCCGTTTTACAACTATTAAGGCACTATTTCCGTATAAACAACCATACGATTAACCTTTACTTTAACCTTATTTAATTCAAAGTGCCTAAAGAAAAACAATAATATCTAATCCAAAATATACCCACTACTTTTTTTGCGGGGCTTTATTACGAGATTTATTTTGCCCAATTTTTTAAAAAATCACCAAATTCACTACAGTATAGGGCGATCCTATACCGGGCTGTTTGCAGGTTCACGAATGACTTGATAGAGTAAGTGTTGTCGATTGTGACATTTTTTTTTCGCAGAACCTTGAAACAGTCCCAGCTACGGGTAACATATAAAGAACATATTCTATCACAATCACTCCAAACGCCGGGAGAGAGCTTTAACTTTTTAATTAAAATATGGGATAAAAGCCTGATAAACATCCAGGAGCAGACTTATATGCTTTTTTTAAATGCTACTAACCAAGTAATTAGCTGGCGCTGTATCAATACCGGGACAGGATCAAAAACATTATTCGATATAAAATTTGCCATGGCCTGCGCTTTAAATTGCATGGCGTCAAAGGTAATTCTTGCACACAATCATCCCTCTGGTATATTAAAACCGTCGTCTGGCGATATTGAAATCACGCAGAAACTAAATTATGCTGCAGATCTGTTAGATATTAAATTAGTTGACCACCTAATTATAACAAGGAAAAATTATTATTCATTTTCAGATAGTGATCTGATAAAACAACCATTTAGAAATCAATAAGTTCACCTTTCATTGCGTGGCCCTTTTCAATAACAAGGTCCCTCTTATAAGCATTAAAAGCATCCTTTGTTTTGTGGCCCGATAGTACCATGATCTCCTCATCAGTAAATCCTGCATAAATCATATTAATAACTGCAGTATGTTTCCAGGCATATAAGGTGTAATTCTTTTCCAGGCCAAGGGAGTTTTTTATTTCAATATATTTTCTGGGAAAATAGTCTTTGTTCATGCTGATGGCTGAAACATCACCTGCCATACCAAAAACGTAATTATTAAATGGATAATTCATCAGATCCCGTTTTTTAATGAGCCTTAGCAATTGCTCAGAAATTGGTATTAGCCGGTCGCCTGTTTTCCCTACTATCCTGATCTGTCGGTTAACTTCATCAATGTTCTTAACTTTCAGAGCCCTTATTTCGGCAGGGCGCATCAGGCTCAGGTATATCCATTCGATATAGTCCCTTAAGTTTTCATTCCCCTGTCTGGAAAGCTCAGCCTTTATCGAATTAACAATCACAGGCGAATACGCTTTATTTTTTTGGGGCGTAGTTATTTTGAGATCTATTCCCTGCAGGTCGAAATCATAACTTATTTTCCTGTTTGTTTGTTTTTCAAGTTTTTCGCACCGGTTAAAGAATGTCCGGTAAAATTCAAGGTAATTATTGTACGTGCGGGCAGACCACATCAATTCGTCGGACTCAATATCCAGGAATATCATAAGATCAAACTCCGTGAACTGACAAGCTTCTACATTTTTCTCCGAAAACTCATTGAGATATCGTTCAAGATTGTACAAATAATTGTCGTATGTCTGCGCAGTCCGGACGGCATAGTTTTGCTTTTTAATGAATTTCCGGAATTCAGAGATGGCATTGGTCAACGACCAATTAACAGGCGTAGATTGTCTTTCTAATTCGTTGCTTATTTGGCTTATAATATCCTTTTTTTGTTCAAAAGGATTATAGTTTAAAACTTCGAGCCAATAGATGATGTCATCGCGCAACTGTTTAGCAGCAGTCTCTTTTTGTTGCAGGTCATGAATACGGTTAATACCGTCTTTTACTTTAAACGCTTTAAATTTTCCAGGCTGATCGGGATATTCATAAAAATACTGGATATACCACTCTCCCGATTTACACCTGCATATAGTAGGTAACTTATATGGGAGCTGTCCTCGCATAAACCGATTTCTGTACCAAATCTTGTGCACACTTTTTACACCCGGTTCCGACCCCGCCTTTTCTAAAGTGCGTTTTTGAGCTTTATTTGATGTTTTATTAGTGCCCGGAACGAGATTCGAACTCGTACAACCTTACGGATGCCACCCCCTCAAGATGGTGCGTCTACCAATTTCGCCACCCGGGCATAAAAAAGATATGAGATATTAGATTTAGAATTGAGACCAAACATCTCAAATCTAAAATCTCACATCTCATATCTAAAGATGGTGTGCCCGAAGAGAGACTCGAACTCTCAAGAGACAATTCTCAACGGCTTCTGAGACCGCAACGTTTACCAATTTCGCCATCCGGGCATTTAGGGTTGCAAATATAATTTTTTATGCCGTATCGCTAAAATAAATATTAAAAATAGCCTGCTTTGTAAAAACAGTCATAAAGGCTAACTTAGGAAAACCGATTTTAACTGAACTATGGGGGATAAAAAAGTTGTTTTGATATTACTGCTGGCATTTTTTAGCTGCAGCGCATGGGCACAAAAGGCCGATGCGATATTAGGGTCATGGGCTAACTCAAACGGCCAGGACCATATTTTGATCTACAAACGCGGCGATAAATTTTTTGGCAAACTTGACTGGATAAAAGTTCCGAATGATGAAAACGGTAAGCCTAAAACAGATAAAAATAATCCTGATCCAGCATTGCGTTCACGCCCTGACCTGGGATTAGAGCTGCTAAAAGATTTTACTTTTGACGGCGATAACGTATATTCGGGAGGTACCGTTTACGACCCTAAGAATGGCAAAACCTATAATTGTAAGATGACCCTCGACGGTAATACATTAACCATACGCGGCTATATCGGCATATCGTTATTCGGTCGCTCTGTAACCTGGACTCGTGTAAAATGAAACGATCACTATTATTACTACTCCTGTCAGCCTTGGCTTTGAGTTTGAAGGCACAGCATGTTGAAGTATTGCAGCAAGGCAATCAAGCCAGTATCCGCGGATTATCCGTGGTTGACGATAAAGTAGCCTGGATAAGTGGTAGCAAGGGAACCATAGCCATAACCAAAGACGGCGGAAAAACCTGGGACTGGCTACAGGTGAAAGGTTTTGAAAAATCCGACTTCAGGGATATTGAAGCCTTTTCATCCAGGGAAGCTATTATAATGAGTTCGGGCACACCTGCAGTGATCCTGAAAACAACAGATGGCGGACAAAACTGGAAAGTAAATTATAAAACCATAGATACCGCCGTTTTTCTGGACGCAATGGATTTCTCTGACCGGATAAACGGATACGCACTGGGCGACCCGATAGATGGAAAATTTGTATTACTACAAACCAAAGACGGTGGAGAAAGATGGGAGCCATTCAGAAAATGTCCAAATGCCATTCGGGATGAAGCAGCTTTTGCGGCCAGCGGCACCTGTTTAAGAGTTGAAAGAAACAAATTAAATATAGTCACCGGCGGCACCAGAAGCAGGCTGCTTGAGTATACCCCCAGCAGCAATTTATGGGATTATTCTCCTTTGCCTATCCTATCCGGCAAATCAAGCCAGGGTGCATTTTCCTTCGCATGGTCTGCCAACGGTTCATCGAGAGTTTTTGTTGGGGGCGACTATGCTGATGATAAAAAAACAGATTCGGTTGCATCATATCTCACTAATCATTCTAATTTGATTAAATCCGCAAACCCTGGCCCGGCAGGGTTTCAGTCATGCGTAGAGAATATTTCAGGCGAAATTTTTCTCTCAACCGGTACTCCCGGCAGCAACTTAACAACCGACGGAGGCAAAACCTGGACGAAAATAGACGATAACAGCTTCAACGTTTGTCGCAAAGCCAAACACGGAAAACTTGTTCTATTAGCTGGAAACGGCGGAAAAATCGGCATTTTTAAAATGTAGCTTACTGGTTATTAAGCCATTATTTCGCACTTTAAAATTTATTTAAAATAGGTTTGCAAGCAATATCAATAAACTCTATATTTGCACCACTTTAACGGAAACGTATAAGTTGATTCTGTAGCTCAGCCGGTAGAGCATAACACTTTTAATGTTGGGGTCCTGGGTTCGAGTCCCAGCAGGATCACTGGAAAATTCAAAAACCCTTATAAGTAGGCCACTTATGAGGGTTTTTTATTTTTAGTCACAATAAAATTCCTCTCCCAGACCATGTTTTGAGTTTTTGCGAACAACCTGAATTTTCTCCTTAACATGCAAAGCATGTTCCCCATCATATTAAATGATGACCGGCATCATTTTTATCCGCGCTTTATTTCGCCAGTTTTATAAAAAATTTCACGTCTGATTTTTAGCTGGCTATGAGAACAATACTTGTATTTGATGACGACTCGGGGGAAGCAGCGAATGCAGAAGAGTTCGCTTTAGCAATTGCCAAAAAGGCGAAGGCCGATTTGTTGGTTTTGAACCTTGTCAGCGAAGAAAAGCTGAAAGCTTCAAAATGCCTGGTCGAAGCGGGGGCTCACAGAAATGCAGGCATAAATTTTCGGGAAGCGCCTATTGATTTAGATGATGAATTTAAGCCGGTGCGATGGGATGTTGATGCCAGCGCATATTCGGAAAAAGACATAGCTGAACTGGTGATCAGAAAGGACATTTGGCTAATGATAAAGGGGATCGAAACCCATATTACACACCAACTACTGTGCAACATAAATATTCAATCAGTTATCAATCGTGTGGGCTGCCCTTTGCTTTTAATACCAGATAATTACAAAAAGAGAAATTTTGAAAACGTAGCTTATGCAGTAGATATGCGTTACTGCCGAAGGTCGGTATTGAAATTCCTTATAGAGTTTACGAGAGATTACGAAGCTAACCTTATACTCGAACACCTGTCCGCGAAAAATTTACCGCCATTGGATGAAAAGTATGCCATGTCATTATTCGAGAATGAAATAGCCAGCCAGGCAAGTTATGACAGGATATACTTTAATAATATAAGGGAACGCAATTTAAATGTCGCTATTGGAGTTATAATCAATGATTTACAGGCAGATTTGTTAGCTTTGGTTAATCACCGGTTTCATTTTGAGGAAATATTTGGCAGAGCGATCGAAAGCTGTATGCCAGAAAACATTCCGGTGCCTGTAATGGTGTTTCCTTTGTAAATTATCCCAGCCTTGAATCATTTAGAAACTGATGAGCTTTCGCACTTCTGGCACCTGTCAGTCGATGATGCCTTCAATAAATTGTCCTGCCGTATTAGTGGCCTTACAAGCAAGGAGGCGGATGAACGGTTAAAACAATACGGGCTTAATACCATCAAATCCAAAAAGAGGGTTTCGGCACTAATGCTCTTCCTGTCACAATTTAAAAGCCCGATCACCTTATTGCTTATTGCTGCTGCCTTATTATCAGCCAGATTAGGTGATGTAACAGACACGGTCATTATCCTGGTGATTGTGCTGATCAGTAGTCTGCTGAGCTTCTGGCAGGAGAAAGGTGCAGCCAACGCTGTTAATGAATTGATGAAGCTGGTGCAACTCAATTGCTCCGTTTTGCGCGATGGCGATAAAAAGGAAATACCAATGGAGCGGGCAGTTCCCGGAGACATTATTTACCTCACTGCCGGTGATATTATTCCCGGTGACAGCCTGATCATCGAGTCGCAGGAAATATTTGTAGATGAAGCGGCTTTTACGGGTGAAACTTATCCGGTTGAGAAAAGTAGCGGTATACTTTCTGCCGAAATACAACTTTCCAAACGCAGTAATTCGCTGTTTATGGGATCGCACGTTATAAGCGGCAAGGCTACGGCCTTAGTCATAAAAACAGGGCGGCAAACCGAATTTGGCAAAATATCCTCTGACTTATTGCATAAAGCACCCGAAACAGACTTTGAGCGGGGTATACGCAGGTTTGGTTATATGCTGATGGAAGTCACGCTGTTACTCGTCTTCATCATATTTGCTGTAAATGTTTATTTGCACAAACCTGTTTTAGATTCATTCCTGTTCTCGCTGGCATTGGCTGTTGGTCTTACTCCCCAGCTTTTACCGGCTATTATCAGCGTAAACCTTTCAACAGGTGCCCGGCGGATGGCCCGCAAACAGGTGATCGTGAAACGGCTGTCATCGATAGAAAATTTCGGGAGCATGAATATCCTGTGTTCGGATAAAACGGGAACAATAACCGAAGGGAAAGTCAAACTAAAAGATGCACTTGATATTGATGGGAATCATAATTATAAAGTATTACAATACGCCTGGCTGAACGCCTCGTTGCAACAGGGATTTCATAACCCGGTAGATGCTGCCATTTGTCAATCGTATCAGCAACGATCAGAATCATTTACAGCTATCACTGAAATACCATACGACTTTAACCGCAAGCGCCTCACGGTTCAGATAACCAATGGTGCTGAAATTATTGCAATCACCAAAGGAGCTTTGAATGCGGTATTGGGTATTTGCAGTAAGGTTGAAACAGCAAAAGGAATAGACGACATTGCAACTTACCGTAAGCAAATAGACGAGCAATACCAGCAGCTTAGCAGTTCCGGTTTCCGGACACTGGGGGTAGCCTATAAGAATATTGACAAAGAATATAAAATTACAAGGGACGATGAACAGGATATGATATTTCTCGGTTTCATCGCTTTGTTCGATCCGCCCAAGCCTGGTATTGATGCAACTATTAAGAAATTGAATGAACTTGGCGTCAGCTTAAAAATTATCACGGGCGATAATGCGCTGGTTGCTAAAAGCCTGGCGCTGCAGGTAGGGCTAAGTCAGCCAAACATCGTAACAGGTGCCCAACTGCACAAGATGAACAATGTGGGCCTATTACACAAAGCAAAGGCCATAGACATATTTGCAGAAGTGGAGCCTGATCAGAAAGAGCGCATCATCGCTATTTTGAAAAGAGCGGGTTTTGTGGTTGGCTTTATGGGAGATGGAATTAATGATGCCCCTGCACTGCATATTGCCGATGTTGGTATATCCGTAAATACCGCCGTTGATGTGGCCAAAGAAGCTGCAGAAATTGTGTTACTAAGCAATAGCCTGGATGTGCTGGTTGACGGCATAGTGGAGGGCCGCAAAACCTTCACCAATACCATGAAATACATTTTTATGGCTACCAGCGCCAATTTTGGCAATATGTTCAGTATGGCAGGGGCATCCTTAATGATGCCTTTTTTACCGCTGCTGCCCAAGCAAATATTGCTCACCAACCTGCTGACCGATTTCCCTGAGATGGCCATTGCTGCCGACAAGGTAGATGATATCAATATTCAATCGCCCCAACGATGGGACCTCGGTTTTATACGCCGCTTTATGGTAATATTTGGTTTATTAAGTTCAGTATTTGATTACCTGACCTTTGGTTTGCTGTTATTCATCATGCATACCAAAGAAAAAGCGTTCCAAACCGGCTGGTTTACAGAGTCGGTTATATCTGCTATTTTGATCGTATTGGTGGTGCGTACCAGGCTGCCGTTTTTTAAAAGTCTTCCGGGCAAATTGTTATCTATTGCTACCATTTTAGTGCTGATTTTTGTTTTGCTTATTCCTGCGTTACCCCTGGCAAACTGGATGGGTTTTACCCCCCTCCCCTTACAATATTACTGGTGGATGTTGCTCATCGTAGGCCTTTATCTTTTTTCGGCTGAGCTGGCTAAAAGGTGGTTTTACCGCAGTCTTAAAAAAAGAGTAAAAAAGTGACCAAAAGCATTTTTTGTATTGTCTGGCGTCATTCGCCCGATGTATTAATTACCTGAGTTTTGTGAGGCGAAGACCAGAAAAGGTCAGCTAACAAAAACTCAAACATGAAACATCAGGAGAAGTTTATTTTAACCTTAAACTGTGGCTCCTCCAGTTTAAAATTCAGCTTATATGAAGCCAATTCCCTAATGCCTGAATTATCGGGGGCTATCACCCATATAGCTACCACTGTGGGGTCGTTCAAAATAAAGGACAAGTACGATAAGATCCTGAAGAAAGACCTGAAGTTTTATAACAGCCAGGATACCGCTATTAAAGAGGTTTTGAGTTGGCTAAAAACTAATCAACATAAATATCCTCTCGCAGCCATTGGGCATAGGTTGGTGCTTGGGGGGCCCCACAGGCATGATACAGAACTTGTTAACGATGGGCTCATTGCAGAGTTAAACAATTATATCTACCTGGCCCCCAATCACCTGCCCGAAGAAATCACCGCTATAAAACTATTCAGGGAAGCCTTTGGCGGGTTACCACAAATAGTTTGCTATGATACTTCGTTTCATGCCGGTATGCCCAACTGTGCTAAATATTATCCTTTGCCTTTGATCTATAAAAAAGAAGGCCTGATGCGCTATGGATTCCATGGCTTATCCTACGAGTATGTTTTGAGTAAGCTTACCGATGTGCAGGTAGATAAGAAAAAGATCATCATAGCGCACCTGGGCAGTGGGTCAAGCATGGCAGCGGTAAAAAATGGCAAAAGTATAGATACAACGATGGGCATGAGCCCGATGGGTGGGCTGGTTATGAGCACCCGTTCGGGTGACCTCGATCCGGGTGTAGTACTTTTCCTTTTAAAGCGCACCAATATGTGTGTGTCTGATGTGGATGAATTACTAAGCCAGCATGCGGGACTAAAGGCCATCGCAGGTACAGGTGATATGCAGGAATTATTAAAAAATGAACCAACAGACGAAAAAGCAACCGAGGCGATCAATCTTTTCTGCTACCAGGCTAAAAAGTTCATCGGTGCTTTGGCTGCGGCTATGGGTGGACTGGACATGTTGATATTCACAGGCGGCATAGGTGAAAATTCTGCAACTATACGCGAACGTATCTGTGAAGGTCTCGAGTTTCTGGGCATTTCCATCTACCATAAATCGAACTATGAAAATCACCGTGTGATATCACCTATCGACAGCAGGGTAACTGTAGAAGTGATCCCTACAAATGAAGAATGGATGATAGCCAACCACACGCAACAACTTATTAGCAAAGAACTTATCGGTCAAGATCATGAGAAAGTTATCTGAAAAAGAATTGGAGCTGATCAATGCTTATTGGAGAGCAACCAATTATTTGGCTGCCGGACAAATTTATTTGCAGGACAACCCCTTGCTTAAAAAGCCGCTAAGCCCTGAACATATCAAACCGCGCTTGTTAGGGCATTGGGGTACCTCACCGGGCTTGAACCTGATTTATGTGCACCTGAACAGGCTGATTAAGGATACCGGCGCAGATGTGCTTTACATTTGCGGGCCGGGGCATGGTGCGCCTGCTATTGTAGCCAATACCTATCTTGAAGGTACTTATTCGGAAGTATATCCCGCGGTGCCTGAAAATGAAGACGGCATAAAACATTTGTTCCGCCAGTTTTCGACGCCCGGCGGAATTCCCAGTCATGTAAGCGCTCATACACCTGGTTCTATACACGAGGGCGGCGAACTGGGCTATTCATTGGTGCATGCATTTGGGGCAGTTTTTGACAATCCGGATTTGATAGCTGCCTGTGTGGTTGGTGATGGCGAAGCTGAGACTGCTCCATTGGCCGGTAGCTGGAAATCGGTTGCATTTTTGAACCCTGCCCGTGATGGCGCTGTGTTACCTATTCTACACCTTAATGGTTATAAAATATCGGGGCCTACCATTTTAGCCCGAATGTCCGACGATGAATTACGACAACTATTCGAAGGGCATGGTTATGATGTCCTTTTTGTGGAGGGCAGTGATCCGATGTTTGTGCACGAAGTAATGTCATGGACCCTGGACGACGCATATTGTAAAATTAAAGCTATACAACATACAGCCAGAAAGGAAGAAGGATCATCAAGATGCACTAAATGGCCGATGATCATCCTGCGCACACCAAAGGGCTGGACCGGACCGAAAGAATGGAATGGAGTGCAGATAGAGGGCACATTCAGGGCGCACCAGGTGCCGCTTGCAGGCGTTAAAGAAGATCCCGCCAAATTGCAGTTGCTTGAACAATGGATGCGCAGTTACCGGCCTGAAGAATTGTTTGATAAAGACGGTAAACTTATCCCCGAATTAAAAGCATTAGCTCCTGAAGGTGATAAACGCATGAGCGCCCTGCCCTATGCAAACGGAGGCATGCTATTGAAAGACCTTGTACTGCCCGACTTCAAAGATTATGCACTTGAAGTGCCGGAGCCCGGTATAAAAGAAGCCGAAAGCACCCGTAACCTGGGGCATTATCTGCGCGATATATTTAAGCTGAATGACGGCAATAAAAACTTCCGGTTGTTTTGCCCGGATGAGACAAGCTCTAACCGGCTCGAATCCGTTTTTGAAGTAACCAATCGTTGCTTTATGGAAGAGATTGAAACTAAGGACGATTGCTTGTCGCCCGATGGCCGTGTGATGGAAGTATTAAGTGAGCATTTATGCGAAGGCTGGCTCGAGGGCTATTTACTTACCGGCAGGCATGGCTTGTTCCCTTGCTATGAGGCATTTATTACCATCATTGATTCGATGTTCAGCCAATATGCCAAATGGGTAAAAACCGCCCGTGAACTGCCATGGCGTAAACCGGTAGCTTCGTTGAACTATTTGCTGACATCGCACGCGTGGCGACAGGACCATAATGGGTACAGTCACCAGGGCCCTGGCTTTATCGATACGGTAGTCAACAAGAAGAGTTCGGTGGTGCGAATTTACCTGCCGCCTGATGCCAACAGTTTGTTATCTGTAACTGATCATTGTCTGCGCAGCAAAGATTATGTCAACCTGATAGTTGCAGGCAAACAGCCCGAATTGCAATGGCTGAACATAGATGATGCTGTGGAACATTGTGAAAAAGGGGCTTCGGTATGGAAATGGGCGAGCACAGATCATGGCCGTGAGCCCGATGTGGTACTGGCCTGTGCCGGGGACGTCCCTACATTGGAGACAATAGCTGCAGCCTGGCTATTAAAACATTACCTGCCGGAATTAAAGGTACGGGTAGTGAATGTGGTCGACCTGATGTCATTATCCCCTCAACAATACCATCCGCATGGGATGAGCAATGAACAATTTCATGAACTGTTTACTGACGCTGCACCTGTCATCTTTGCATTTCATGGTTACGTGCGCATCATACACGACCTGGTTCACGGCCGTCCGTTCCCCGCACGCTTCCACGTGAGAGGCTTTATGGAAGAGGGCACTACGACTACGCCCTTTGATATGACGGTACTCAATCAGATGAGCCGTTATCATTTGGCTATGGAGGCGGTAAAGAGAGTATACCGCATGCATAACGGGATTGGCGCTTTTATGGCCTATTGCCAGGAAAAATTAAAACAGCATCATAACTATATATGCAGCAACCTGGATGATATGCCTGAAATAAAAAACTGGAACTGGAAATCTGAGCCGGAAACAATTACCTCCAATCAACTTTTCAACCAGTTGTCCGAAGAGTTAGGCTTAGAGTGATGATAATCACTTTTTAAGTTGACCATCGTCATGTGACAGCAAGGGTAAGAGGAGGAAATTTACTCCATAAATAAAAAGAATATGGAAACCCTGAATAGTTTATCTGCCCGTTCATTGCAATATTTTGTTATTGCCAAAAAATGGAGTTCTGACCTGGAGTTTTATAAGATCGAAATAAAGTTTATTCGCTCGTTATTGGAGAACAATTATTTCATCCTTCAAAATAATGGTGAAAAAGATACTTTAAAGCGTATCAATAATGATCTTATGCTGCTGGATGTGGAAAAGAACCAGTTAGAGCAGGCTTTAAACGAGCAGATAAAGCAGCTCGAGCTGATGTCGGAAGATGTTATCCCGGAAGATGCCACCCAGGTTGCAGGAACACAGATCAGGCTCGAATACATGGTTACAGACTTGTTTTCAGAATACAAAGATTTGAAAAGAGAGATATTTTACCTGGTCCAGGAGGCGTCAGCACAGAATAAAGAATTGGGCCGTTTTGCATTTCCCAACTAATCAATCAATCATATGTACAACCGAAGCGCCGCATGATAAATGCCGGCGCTTTTTTATTGCCAGCGCACCTTTTATCATGCTTTCAATCAGTGCAATAAGTGACATTCGTCATTATTTTAAAGCTGATCAACATCCAATTTTACATTATAAAACAATGGATATGAAAAGGTTTATAAAACATATACAGAGGAGTAAAACGGTGTGTTTTCTGCTTACCATTTTGGGGATTTTTGCCGTCCTGCAAAGTACAGCCTCGTGTAATACAGAAAGGGTCAGAAGCATTGCTAAAGTTGCTCAGCGCGATACATCCGTCGCTGCATTTATTCAGCAATATATGGTTGCCGATAACGCAAAAGACCGCGGTTTGTATTTTCCCATTTCGGTAAAACGGTTTTATGAAGCTAATAATGGCGAAGCAGCCTGGGTAAAGGAGGGAAGCAGTCCTAAGCAAACATGGGAAGCTATGTTGTTGCTGGATTGCGTTTTGCAATACGGCTTATCACATAATGACTATCACCCTAAGGAATTATTGTATAAACCGCTTCATGAAATGCTGGAAGAACCGGGTAAGATCGGTAATAAGGAAAAAGCGAAGTTTGATATTTTGTTAAGCGACGCTATGATCACTTTGATGAACAATTTGCATTATGGCAAACTGAACCCTATTTATTATCCAGGCAAAATAGATAGCGATTTAATGCTGCCGTTTCACGCAGAGGATGCGCTTGCAAATGCACGCAGGCAGAGTGATTTCATGAATGCAGTATTAAGCGTTCAGCCTAAATCCAGGCAATACGCCGCTATGCAGGACAGGATGAGGCTTTTAAAGGGCATGTACCAGGACGACTGTTACCAAATACCTGAAAGCGAGGTGAGAAAGATTGCTATTAATATGGAACGCCTGCGCTGGGCCGAGATTAATGAAGACGCTTATATACAGGTAAATATACCTTCTTATAACCTGAAATTTATTCAGCCGGATACTACTTATGAATTTAAAGTGGTGGTGGGTAAGCCAACCGCACAGACCCCTTCTTTGAGCAGCGAGATCACCTATTTTACTACTTACCCCGAATGGAAAATTCCGCAAAGCATATTTGTGAAAGAATTGCTGCCAAAGGCACTAAAAAATGCAGCTTACCTGGACAATAGCCACTTTACCATATATGACAAAGCAGGTAATTATGTTAATCCGACTAAGGCTAATCTGCAAAATGTGAAACGTCACCCTCAATCTTATTATGCCCGTCAGTCATCAGGCTGTGACAATGCCTTGGGTAACCTGGTATTTCGTTTCCAAAATATCTACGACATCTATTTGCACGATACGCCGGAGCAGCAATTATTCAAAAAAGAAGAAAGAGCATTTAGTCACAGTTGTATCAGAGTAGAAAATGCATTGCACCTGGCTGAACTCGTATTGAAATTCAGCGGCGACGCAAACAAAATAGCCGTTTTGCACAATGCCTACAAAGCTCAGCTGACGAGAAATATTTCGCTGAAAAAGCATGTGCCTATAAAGATCACCTATCTAACCTGTGAAGTTAAAGAAGGGGTGGTCATAACCTATAACGACATTTATAACCTGGATAAGAGCCTGGAGATGGCGCTTTATAATACAACGCAAACATTAACAACAATAAAGTAAAATTTTAAAGCATTTGAGATATGAAAAAGATATTGATAGCCACAGATTTTTCAGCCAATGCAGCACATGCTGCTAAATATGGCTATGCCATTGCTTCGCAAGTAAAAGCCGACGTTATTTTGTGCAATGCTTTCATAATTCCGGCAGAAATTCCGCAGGCGGGTACACTTGTTTGGCCGCAATTTGAGTATGATGAATTGTTGGAAAGTTCAGCATCCGAACTGAGGCAATTGAAAGCCGAACTTGAAAAAAATATAAGTGATGGCAGCTTCAAACCCGAAGTTGATTGCATATCTGAAGTGGGTGGCGTGGTGGATATGATCAAAGATATTACCGGCAAAACGAACACGGAACTCCTGGTGATGGGCACCCATGGAGCCGGTAGACTGGACACTTTGCTGGTAGGCAATCATAGCCGGACTATGATCAACAATACAAAAACCCCCTTGTTGTTGGTTCCCGCGTCAGTAGCGGTTAAACCGATAAAAAAAATAGCATTTGCTACTGATTTGAAAGATCCGGAAAGAGACCTGGAGGTGATTTATGAGCTTATACCATTACTAAAAAGGCTTAATGCCGAATTGTTACTTACCCATATTTATGACGGTGATGATCCGACTTATAAATTTAAAAAGTATATACAGCAAATGCTTGTCGAGCTTTCAAATAAGGCCAATTACCCTAATATTTTTTACCGAATAGTAAGCAGCAATAAAGCCGAGCGCGGACTGGATTGGTTGTGTGATCATGGTCATGTAGATGTATTGGCAATGGTTCATCGCAAGCGCGATCTGTTAGATAAAATTTTACTGGGCAGTCATACCCAGAAAATGGCCGATCATATCAACATACCATTATTAGTTATACCGCAAAAGTGACCAAGATCACTTTTAAGCACTTTTCAGATCATTCTTTAGCAAGCTCTTAGCTTTCATCTTTGAGTAATTAAGGAAATAAAGATGAAACAAGCGGAGATTGATCAGCAAACCACTTGCTACCATTGCGGCAACGACTGTGCCGATGAGCGTATTGAACAGGATGAAAAAGTTTTTTGCTGCAATGGTTGTAAGGAGGTTTATTCCATCCTCTCACAAAACGGGTTGTGCAGTTATTATAGCTACAATGAACACCCGGGTGTAAGCCAGGCGAAAGCAAGCAAGCGACTGGATTACCTGAAAGAACCCTCCATCATCAGGGAGCTCATAGACTATTCGGATGAGAAGTCTACTGTAGTCACCTTTTATATTCCTGATATCCATTGCAGTTCATGCATATGGCTGCTGGAGCATTTAAATACAATCAATCCGTTTATATATCACGCCAGGGTTGATTTTTTGCGCAAGCAAGTAAATATCCGCTATGATACACAACTGATCACCCTGCACGAGGTAGTTAGTTTGTTGGATAAAATCGGTTACGAACCGCTCATCAGCCTGCAGGATGTAGTAAAGAAGCAAACCTTTGATAAGAGGGACAACCTCGTAAAAAAGATAGCAGTAGCTGGTTTTTGTTTTGGGAACGTAATGCTGTTAAGCTTCCCGGAGTATTTGGGAATATCAGTTTATGAGCAATCCTTCCGTCAGTTTTTTGGCTGGCTCAACCTGGCTTTTTGTTTACCAGTGCTATTATACAGTAGTACCGGGTATTTTAAATCAGCCTGGACTAACTTAAAGAATAAAGTGCTCAACATCGATTTCCCATTGGCTTTGGGCATTGCAGTACTTTTTGTGCGTACCGCAGTTGAAATACTGACGCACACGGGCGCGGGGTTTGCCGATACGATGTGCGGGTTAGTCTTCTTTTTACTGGTTGGCAAATTTGTACAGTGCAAAACTTACTATCACCTTTCATTCGAGAGGGATTATCGTTCATTTTTCCCGGTCGCTGTGCAGGTTATAGAGGGAGAAACAGAACGCCCGGTCCCTTTATCTAATATCCAGGTTGGTCAACGCATATTAATCCGCAATAACGAGATCATTCCCGCCGATGCTATACTATTAAAGGGTGATGCCCGTGTCGATTTTAGCTTCGTTACCGGTGAGTCTGTTCCTGTAAATAAAGTCTTGGGCGAAGTAGTTTATGCAGGCGGCAGGCAAACCGGCGAGGCTATTGAACTGGAAGTTGTGAAACCGGTATCACAAAGTTACCTTACCCGGCTTTGGAACAATGAAGCCTTTACCCGCACGCAGGAAAACAAAATCCAAACGTTCAGCGAGAAGATAAGCCAATATTTCACTATTGCCCTATTATTGATTGCCTTCAGTTCACTGTTCTTCTGGCTGGCTACTGATGTGTCAAGGGCTATTTCGGCCTTCACTGCTGTGCTTATTATTGCCTGTCCCTGTGCACTGGCTTTGAGTACGCCGTTCACCATGTCAGCTGCGCTGAGCATTTTCGACAAAAACTTTTTTTATCTGAAAAATACGGCAGTTGTTGAACAATTGGCCCATATCGATACCATCGTTCTTGATAAAACCGGAACCATTACCACTAATGGCGATACGACTATTACAGCGCATATGACTGCCACGGATACAGAAAAACAAATGATCTATTCCGTTTGCGCTAATTCAACGCACCCTCTTAGCCGGCTTATAAGTCAATACCTGGATAATTACTCCAAGCTGGACACTAATTCCTATTACGAAGTGCCCGGGCGCGGCATTACTGCCGATGTGAACGGTAAGTTTATAAAAGTCGGCAGTGCAAAGTTTGTTGATGTGATGCAGGCAGAAGCCCCGTCAGCACAAAAAACAGAGGTCCATGTTTCGATAGATGAAAGGTACATCGGCTATTTTACTATTCAGCAGCAATACCGTGATGGAGTTAAGGCAGTAAAGTCGCTTTCACCCGCCTATCGCTTGTACCTTTTATCGGGCGATCACGGGCATGAACGTGAAGCGCTTTCATCGGTATTTCCGATAGAAGATATGTTTTTTGAACGCACCCCGCAGGAGAAACTCGACTTCATCAAACACCTGCAACAAAACGGCCATAAAGTAATGATGATAGGCGACGGTTTGAATGACGCCGGGGCCTTAAAGCAAAGTGACCTTGGCATAGCCATTACAGATAACGTAAACAATTTTTCGCCCGGCAGCGATGCTATTCTGGATGGCCGGTCACTCAAAAAACTGCCGGTATTTCTCAAATTTTCAAAAGACGCGTTGCGGGTGGTTTATATCTCGTTCTGTATTTCGCTTACCTATAATGTAGTTGGGTTGAGCTATGCAGTTAGCGGTAAGTTATCACCGCTCATCGCAGCGATACTGATGCCAATGAGCACCTTCACTATTATATCGTTCACCAGCCTTGCCACTCACCTGGCGGCAAAAAAGAGAAAATTAATATGAGTATCATTTATTTCCTGATCGGCTGCAGCGTATTGCTGGCGCTGGTCTTCCTCGGCGCCTTTTTCTGGGCACAACGTAATGGGCAGCACGATGATCTGTATACTCCTTCGGTTCGCATCCTGCTGGATGATGAACCCGATGAAAAAGATTCAAAAAAGTGACGAACGTCATGTTTATGTCAAACCAATGTCATTCGGGGGGCAATATGCCCCCGGTAATTTTACACCCGATAAAACAACACTAAATAATTATGCAACCCGACAAATTTTACTACGATAACAAGATCGTCCGAAATTTTGGTATTGCGACGGTAATATGGGGCATCATCGGCATGTTGGTGGGCCTGATCATCGCAATCCAATTGTACAAACCCGAAATGAACATGCACAACCAGTACACTACGTTTGGTCGTGTACGGCCGCTGCACACTAATGCGGTAATTTTTGCTTTTGTAGGTAATGCCATTTTTATGGGCATTTATTACTCACTGCAAAGGCTGATGAAGGCCCGCATGTTCAGTGATGTATTGAGTAAGATCCATTTCTGGGGATGGCAGCTGATCATTGTATCCGCTGTGATCACTTTGCCGCTCGGGCTCACCACTTCGCATGAATATGCCGAGCTGGAATGGCCGATAGATATCCTGATCACCATTGTTTGGGTTGTATTCGGTATCAATATGTTTGGCACCATTATCAAACGCCGCGAGCGCCATATCTACGTGGCAGTTTGGTTTTACATTGCCACATTTGTTACCATCGCGGTATTGCATATTATTAACTCTGTTGAGATACCGGTTAGCTTTTTCAAAAGCTACATGGTATTTGCAGGTGTGCAGGATGCCCTGGTGCAGTGGTGGTATGGGCACAATGCAGTTGCATTTTTCCTGACCACGCCATACCTGGGCATGATGTATTACTTTTTGCCTAAAATGGCTAACAGGCCGATATATTCTTACAAACTAAGTATCCTGCACTTTTGGGCGCTGATATTCATTTATATCTGGGCCGGCCCTCACCATCTTTTATATTCTACTTTGCCAGGATGGGCACAATCATTAGGAGTTGTATTTTCCGTAATGCTTATTGCGCCAAGCTGGGGCGGTATGATCAACGGATTGCTTACCCTGCGTGGGGCATGGGATAAAGTACGTGACGACGTGACCCTTAAATTCATGGTGGTAGGCTTGACCGCTTATGGTATGGCCACCTTTGAAGGCCCGATGCTATCATTAAAACAGGTAAACGCCATCGGCCACTTTACCGACTGGATCATCGCGCACGTACACGTTGGCGCTTTGGGCTGGAATGGTTTCTTAACCTTCGCCATCCTGTATTGGTTGGTACCACGCATATATAAAACCGAACTATACTCTAAAAAGATGGCTTCCTTCCACTTCTGGATCGGTACACTGGGTATCTTGTTTTATGCGATACCGATGTACTGGGCCGGATTTACTCAAGGGCTGATGCTGAAAGAGTTTACACCGGAAGGTATCTTAAAATATCCGAGTTTCCTTGAAACCACCATGCGCATCCTGCCTATGCATGTTATGCGTTCAGTGGGTGGGGCATTATACCTGACAGGCGTTATCGTAATGGCTTATAACCTTTACAAAACTGCTGTTCAGGGCAAGTTGGTTGCTAATGAAGCTGCAGAAGCAATGCCTTTGCCAAAATTGAATCCTGAAGCAGGTACTGAAAGATGGCACCGCAGACTGGAACGCAAACCTATAATGTTCCTTATTGTATCACTGATCGTGATCCTGATCGGAACATTTGTGGAATTGATGCCTACGCTTACCATTTCATCTAATATTCCAACCATCGCCAGTGTGAAGCCTTATACCCCGCTTGAGCTACAGGGACGGGATCTGTATATCCGCGAAGGTTGTGTTAACTGCCACTCGCAAACTATAAGGCCATTCCGTTCAGAAACGGAGCGATATGGCGAGTACAGTAAGGCTGGTGAGTTTGTTTACGATCACCCGTTCCTATGGGGATCAAAACGTACCGGACCAGATTTGCAGCGCGAGGGTGGCAAATATGGCGACTCATGGCACTACAACCACTTAATGGACCCACGTTTAATGTCTCCGGGAAGTATCATGCCAAATTATGATTGGCTGATCACCCAAAAGCTGGATACAACAAGCACCGGCGCCAAAATCCGGGCTATGCAAAAATTGGGGGTTCCATATCCTGCAGGCTATGATAAAATAGCTAACCAGGACCTGGACAAACAAGCCAAAGGCATTGCCGATAACCTGGCTAAAGACCATATCAAAGTGAAAAGTAACAAAGAAATCGTAGCCATTATTGCCTATCTGCAAAGGCTCGGTACAGATATTAAAGCAGGTAAAACAGCAAATAATTAAGATCATGTTCAGACAATTTACAGAGCATATTCAAGGTAACCAGGTTTACCTGTTGTTCTCGCTATTCATATTCCTTGTATTCTTTATCGTGGTAACACTGTTGCTTTTACGATTACGCAAACAGCATGTGGATTACATGAGCGATATCCCTTTACAAGATTGTTCAGAAGAAAATATTAACCTTTTAGAGCCATGAAACCGATACGCATAATATTCTTATCACTGTTTGTTTTAGCCATTACACCTGCATTTGCCGAAGATGGCGGCCTGCTATCAGGCGAAACAATGAACTATATAGGCTATGGGGCTATCATGCTGGCATTAATAACATTATGTATTGCGATGTATGTGGTGTTAAAGGCATTCAGGGTTGTCGCCCAAATATTGCTTGGGCCTGAGGGATTGGAAAAAGAAAAAACCAGCAAAGTGGCCTTGAAAGCTGAAAGAAAAGCTGCAAGGGCCGACCGACTGAATAAACTGCTGTCGTTAAAGCCGATGTCGGAAGAGAAATCGATATTAATAGAACATGATTACGACGGCATACAGGAGTTAGATAACCCTACCCCAGCCTGGTTTATGTACCTGTTTTATGTGACCATCGCTTTTGCCATAGGGTACTTATTGATCTACCACGTATTTGGCGTTGGGCAATTGCAGTACGACGAGTATAGAACCGAAATGGCCGCAGCTGCTAAAGAGAAGGCTGCGTTTTTGGCCAAATCAGCGGATAAGGTCGACGAAAATACCGTAAAGCTTACAACTGATGCCGGAGCGCTGGCTGCAGGAAAATCTGTTTTCCAGGAAAGATGCGCTGCCTGCCATGGTGTTAACGGGCAGGGTATGGTTGGACCAAACCTGACAGACGACTATTGGCTGCATGGCAATAGCATTAATGATATTTTCAAAACTATTAAATATGGCGTACAAAGTAAAGGTATGCCAACCTGGGAAAGTCAGCTGACACCAAAGCAGATATCAGACGTGGCCAATTTTATAAAATCATTGCATGGCAGTAATCCGGCTAATCCAAAAGAGCCGCAGGGTACTAAAATTGCCGAGGATAATGGCTCAACTTCTGCCAAAGAAGCAAAGGCTAAAACAGCTATGGTAGTTAAATAATCATCTAAGAATAAAAGGAATGTTGAATACAGAATTAACGGAGCAGCCACAAACCACGGAAAAGGGGAAACGCAGGTGGATGTATCCTATTATCAGGAAGGGGAAGTTCTATAACTACCGTAACTGGTTGAGCTATATATATCTTATTCTGTTTTTTGCAGGGCCGTTTTTGCGGATAAATGGCGAACCTTTGTTGCTGATTAATGTGATGGAGAGGCGATTTGTCCTGTTAGGCCAGGTATTCTGGCCGCAGGACTTTTTCCTCTTCGTACTGGCAATGCTGGCTTTTATTGTTTGCATTGTGTTCTTTACCATGGCATTCGGCCGTATTTTCTGCGGATGGATATGCCCCCAGACCATATTTATGGAAATGGTTTTCCGCAAGATAGAAATATGGATAGAAGGCGACGCCAAATACCGCCGCAAACTGGATGAAGGTCCGCTGACCCGTGAGAAGATCATCAAGAAAACAGCCAAGCACAGCATTTTTGTGATTATTTCCTTCATGATTGCCAACACCTTTCTGGCTTACATTATCGGTAGTGAGAATCTGATAAAGATTGCTACAGAACCGGTGAGCCAGCACATAGTAGGTTTCATCAGCATTTGGGTATTTACCATCATATTTTACCTGGTTTACAGCAGGGTGCGAGAGTTGGTTTGCACTGTGATATGCCCTTATGGCCGTTTGCAGGGCGTACTTACCGACAAACACACCCTGATGGTAGCTTATAACTACAAAAGAGGCGAACCGCGCGGAAAGCTATCAAGGAAAGACACCACTCCTAAAGGAGATTGTGTGGACTGCGGTTTGTGTGTGGATGTTTGCCCTACAGGTATAGACATTCGCAAAGGGCCGCAGTTAGAATGTGTAAACTGCACCATGTGTATCGATGCCTGCAACCAGGTGATGGAAAAAATTCACCGCGATATGAACCTGATAGGCTTCTATTCAGAGGAGATGATCGAAGAAAATAAGAAGCCATCTTTTACTGGCCGCATGAAGGCTTACAGCGCAATCATTGCCGTGTTGTTTGGCGTATTGGCCTATTTTATCTATCAGCGCCAGGATGTGGATGTAACTGTTATGCGCTCTGCGGGTATGCTGTACCAGGAGCAGCCGGGCAATTACATAAGCAATATTTATAACGCCGATATTATTAACAAAACAGACAAAGCACAGAATATTAGATTGGTAGCCGATGATCCGCAGGTAAAAATCAAATACATACAGGCACCCGGAGTATTAACCAAAGAAAGCTCCACTAAAGCTGTCTTTTTCCTGATGCTGCCTGCAAAAAGCATCCGGGCTACCAAAACAGATATCAAGTTAAAAGTGGTTAAGGACAACAAAGTGCTTAACACCATCAGTACATCTTTTATTGGGCCATATGATGAAGATTAAATTAAATTGGGGTAGTGGCATTGCTATCGGCATGACCGCATTCGTCGCATTCATAGTCGTTTTAGGTGTTCAAATGTTCCGGGATTCTCCCGGCGACTATGACCATCAGTATTATGAAAAAGGACTGGCTTATGATTCGGTATATACTAAAGAAAAGCAGGTGATCACCGATAAAGTAACGCCGCATTTCAAACTGGGAAACAAGAGCATGCTTATACAATTTGCCGGAGCCTCTGCAGGGCATATCCGTTTTGAGAGGCCTTCTGATCCCGATCAGGATAAGTTGCTTACGTTTCAGTCAAGCGGCTCTGATCAGACTGTTATTCCGCTCGAAAAATTTGGTGCAGGCCAGTGGCAGGTAACGCTCGACTGGGAAAGCAACGGTAAAAAATATCTATATCAACGCGAAATGTTTTTGCCATGAATGTCAACGAGATCGCATTTTTTGTAGGGTTATTTGGCAGTTTGCATTGCATTGGTATGTGCGGTCCGTTAGCCTTTGCTATCCCTGCTTCACAAAAAGGTTGGCTACCCCTGGTAACCGATAAATTTCTTTATAACCTTGGCCGGGTTCTTTCTTACACCACTCTGGGTTTTTTGATCGGTTTTATAGGAAGACAGCTTTGGATATCCGGTTTACAGCAAGGCATCAGTCTTGCCAGTGGCTTACTTATCATTTTAGCAGGCTTTTCGCGGATGTTCAAGATCAAATTGTTCAATGGTAAAGCATCCTCTAAATTTCTCGCTCCGGTAAGCAAAGCCATCAACTATGCTATACAGCACCGTGCAGGCAATTTTGCTGTTGGCGTACTTAATGGCTTCTTACCTTGCGGATTTGTTTACCTGGCATTGGTCGGGGCCATCAATACAGCGTCACCTGTATCTGCCGCACAGTATATGTTTTGGTTTGGCGCCGGTACATTCCCGCTGATGCTGGCTGCAACTGTCAGCTCAGGTTTTATGAATGTTACTTTTCGCAGGCGCGTAAACAAGGCATTACCTTACCTGATGGTATGTCTCGGCTTCTGGTTCATCCTCCGTGGAATGGATCTTAATATTCCTTACCTGAGCCCTTCAGTTAAAGCTGCCACTGCTGTTTGCAAATAATGTTTTGTGATTAAGATCACCTTTTCAGTTGACGACCGTCAATGATCGTCCGGGCGCAAAAGGGGACTTTTGTATTAGAAATAAAAACAAAGAACTATGGCAACTATAAAAACAAATGCACCTGCGACCTGGGCGACAGCCACACATACCGTTAATACTCACGTTAGTTTATGGGATAAATTTACCGCTTTCGCCGATAGCCAGCACGAGCGAAAAGCCATGTGGTATTTTTTAGCGCTCGTAGTGCAGGGTGTATTCTTTTTGCCGCTTCCGGCATTTTTAATGTACTATTATAATGCCCCTATTATAGTGCTGCTGATCACTTTAACCTGCTTCTTTACCTCAATTATAGCCTGTATGGGCGGCGCGGGTATCCGAAGCGTTTTACTTTTATCAGCAGTAAGCGTATTGATCCAGGTATTGATGACCATTGCTGTGTTGATTTGACAAATCGCACCTGGATAATTGGAAAAGCGGCGCAGGCCGCTTTTTTTATACCACTTCTTATAACCCAATAAATTATGTCCCACACTTTTCATATACCCGTTTTAGGGCTTGCTTACTCTATCGATACCCCATTAAAAGTTGCCCGTTATGGTATCTCATCGGTAGTTTCTATTGTCGATGATGAGTTAATAGAACGTATGCGGGAGTATCATTGCAGGCAAAATGATTTAGAATATATCCCGATCGGAAAATCAGAGCACGACAGCAGGGCCCGGCGAATTACAGCTTACCTGGATCTCTTAAACATGCTGGTAAATGATCAGTTCTCAAAACTTAAAGAGGAGCCATTTGAGGCGGGGAATGATATTGAACGTTATTTTAATTTATTACCTGAGCACTCCGTACTTAAACAGGGCTATGATTTACTTGAAGAATGCGGGAGGAACGAGAGAAAGCTATTTGAACAGATACTGAGAAACCGCCTGGTAAAGGGGGCTATTGATGTAAATATCATGGCAAAGGTGGATAAGCTGAATTATGACAGGCATGGCAAATACAGTGGGGACGAAAACACTGATGCTTTGGCCGCGCTACGTGGTTTTGCTAAAAGTAACCTGGAATCATCGGTGGTTATTTCGGCTGGCATGAACCCGAAATTATTTAGCTATCTCGAATCGTTCGATGACTTTTATCCTGATGATAATGGGAAATTCCGGAAGAAGGTTATCCTGAAAGTAAGTAACTACCGTTCGGCAATTATTCAGGCTAAGGTGCTGGCAAAAAAAGGCATTTGGGTCTCCGAGTTTCGTATAGAATCAGGTTTGAATTGCGGTGGCCATGCTTTTGCTACAGATGGTTTGTTATTAGGGCCGATATTGGAGGAGTTTAAGATAAACCGGCCAGCAATGGCATCGGAGTTATTTGAAATATATCGTGCCGCCTTAAGGGCCAGGGGAAGAGATATTCAGGAAACTCCTGAGCAAAAGATCAGCGCACAGGGGGGCATCGGAACGGCTGAAGAAGATAGTTTTCTGCGCAGATATTATCATCTGGATAGTACAGGCTGGGGGAGCCCGTTTTTGCTGGTGCCCGAAGCAACTAATGTTGACAAAGACACCTTGCAAAAATTAACAGCCGCCGGTGAAGATGATTTTTATTTGAGCAATGTTTCGCCGCTTGGAGTCCTGTTTAACAATTTCAGGGGCGGTAGTATGGAAAATCAACGGCTGCACCGCATAACGCAGAATCGCCCCGGTAGCCCATGTACCAAAAAGTACCTGTGCAGCAATACAGAATTTACCGAAAAACCCATTTGTACCGCGTCCCGGGAATACCAGCGATTGAAGATCAATCAACTGGATAGCTATCAATTAACTGATGCAGAATACCAAAGGGAATTTGATAAGATCACCGAAAAAGTTTGCTTATGCGAAGGGTTGACCGCCTCAGTTTATATCAAAAACGACATGCTAAAACCACGGGAAAGCACAGGTGTATCGATCTGTCCGGGACCAAACCTTGCTTATTTTTCGAGAATATATTCGCTCGGCGAAATGACAGGACATATTTACGGGAAGAATGATCTTCTGAATAAAGCAGACAGGAGCAATATTTTTATTAATGAGCTTAATTTATACATCGATTATTTTGCAAAAGAAAGAGCTAATAACAACATAGCCATAAATGAAAAAAAAGCTAAGTACCTCGAAAGCTTTAAGCATCAGCTTAACCAGGGTATCAGTTATTACCGGGAATTGATTCCTGCTATGAAAAGTTTCAGTAAGGACTATCGTGCTAAAATGTTGCACGAACTATCGATTTCTGAGCTAAGGCTTAGTATACTGGCTTAATGGATGAGGTTGTCTCAAAGGTCTGATTTGAAATATGAACACGAAATAATTTGCCTTATAAAATCTCTGTGCCTCTTTGTGCCTTCTATGTTCTCTTTGTGGTAAATTTTTAACCACGTAGAACGCAAAGAAGACACAAAGGGCAATTATTAGTATATAGTTCTTCCGGGATATTTACTTTTTAGCCTCAGATTTATACGGCCATGCTGAATAATTGGGTTGTAGGCTGATCGGCCCAAAGGCGGGCGTCAATAGCCATGCAGATATTCCGCAGAAAGCGTTTGCCCGTTGGCGTTACCGACAAATAGTATGTGCCCAGCTCAACAAGTTTGTCGTCAGCTAAATCCCGCATACGCTCCAATCCATGCATCAGGCCATCGCAGGGCTCGGTGTGGTGGTTCCACTCTGTTTCTCCTTTACACATAATGTTTAATATATGCCTGCGAATAATCATATCCTCGGCAGATAAGAAATGTCCCTTTATCACTGGTAGCTCTCCGTCATTTAACATTGCAATATATTCTTCCACGGTTTTAACATTTTGCGCGTATGCGTCCCACGTATCACTGATGGATGATACTCCCAATCCAACCAATAAACGTGTATATTGATGCGTGTAGCCCATAAAATTACGATGAAGCTTTTTGTTCTGCTCGGCGATATAAAGCGTATCATCAGGCAATGAAAAATGATCCATCCCTATGTCGTAATAGCCTAATGCGGTCAGCATGCTATGACCCAAATCGTACAAGGCGCGTTTCTCATCGGGCAATGGCAAATGCTTTTCGGTAAACCGTCTTTGGCCTGGTTTTATCCAGGGCACGTGGGCGTAACTGTAAAATGCAATGCGGTCGGGCATGAGCAAGCCTACTTTTTCTACGGTATCGACAAGGCTCCCGGCGGTCTGTAGCGGCAACCCGTAAATCAGGTCATAATTTACTGAAGTATAACCAATTTGACGTGCCCATTCTGTTACATCTTTTACCTGCTCAAAAGTTTGTATGCGATTGATGATAAACTGCACTTTTGGATCAAAATCCTGTATGCCCAGACTTAATCTGCGAAAGCCCAGGTCATATAAAACCTTCAAATGCTCATAGGTTGTGTTGGCCGGGTGCCCTTCAAAACCAAAATCGGCATCAGGGTGTACGTCAGCGTTCAGTAAAATACTTTTAATCAGGTATTTTAGATTTCCGGGGCTGAAAAATGTTGGCGTCCCCCCGCCTAAATGAATTTCGCGTATTATGGGGCGATCAGCAAATATATTGCAATACATGGCCCATTCGATCAATAACGCATCGATATAGGGTTCTTCAACTGCATGATTTTTGGTGATACGGGTGTTGCAGCCACAATAAGTGCAAAGGCTTTCGCAGAAAGGCAGGTGAATATACAAGCTTATGCCATCCTTTTTGTTGCTAATCTCAAAGGCCGAATTTACGTGCTCACCCCAAAGCTGTTTGTTAAAAGTATCCTTACTCCAGTAGGGTACTGTTGGATAACTGGTATAGCGGGGAGCTGCTACATTATATTTATCTATCAGGTATTTGGGAAGCATTATGGTAAGTGGTTAAAGTTATCTTGTATTGTCGGTTTTATTACTGCTTTGGTGCCGCAGTCTTTGTCGCATGCGCACGCATCCCCTACGCATTTTTCCTCTTGCCATAGGTCGAGGTTTTTGATGGTTTGATTAGCGATTTGCTGCAGGGCTTCCCTGGTCAGAAATGCCTGATGCGGAGTAACCAATACGTTAGGATAGGCGATCAGCTTTTTCAGCAAAGCGTCTTTATGTTTATCGTGTTCATGATCCTCAAAGAAAAGGCCCTGCTCAAACTCATACACATCTAAACCCAGATAACCTATTTTACCGTTTTCAAGAGCGTTCAACACTTCTTTTGTATCAATTAACCCACCGCGTGAGGTATTGAGGAGCATCACGTTTGGTTTCATAAGCCGAATAGTGTCCTTGTTAACAATATGGTGAGTTTGTTCAGTAACAGGCAGGTGAAGAGAAATAATGTCTGCTTGTCTGCACAACTCGCCCAGCTCAACTATTTCTATGTCAATCACATTTTTGGGTAACAGGATATCATGCCCTATCACCTTACACCCCAGCCCCCTGAAAATGTTTGCGGTAGCTAATCCTACCTCGCCTAAACCGATAATGCCGACTGTTTTGCCATTAAAATTAAAGCCTATCAAATCATTCAGGCGGAAGTCAAAATCGTGTGTGCGCTCATTTGCTTTGATCAGGTGCCTGCCTAAGGCAAGCGCCAATGCTACAGTGTGTTCGGCAATAGCCTGAGGCGAATAAGTGGGTACATTTGCCAGTTTGATGCCCCGTTTTTCAGCAGCTTTTTTATTAATATGATCCGTGCCTTTTGAGCGTGTCGCGATGAACTTAACACCCATACCGGCAAGCTTATCTATTACATTTTCGGAAACGTCGTCATTAGTAAACACCAAAACAGCATCTTTACCTTTGGCATAAGCAGCCGTTTCAACACTTAATGCATTAGATATCAGCGTAATATCATGTTTTTTCTGATTAGCCCTGATCAGGAATTCCTTCTCAAACGGATTTATACTATAGGCTACAACCTTCATTATCAAAAATTTATAAGAACAAAGATACCCCTGCCGCTTTTCACAGCACATGAGGGTAGTCATCAGTAAAAGTGATTGTTATCAGTTTTTCATTTTTATAAGGCGGTTCAGGTCGAGTATCTGAATGTGGCTGCCTTTTTTTTCTATCAGCTTTTCATCCTTAAAATCACTCAGCGTCCGGCTCACCGTTTCGGTAGCCATACCAGCCATAGAGGCCAGCTCGTCACGTGATATTTTAAATTGTGAAGGATCCGGCAGTTGCTTGCTAAGGCGGACCAATACCTGTGCTAATCTTTTGCGTACAGAGTTGTAGGCAAGCTCCAGCAGCTGGTCTTCTTTTTCCTTAATGTTGTTAGCAAGCAATTTGATAAACTGCATCGATATATCTGGGTATTTATTTACGAGCGAGATAATGGCATCTTTTGGCAAAAGACAAATGGCGGAGTCTTCCACTGCTTCGGCAGTTTCCGTGAAAGCTTCATCCAGCAACAGGGCATTTACGCCAATGTAATCATCAGCCTTGTGCAAGCCCATCATTAGCTCCCGGCCATCTTCTGCCAGTTTAAAAGTACGGATTGCGCCGTCAATAATCAGGTATAAGCCTTGCGGATGGTCGCCTTCATAGTACAACACTTGTTTCTTTTTGATCTGCCTGATTTTACGCCCGGCTATAATGTTTTTTAACTCAGCCGCGCCTTGCCCGTTTGTGTTCGATAACTTCTCGATACTTTGCAAGGCCTTGCTGTAATATTCTTCCTGTCGGCGCTTTTTTTCCAAACGGCTCTCAATAGCGTTCAGCAGTTCAATATCATCAAAGGGCTTGGTCAGGTAATCGTCTGCACCCATTTCCATCCCCTTTCTAAAATCTACCCGCTCGGCTTTGGCAGTAAGGAAGATAAACGGAATGTAAGCTGTTTCCACATTCTTGCTCAGCATGTACAATACGCCATACCCGTCTAACTCGGGCATCATGATATCGCACAAGATCAGCTCTGGTTTATGCTGATATGCCAGATCGACGCCCTGCTTGCCGTTTTCGGCTTGATGAACAGTATAGCCCGCCAATTCCAATATCTCGGCTGTGCTTTCTCGGATGTCGTTATTGTCTTCAATGATCAGGATTGTTTTCATGATGATTTGGGAACGAAAGTGTGAATGAAGTGCCTTTATTTACCTCGCTTTTAAAGCTGATTTTACCTTTCATCAGCTTGGTATAACGCGTTACAATATTTAGCCCCAGGCCTGTGCCGGGAATGTTTCCTGTATTATGTGCCCTGAAAAATGCCTCGAACAAATGTTTCTGGTCGTTTTCAGGTATGCCTATACCATTGTCTGTTATGCTTATGGTCAGTTGCTTTTTACTGATCTCGGTATTGAATTCTATAAAAGTGTTTTCACCAGAATATTTAATGGCATTGCCTATAAGGTTAAGTATGCAATTTTTCAGCAAGGCCTGGTCGAGGCGTGCATTACTATCAGCGCCGGTATGCTGATATACGATCATTTGATTTTGCTTAGCCACCAGTTGCATCTCTTCTGTTATTTCCTCGCCAAATTTTACAATATCAAATTGCGAGTAAACAGGCTCAACCTTGCCGGCTTCCAGCTTTTCTAACGACAGAAAATCATTCAATATCGATGTGAGATTGGTAACCGCCGCTTTTATTTTAGCAATATGCTTCGCAATATTAGGATTATCCTGTTGTGCTGAATATTTTTCGATAAGAACAGCTGAAAGTTGTATTGCACTCAATGGTGTCCTGAATTCATGTGAGGCCATCGATACAAAGCGGCTTTTCAGCTGGCTCAGCTCTTTTTCCTTTTCAAGCGAAACACTCACTTCCTCTTTTGCCTGCTGTAATGCTTTTACCGTTTCCTGAAGCGAAAGCGTCCGCTCTTCGACCAACTCTTCCAGTTTGGCGGCGTAGTCCCTTAATTTTTCTTCCGCATCCTTTTCGCGCGACAGATCGTGAATAAAACCTGTGTAAACCTTTCGTTCAAGATATTGCACTTCACTTACCGCCAAACGGAAAGGGAATACTGTTCCGTCTTTTTTTAACCCCTGCACCTCGCGGCCAATACCAATAATATGCGGATCGTGTGTGCGCTGGTAGCGGGCAATGTATCCGTCATGGTTTTCATGATAAGGTGACGGCATAAGTACATTGACATTTTTGCCGATTACCTCAGCAGGTGTGTACTGGAAAAGTTCACATGCTGCAGGATTTATCGTTTCTATCCTACCGCGTTCATCGATTGTAAGTATCCCATCGATGGCAGTTTCAATAATTGCTTTTAGTAACGCGGCATTTTCCATATAAAAGTGATATTAGTCACAAATATCAAATATGGTGTAAATTAAGAAAATGCTTAGTGTTAATAAAAAAAGTGATAAAAGTCACTTTTTATTAAAGATAACTTTGAAAACGAAGGGACTTGCTAAATCTTAATCCTGCCATCCACCATTTCTATCACCCTGTCTGCATTTTTTGCGAAATCAAGATCATGGGTTACGGTAAGTATCGTAATGCCTTTTTGATGCGATAGCTCTCTGAATATATCGAATACCAGACCAGTGTTAACACTGTCCAGGTTTCCTGTAGGTTCATCAGCCATTATAATAGTAGGATTATTGATCAATGCGCGGGCAATGGCAACCCTTTGCTGCTGCCCGCCGGAAAGCCGGGAGGATAACTTATGGGCAAAGGTATCCATTTGTAGTTGACGTAATTTATCAATTGCCTGTTCTTCAATTTCTTTGCGGCTGAGTTTGCCAAGTTTTAATGCGGGCAACATTACATTTTCTAATACTGTAAACTCAGGCAGCAAAAAATGGAATTGAAAAACAAAGCCGATGTTTTCATTACGAAAGCGGGCAAGATTATTCTGACTTTCGCCGGTCAATAATTGATCATTAATAAATATCTTTCCCTGGTAATCCGTATCGAGGGTGCTTAACAGATAAAGCAATGTGGATTTACCGCAGCCAGATTTACCTATAACCGGAACAAACTCGCCTTTATTTACAGTAAACGAAATGTCGAACAGAACTTGAAAATCCTCCGGCTCGTGGAAGGATTTATTCAGATTTTCAACTCTCAGCGCTGCACTCATTTTTTATCCCCTCAATATAACTACAGGGTCTATCCTGGATGCTTTAATAGATGGCATAAGCCCGGCAATGAAAGGGGTGATAACCCCAAATACAAGGCCAAAAAAATAATGTGCCGGATTGAATATCACCGGGAAGTACTTTAAAGAAATAAAATCGTTATGAGGAAAAGGTACACGCGATAAAGCATAGGAAAGTAAAAAGCCCAGCACCTCGCCCATCAGAGCGCCAAAAAAGCCGATAAACAACGACTGGCTCAAAAATATCCTGACTATATCGTGCCCCGAAAATCCTTGTGCCTTTAATATGGCAATATCCTTCATTTTATTTTGGATGGTCATGTTCATAATATTATATATCCCGAAACCTGCAACAGTAAGTAAAGTAATGCTGACTACGTATGTTAGCACATCGCGTACAATGTTGGATGCCATGACCGAGGAGTTTGCCGTCTGCCAGTCGTCTGATTTGTAATTGTATTTTTTATACAGTTCACCTGCTTTAGAGGGCGCAAGTTTATTGTTGGTCAATTTAATATTGATGTCCGTTATATAGCTTCTGTCTTTCCCCATTAGCTGCTGAACGTTCGCCAGGTTAATATAGCTCCGGGTGTCGTCGATGGTGCCTATGCCAATAGCAAATATTCCCACTACCCTAAAACTCATAGAGGTACCGGCAGGTGTGGTTAAAGTTACCATATCACCCGCGCTAAGATTTAGCTTACTAGCAAGGCCCCTGCCCATTATGATGCCTTTATCAGCATTTAGCAAGTCTTCTGGCTGCCCCACAATCATTTTACTTCTCAGATCGAAAATTTTGGATTCATCAATAATATTTACGCCATTGATATAGCCATTGATTTGCACCGGGCCATAGTTGTAAAACACCTGGGTGCTAAGGAAAGGCGACACCCGCGTTATTTCCGGGTCATGTTGAAGGTCATTAATAATTCCGCTTGCATTTTTAATATTCAGGTTGACTTGCTTGGGTTTAGGGTGACGAACTGACACCAGCAGGTTTTTGTCTTTGAAATAATCCCCTGCTATCGAAACCGTATAGTCAGTTTTTATATCATTGTAGATATGTATATCGGGAGTGGAAGATAGCATGGTGTCTTCCATAAACTGGTTAACCCCTATCATGAAGCTGATCATCAGGATAAACATGGCTATACCGAAAGTAACGCCCAGCATGGCTACAAGTGTTTGCTTCTTATTGGCCATCAGGTGCCGTTTTGCTATGAGCGTATCTACCATCATATTATTTATCCGATGAAGATTCAACCACTTCAGAATGCTCGCCAAGGCCGCTCAATATTTCAGCCTCGTCCAGTGTATGGATGCCAATCTTTACGGGCGTTGTTTTTATCCTATTGCCTTCTTTTACTTTTACACTATCGCCGTTCAGAACAGATTTAATAGGAATAACCAAAGCCTGCTTCTTTTTTTGAATAACGATATTCGCTTCAATAGAGGTGTGTATATAAGGCTGTGTATCCTGCCCGGTAAAAATTGCATCCACCCTGAAGGTCTGGTCCGCCTCGTTCATTGTCGGGTAAATCCTTACCACTTTGGCATTGTAAATTTTATCGCCCGTGGCATCTGTTTTTAATAACACCTGTTGCCCCGGTTGCACCAAATTAATATCCTGCTGATCAACAGATAACCTGATTAAACGATCAGTAGATTTCCCGATTAAGACTACAGCCTCATTAGCTCTTACGGCTTCGCCTTTTTCCTTCATCATCTGGTAAACAGTGCCGTTGCTTTCCGAACGTATCAGGTAATTGCTCAGATCATTACGGGCGCTGGCTACACCGCTTTGTGCATTTTTTAAAGAAACATTCAGATCATTAACAGTTGAATAATATTTTTCCTGCGCTGATTTTTTCTCATTAAGCGACATATGATATTGGGTCTCGGCATTATCCAGGGCACTTTTAGTACCTACATTTTGGCTCCATAAACTTTTAAGCCTGAAGTATTGCAGGGAATCATTACTGAATTTTATGTTAGCATTTTGCATAGCTAATTTCAGGTCGCCCAATACCCTCGATCGGGATGATACGTTTTCCTGCGCTTTTTCATAAGTAATATTTGCAGCGTCTAACCTGGCTGCCGGGGCTGTATTATTAATTACATACAATAGCTGACCTTTTTTTACAGCATCGCCCTCTTTAACCAGCTTCTTCACAATGGTACCGGGACTTAAAGCATATACCGTGTATTCGCTATCGGCCATAACTTTTCCCGATGCATATACCGTCTCCACTATATCCTTCCGGATTGGGTGAATAGTATGGACTTTACTACAACTTGTTATAAATAGGGATAATATCAGGTAAGAAATGTTTCTGCTTATTCTCATTGCGATTGAGGTGTACCGATATAAATTTATATAAATATTTTGATCGTAGCGCTTTCAATTAAGGCCTTGACTAGCCGCTATACAATAAACTTAAACAGCACATTAATTCCTCACCGCTGTTCTAATCAAAAGTCGGCTATTTGCAACAAATAAATTATGACATGCATCATTAAAGGGTATGACGACTGTCATCGTCTCTTTTAAATCCGAACATCATTTTATGATCGAAAATGCCAGATTTACAGGTTACACATCAGATGGAGGCTATGCGAAATTGCAGGTTTCATTTAATGGTTCAGCATGTATCTGCTGGCTATCCCAAATTTTGCTACAACTTTTTTACATTACTAACGCACCCAATATCTTCAACAAACAAAATTTATTTAAACCTAAGCTTATTTATTTCGTATAAAAAAATAAATTAATTTCCTATTACTTAACAAATAAGTTCTTTATACCATAGCTTGATAGCAAATAAGGGCAAAAACCGCATCACCTGTATAAAACGCTATTCTCTCCCCCCAAATGTAAAATTGGGTGAAAACACGGTTTAATTAAAAGGCAACAAATATTAAATTTGTTGCAATCCCCTGATTACTTGACCTGCAAATGGCAAAGGCACTGCCATAAATGTGCCCTACCTGTAAACATTATCAAACATATCCGGGCTCCCCTACCCTGACCAGACAATATGGTACATAATCTGAAAACCCGGCTTTTGCTTAGCAAACTGTCTATCCGGCAACGCCTGCCGCTTCTTATTTGCGGTTTGCTGCTTTTTACCATCAGTATATATGGTTTGTTAAATTATTATAGCCTGAGAAAAGCAGCTCTTGCAATAGGGAAAGTGCGTATTAGTCTGCTGTCTAACCAGATTGGTACTATGTTGGCGCAACAGGCACAGGCTGTGCGCAGAACAACCCGTGCCACAGCTGCTCAGAAAAGTATAACAGGATATCTCTATACTGCTCATAATGACCAATATCGTGCTGATGCGCTCAGCCAGATGGACAAGTTACACCGCGATAGTACATGGGTATCTGTTGAGCTGCTGGATACCAATAAACAGACGGTGCTTCGCTCAACTAAATCTACTGTTCATGTTCCTGTTCCGCTAAGCGAGGTATTATTATCCACACCTGTAATGCCCGATTCTTGTCAGATTGGTAAGTTTTATAATAGCAATGGGACATTATATTATCCGATAATAGCAGGCGTTTCCGCAAATGGCAAACTTTCGGGCTACCTGGTTAGCTGGCAATTACTCCATGCTACGCCACAAGCGGTTGCCCAACTGTCGCAATTGATGGGAAGCGGCGCGCACCTTTATTTGGGTAATGCAGATGCCAGTATCTGGACAGATATGATTAAACCCGTACCAGGCCCTCCTTTTGGCACAGGTCAGAAGAACGAACTTATTGAGTATATCGACAAAAATGACGGTAAGTTGTACGCCAAGGCACAGCAAGTTTTCCATACGCCATGGCTGGCAGTTATCGCGTTTCCCGAAAAAAACATCCTTGAGGGTACACAAAGCCTTATTCCCTGGATACTGCTGTTTGGCGTAGTGTTGATGGTAATAGGTATAATAGCTGCCCGTATAGTGAGCCGTGATATTACTAAACCATTAAACCAGTTGACGGAAGCCGCCCGGACCATGCCCGAGGGTGAACAATTAACCATCGATATTCCGGGAAATGATGAATTGGGGCAATTAGCAACAGCTTTCAACCGGATGACGAGTCAAATCTATACGATGTGGCATGACCTGGAACAAAAAGTACAGGAACGCACCGGGCAATTGGAACGTGCTAATAAGGAGCTTGATGCCTTTTCCTACTCCGTATCTCATGACCTGCGGACCCCGCTTCGTGCCATTAACGGGTATGCCGTTATGCTACAGGAAGATTATGGCCCTCAATTCGATGCGGAAGGGAACCGGATCATTAACAACATCGTCACAAATGCAACGCGGATGGGGCGACTTATTGACGATCTGTTAGCTTTTTCCAAGTTAGGTAAGAAAGACCTGGTATTAACGCAGGTTGATATGCAGGAGCTGGCCCACACGGTGATAAACGAGTTGTTGCAAAATGAGAATGACAAAGATTATAATATCCAAATAATTGGTCTTCCTCCTGCTAAAGCTGATGCAGGCATGATCAGGCAAGTATTGATGAATCTTATAAGCAATGCTATCAAGTACTCGTCAAAAAAGGAGCATCCTGTAATTGAAATCGGGGGCGAAGAAAATGACACTTACACTAGTTACTTCGTAAGAGATAATGGAGCCGGCTTTGATATGGCCTATGCTGATAAGCTATTTGGAGTTTTTCAGCGCCTGCACTCGCAGGAAGAATTTGAGGGAACTGGTGTGGGGCTGGCCCTTGTGAAACGGATCATCGACAAACATCATGGAACAATCCGTGCTGAGGGCCAGGAAGGACAAGGCGCAACTTTCTATTTTCATTTACCTAAAAAACATATCTATGAACGACAACAAAGTGGAGATCTTATTAGTTGAAGATAATCCGCACGATGCAGAGCTGACCATCCGGGCATTAAAAAAATCCAATCTTGCCAACCGTTTGATCCATTTGAGTGATGGGGCCGAAGCCCTTGACTTTCTTTTTGCGAGAGGAATGTATGCAGACAGAAATATCGGGAACAGGCCTAAGGTTATTTTACTGGATATCAAAATGCCAAAGGTAGACGGAATTGAAGTTCTGCGCCAGCTTAAAGCGAATGATGCAACACGCACAATTCCGGTAGTTATTATGACCTCGTCCAAAGAAGAGCAGGATATTATTACCAGTTACGATCTTGGTGTGAACAGCTATGTGGTCAAACCTGTCGATTTTGAGGGGTTTGCTAAAGCTGTTTCAGAGCTGGGTTTTTACTGGCTTATTACAAATCAGGGTATCGATTAATAATATGGATCATAGTTTAAAAATACTTCACCTGGAGGATATCGCGAGCGATGCAGAACTGGTGGACCGTGCGTTAAAGAAGGCAGGCATTGCTTTTGAAAAATGCCTGGTTGACACACGACAGGAGTATATGGAGGCTCTTGATGAGTTTCAGCCGGATGTTATTCTGTCGGATCATTCACTTCCTACATTTAATTCGCTCGAAGCGCTTAATCTGCTAAAGGAAAGTGGCCGGAACATTCCTTTCATTTTGATCACATCTACAGTTTCGGAAGAGTTTGCAGTTAGTGTAATGAAGGAAGGCGCGAGCGACTATGTATTAAAAGACCGCTTACAACGCTTGCCAAGTGCAGTTACCAATGCAGTAGACAAATACCGGTCTGATGCCCAAACACAGCTTTACCTTAACAGGGTGGTAGCAAGTGAGGCGTTGTTTAGTAAGGCCGAATTGCTGGCCGGATTCGGCACCTGGAGGCTCGACCTTAAAACGGGGAAACTGGAATGGTCGCAGGGGTACTATCTTTTGCTGGGTTATGTCCCGGGAGAAGTAGAACCAACAAACGATAATTTTTTCAGGAATATACATCCCGAAGATATTCCGGAAGTGCAAAGCAATTTTAAAAATGCTGTTGAAAAAAGACAGGCCGCAGAGATCGATTTTCGAATCATTGGCAGGGATGGCGATATTCAATACCTGCATGCGCAAATGGAATTCGAGCTGGATAACGGGGGTGTGCCCGTGTATATTATCGGATTTTGCCAAAACATTACCCGCTCAAAGCTCGCTCAGCTCGAAGTAGAACAAAAGATAGAAGAATTAAAAGAAGCGCACGAGCGGCAAACAGGTATACTCAATGCTCTTCCTGCAAATGTGGTGCTGCTAAACGAAAATTGTAAGATTGTAGCTGTTAACGAGTCCTGGAGAAAGTTAACCAATGCCAACAACCTTGGCATACCACGGTATGGGATAGGCTATAATTACATGACCATTTCAGAAAAAGCAACCGGTGTAGATCCCGTTACCGGGAAAGAAATCACCCGTGGTGTTATGTCTGTAATTACCGGTTCTGCCAGAACTTTTACCATGGAGTATTCCTGCAACATACAGCAGCAAAGAGTTTGGTTTCAGCTCATCGCGGCTCCATTGGCAGATACAACCCAGAAGGGCGCTGTTATCCTGCACGTCGATATTACTTCAAGGAAATTTGATGAACAATCGCGTCACCGCGCAGACGCCAATTTGAGGACCATTTTCGAAAATACAGATATAGCTTATGTGCTTTGCGATGCCGGTCATCATGTAGTATCCTTTAATAACCGGGCAAGTGAGCTTTGCCTTGAACAATCAGGCAAGAGATTGAAGCCTGGAAGCAATGCCTTTGGTTATTTCCCGAAAAACAGGGTTCCGCGTATGCAGGAGGCGATCAAAAAAGCTAAAAAGAATGAAATGATAAGCTATGAAACCAGTTATGAACTGGCTGATGGCTCGGAAAAATGGTACGATGTACGCTGGGCAGGCATTACCGGTGAAGACCAGGAGAATATGGGTTATCTATTAGCCTTTAAAGATATTACCGAAAGAAAGCTATCAGATATGGAGCGTGTGCGCGTCACCAACGATCTGGTGCAGCGTAACAAAGACCTGGAGCAGTTCACTTATATTGTCTCGCATAATCTCCGTGCACCGGTAGCAAATATCATCGGTCTCTCGCATTTGCTAAATGTTCTTGACCTGGATGACACTGAATATGAAGAAATCAAACTGGCGCTGCATACGGCAATTACTATGCTCGACAACACAATTATCGATTTAAACCATATCCTGGAAGTAAGCAGCAAAGCCAATGAACTAAGTGAACAAGTTTCATTCAGCGCACTGGTAGCAGATATTACACTCAGTCTGAATCACTTAATTGAAAGCGAACGGGCAGTCATTTCGTATCACTTTAATGAAGCTACGGAAATGGCAGGAATAAAGAGCTATTTGTACAGTATATTCTATAACCTGATTCTGAATGGCATAAAATACCGCAGACCTGGTATAGACCCGGTTATTACAGTTTCGGGCTACAAAACAAATACAGGCACAACTATCCGGTTCCAGGACAATGGGAAAGGTATTGAAGAAAAGAATCTAAAAAACCTGTTCGGTTTGTATAAAAGGTTCGATACGGATATTGAAGGTAAGGGAATGGGGCTTTTTATGGTGAAAATGCAGGTCGAATCGATGGGCGGTTCAATCAATGTGGAAAGTGAGCCCGCAAAAGGTTCAGTATTCATTATAGAATTCCCTGATTTGACAAGCAAATACTGACAAGCAACCTATATTGGGTTAAAAGCTACTGGGGTGATTACTGATTATTACCCCTTATAGGGCTGCTTCCTTGGTGTTAAAAAGCTCACGGATTTTGGTCACATCCAATGGTTTGCGGATAAAGTCCTTTACCTCCGGGTATTGGCGCGCACGGTTGATGTCTTCGCTAAAAACTGACGAAGACAAAATAAAAATGGCCGACTTACCTTCAGGATCGATCTTCCGGCTGGTGTATTCGTCTAAAAACTCCCAGCCATTCATAACAGGCATATTGATATCCAGCAAAATAATATCCGGCAATTTCGATGGACCATGTTTCATTTCCGTAAGCAGGTCTATCGCATATTTACCATGCAGGCAGGAGGTGACCGTTGCACCAGGCAAGGCTTTTTGGATGAGCCTGGTTGCAATGTAATTGTTGATCTCTTCGTCTTCAACAAGCAATATGCGGATAGGATCGGTCATGGTATAGCCTTTCATACGAAAACCTATCGGCAAAAGTTATGTACCATTCATGTTACAATTACACGCAACGTATTGAGATTGAGCAAGTGTATGTATTCATGAGTTTGTGTCAGCCTGCGGTTTCCTTATTGTACCTTCCCCGGTACTCCAGTGGTGACATGCCTGTAACCTTTCTGAATACCTCGCGGAAGGCCTTCTCGTCCGAATAACCCACATCATACATCACCTCGTTGACGGTTTTGCGGCTGCTTTCAAAAGACTTCTTGGCCGATTCGATCTTTACCCGTTGTAAGTACTCAAGCGGGGTATTACCGGTGGCTTTTATAAACCTGCGGTCAAAATGACGCCGGCCAATGGCAAAGCGGGATGACAAATATTCAACCGATATCTTTTCGTGCAGGTTATCCTCCATATAGGCCTGTGCTTCTCTTACCAGATCGTCGCTGTGCTGTTTTTGCCCCTTGAATATGATGAACTCGGATTGGCTCTGCCGGTCCATTTCAATCTGAAAAACTTTGGAACAATAAATGGCTGTTTGCCTGTCGAAGTATTTCTCAACCAGGTAGATCAGCAAATTCAAAAAAGAATATGCACCGCCATTGGTGTAAATACCGTTTTCGTCAGTGATCAGCTTATCGGTTTGCAGGTTCACTTTCGGGAACATGATCCTGAAACTATCCGCAACGTTCCAATGGGTTGAACAGATTTTACCATCCAGCAAACCAGCTGAAGCCAGCAGGAATGCCCCCGAACAAATGCTGGCTATCTCCGCGCCCTTTTTATACTGTTCCGCTATCCAGGTAACAATTTCCTGATTCCCCTTTAAAGCGTTTTCATAGTTATGGCTCAATGAAGGAATTACCACCAGGTCAGTCCTCGCTATCTCAGAAATATGAACATGTGGCTTTATCGTAACCAGGCCATCGAAATATTCTACCTTCTCCGAAATGCCTGCCACTTGTATTTTAAACCCTTCCCTTTTGTTTGCTTCCGTCCAGCAAAAATTGGCCCTTGTCAGTATTTTGTACGCTCCTATTACGCTGCTTGCATTATTCGGACCATCAGGAGCAAGTATGGTGATGTGTTTCATACATATTATTTTTTAATAAAGATAGACATTTAATCATGTCCAAATCAACCCGTTATAAAGTCCATTTTGCACATGCTTAAACTGAAAATCAGACCTTAACTTTGATTCAACAAATCAATAAAGCTATGAACAACCAGGATTTCACTTCCACCATTTTGGTGGATAAAACCCCAAAGGAAGCATTTGATGCTATCAATAATGTACGCGGATGGTGGTCTGAAAATATAGAAGGTTTTACCGACCAACTGAATGGCGTATATTATTATTACTATAAAGATATTCACCATTGCACCATAAAGATTACCGAGCTTACTCCCGGCAAACTGGTAGCCTGGGAAGTGCTGGACAACTACTTCAATTTTATAGCGGACAATACCGAGTGGGTGGGCACCAAAATTATTTTTGATATCACGGAGAAAGGCGGCAAGACCGAAGTTCGGTTCACGCACGAGGGGCTCATACCGGCTTACGAATGTTACGGCGTTTGTTTTGAAGCCTGGACAAACTATATCCAGCACAGCTTGCGTAACCTTATCTCTGCAGGCAAGGGTGAACCAACCCCAAAGGAAGGTATTGGCTACAATACCCAACTGGCAGAAAAATGGAATTTGGAGTGAAATAAGAAATCATAAAATAGATCAAACTATGGAAAATCAGGATTTTACCGTTGCTTTTCTTGTGGATCAATCCCCGGAACAGGCATACGACGCCATCAATAATGTGCGGGGATGGTGGTCAGGAGAAATTGAAGGCAATACAGACAGGCTTAATGATGAGTTTACTTATAGCTACCCACCCTATCATTACAGCAAGCATAAATTGGTTGAAATGGTGCCGGGCAAAAAAGTGGTTTGGCTTACTACAGACAGCAGCCTGAATTTTGTTGATGACAAAACCGAATGGAACGGAACAAAAATAATATTTGACATCTCTGAGAAGGAGGGCAAAACCGAAGTACGGTTTATGCATCACGGCTTAGTGCCTAAAAATGAATGCTTCAATGCCTGCTCAAATGCCTGGACGGGTTATATTACCAATAGCCTGCACAACCTGATTAGCTGTGGCAAGGAGCAAACAACGCTATGATCTACAGATATCTTTTAAGATGCCTGGCCCACAAAACTTAGCCATCGTAATTAAGGTGCAAACTATCGCCGGTATGGTAGCCTGACTTAAGCGCGTTATCGTCTACCATATCGGTATAGTTGTCTATAAATACAATACTGTTTACTTTACATAGCGCCTCCAGCTTAGCATTGACTTGTTTGATTTTTGTATCATCACCCTTTCTTAAAGGGAATATGCCATTAATAAATATCTTAGTGTTTGGACTTTGAGATTGTATCATTGCAATAATTGTCTTATAACCAGCAATTATTTTATCTGTAGGTATCGTCCTTAAAATATCATTTACGCCGCTTTGCACAAAGACCTTTTGAGGGTGCCCGCGAATTTCAGAAGGTAGTCTCTCCGCCCTTGTTGGTGACACCAACAAGGGCGTGCATTTGTTAAGTTCCACCACCTATTTAGTGGTTTTGTTGGTGACAACACCAACAAAGGCGAAGAGTCTGTTAATGATCCGCCCTTGTTGGTGTTGTCACCAACAAGCCTGTGCATTTGTTAAGTTCCACAACCTACTAGTAGGTTTTTTTAGTGACAACATCAAACAAAGGCGGAAAGACGTTAAAAAGTAAATTATATTTCACTTTTTTATTGCGAAAAAGTAAACTTATATTTACTTTTGAGATAATAAATAAAGGAGAATGAAATGTTCAGAATTGTTACGATTAATTAAAAATGCCGGATGGTATGAAGATAGGCAGTCAGGTAGCCATATCATTTTAAAACATCCTGACAAATCTCAAGCGATCATATTTCCGAATCATGGAAGTAAAGAAATGGGAAAAGGTTTGGCAGAAAAAATTAAAAAGCAAGCTGGAATAAAATAATATTTCTAACTCGTCTGAGCGAGTATAAATAGGTCTTAGGCTCAGAGCGTTCCGGTTATTCCGGAGGTGAACTCTTAAAAAAACAACATCATGGCACCGTTAAAATTTATTGTAGAAAAAACTTCTACCGGATATAGTGCATACCGTGAAGAAAAAAACGGTGTAATTGGAACGACTGGTAATAATCTTACTCAATTAAGAGATAATATAGTAGAGGCATATAATTTATATGCAGAAGAATTTAAAAAGAAAGAAATTACAGCCGAAAGTATAGAATTACAATTCGATTTGGCTTCTTTCTTTGAATTCTATCCTGAAATTAATGTTTCAGCCTTAGGTGCAAGAATTGGTATGCATAAAAGTTTATTATCTGAATACATCAATGGAAAAAGGACTCCATCTGAAAAACAGATTAAAAAGGTGTTAGATGGCGTCAGGAATTTGGGCAATGAATTGGCTCATCTTGAAATTGCATAAAATTGGATAGATAATTTCAGCCTGATTTATAAACAAACTGGGCCTCATGCTCTTATCTCCCCTATTTTCCTCCCAATTAATTTTTCGCATTTCGGGAACGATTTACCCCACATTGTGGCAATGATTATTGTGGCGTAAAGAGCCTGAAAAACACACAAATGCTGTATTTCGCGCAGATTAAGGCATTTTTAATTCTGAGTTATTATTTGGTTTGGTATTTGCACTTTGTCAATCAACCCAATTAACTCAAAATGAAAAGATTATTCCTGATCGTCCTGATAGCAGCGGCTTCGGTAACTGCGAAAGCGCAAAACAAAGGCGGCATACAACTCGACTCGGTCCCTGTTGTGGATGGCAAGTATCAATTCCAGGAAGTGGTTAACGTTGATAACAACGCTACCAAAGATCAACTTTACAAGAAAGCAAAAACTTATTTTGTAGACGTTTTTACTGGCGCAAAAGATGCATTTCAATATGATGACGCCCAGGAAGGTAAAATTGTTGGTAAGGGTCAATTAACCGTGAGCGATTATAAAAGCATTTTTCCAAGCGTAGCAGTATTGAAATGGGATATAAACTATAATACCGAGATCATTTGCAAAGACGGTAAATACCGTGTGCGTATCTATGATATCGTTGTAACCAAAGAATCACATGTATCTGAGAACAACTCAAGGACAGTAAGTTTCACCATCCCCGACCTGTACGCACGCATGGATAAACAACATGGTTCATACAAAGCATTATATCCAAGAGTATTCAATAAAATGGTCGCCAACCTTAAAGAAAGAATGGGTACGCTGAAGGAATACATGGATAAAAATAACAAAGCTGATTACGCAGTATTTTAATCTCAGGCCTATTAACACTTAAACTATAAACACAGATCAAAAAAAGAGATCCCTGCCGATGTTCGGCAGGGTTTTTTGTTTAGTAAACCCAATAGCTAAACTATCAGGACAAACCTTCAGTTTCAATTAAAAGGAGATCAGAAATAACCTTACTCTGGCTATTCAAATACCTTTTAATCACATTTTAATAGTGACGTCTACATAAGGTCACAAACATAATTTTTCCATTTTAATGAGATGGCACAATTAACTCTAAATCAACCAATTGGGCTTAATAATTAAACAACGTACTGATTATCAATAACTTAAACACAAAATTACTACAGAATTCTTTCGTAAATATGTACCAATAGCCCCCAAGCACAAAATTATAAACCAATCTACACTAATAATGTCTTTGTTGAATTCCGCTAAACAACGCTTCCAGTACCTGGACAGCATAAGGGCTATTGCGGCACTTTACGTTGTAATGCACCATGCCATGCTGCAGTATTATTTTATTAAACCACACAACTTGTCAACAGCGGAACAGGTGATTTTTAAGATATTTTCAGACGGGCACCTGGCCGTAGATACGTTCATTGTGCTATCGGGATTTAGTCTTATGCTATCTATCATCCGAAACAACTATAAATTAAAAGGGGGCATTGTCACCTTCATCAAGCGGCGTATTATAAGGATAGTCCCGGCTTATTATGCAACTATAGCAGTTTCATTACTACTTGCCACAACTTTAATTAGTGTTAAAACGTCCAGCAGTTGGGACATGTCTGTAAATGCTAATTTCAAGGACTTTGTAATTCATTTATTATTTCTTCAGGACATTTTTTTGTCCACCTCGACTAAGATAAATTACTCTTTATGGTCAATTGCTGTTGAATTTAGATTATACCTGATATTCCCTTTAATAGTATGGTTGTGGCGAAGAAAAGGGCCGTTTAGCGCTCTTTTATTCGCTTGTATTAGCACAATAACCATCTCAGTTCTATTAATTGTATTCAAAATATATTATCCTGACATTAATCTTTTCAGATCGGGTGTAAGTCCATTCATTATTCTGTTTACTTCTGGTATGCTTGCCGCCGACCTGGCATTTTCAGGCAATGATGCAGCAGTCCGTATTAGAAGGTTTTTAGGCAACCTGAATACACTAAGCATTATACTGCTTTTTATAATTGCGGCCGGCGTTTATAAGATCATTCCTTCCGAAATAGATAATGGGGGACCTTCTACCAATACTTACAACCTGGTTGTGATTGAAAGCAAGGATATTATTTTTGGACTAATATCAGCGGCCTTTTTAGTATTATGCGCTACCACGAATGCTTTAACTATTAAGAAAAAATCAATTTTGAAAGTTTTGTGTTGGGAGCCGCTTATTTTGATAGGTACATTTTCTTATAGCTTATACCTTATTCACCCTTTTCTGCTTCAGCTACTAACGCAATATATACTGGCGGGTATGCACCTGTCAACATTCGGTAAAACTTGTTTTCTGATTCTTGTTGGTACGCCCTTAGTGGTATTTATCTCGTACCTGTTTTTCCTCATATTTGAGAAGCCATTCCTGGTAACTTCCCAAAATGTGAAAATCAAAGAGGTGGAAACTATAGCAGCCCAAAACCCTGCTATCTGATATCAGAACCAAAGTAAAAAGGCGTCATTGCAATAAAATGACGCCTTTTTTGTAATTCCGGGTTTTCCTGCATGGATTCGAACCACGATCTTCTGAGTCAGAGTCAGAGGTGCTAACCGTTACACCACAGGAAAATATAAGAACTTATATAAAACAAACCCTTAGTGTTCCGAAGGGAGATCAATCTCTTAGTTATCAACACTTTATTTCCCAGACAGGACTTAGGCCCTTTTTGAAAACCGCCGTGTTGTTATGAAATTGATAATGCAATGATACAAAATCACTAAGAAATTACAAAACAAAAGCCACTGGACGTGGTTGTAGATGGTAATTGTTGATAAAAAGTTAATAAAATAATAATTAAAAAATAGGTCATTTCCCGTGGGCTTTTGTTTAGCTTTGTTCTGTTAATTATTCCCCGGTAATTTCTTGTAATCAAAGTACTATGAAAAACATTTTGATATTCAATGATTTTTCTCCGGAGGCCGAGCACGCCACAGAACTCGCCTTACTTCTGGCCGGAAAGACCAATACCAACCTGTACGTTTGGAACACTTTTGATAAACGGGAGCATCCTGTAGCCAAAGAGCTTGCACTTGCCCATGCCAACGAGGAAGAAACGGAAATTACAACGGATAATACCAACTGGATTTTGAAGCTGGAATCAAAACTTAACTGGGAAACCGGGCTGCTGCCTGTTGTTAAGTTTATTGAAGGGGTAAACTACGCACCTAATCAGGTATTATCCATAGTAAACAGGTATGATGTGGGTATGCTGGTAAGGGGAATATCAGAGGATGAGGATGACCTGATGCACATTGAAGCAGAAGCATTAAGCTGCTCTACCAAATCGGGCTGCCCAGTGATGCTGATCCCTGAAAAATTTCCATACAAAGCATTTGAGAAATTAGTTTATGCAACCGACCTGCGTTTTTGCCGGCGCGAGATTGTATCCTTCCTGAGCCAGCTGGCCAAGCCTTTAAATGCAAGCATACTGATAGCCAATATATCAGCAAAGGGACTACCATTTATGGAGGATAACTATGCCCGCACCGTTTTTTCCGAAACGCTGCTGACACGATCTAACCAGGAACATGTTTATTTCAGCAACATCAGGGAAAGAGACATTCCGCGTGCTATTGATGTGCTGGTAAACGGCATGAATAACGACCTGCTAATACTGGTAAATAATAAATTCCACTTTAATGAACTGGTAGGCCACGATATGCCTTATCGTATCCCGGGCAATATTCGTGTACCATTATTGATATTCCCGTCTTAAACAAATTGCAAATTACTCATTCAAGGTAATTTAGTCTATCTGCAAACAATGGCAGATAAACTGGCGTTTTCAACTATGAAAATAATTGCCATTACATTGAATAAGTAACCCTAACTTGTATGACCGTCAAATCTTATCAGTTAAAAGCAGCACTAATAGCATTAATCCTGTTCACATGTCCGTTTGCCCTTATTCATGTTACTGGGCAAACGAAACCAACATCCAAAACAGTTGCGACACCTAAAGCAACAACTCATGTAACAGCAACAGCAACTCCTCCAGGTAGCTATACCGTAAAAGGAGCCATGGGTAATGGCGCTTTATTAAAGTTTACCCATCTGGCTGTGTTGGATGCCCACGGTAAAGTTGTGTCGCGTTGGGTAACCGACAGCCTGGGTCTTTTTAAGCTCACCGGCCTTGCTAAAGGGCGTTACAGGCTTGTAAACAGTAGATTGAATATTGATACACCTTTCAGTATCCCAAAACAATCGGAGAATGTTTTGATCGTCAATGTATCCACTTGTAGTTTCGGTTCGGCAAAAGCTCAAAAGGATATTAAAGCCGGCAAACCGATGTTGCTGCTTTCGGGCGGTATTGCACCGGTGTCCTCACCAAAGGAGGACAACTTTGAAAAGAAATACACTGTCAAGTATCATGATTTTGGTGATTCCCCACAAAGCGTAAAATGCAGTATGGCATATAATAATATCGTAATTGCATTTTTAGACAAGAAGTTCGGCAAATCGTGGCGGAGAGATGCAAGAGCCGATGTTATTGGATTGAAACGTTAATGCAGCTAACAAAAAGAGCCCGAAAACTCGGGCCCCTTTGCTGTTTATAAAGGTAGTTCTACATTTTCTTCATAGGGGGTAAAGTGCGGCGCTTTGAACTGATATAAACGATTTTACCGTTTTTAACATTATTGTCATCCTGGTAAAATGCTGAATCTACCTTGCCGGTTTTATAGGTATCGATTTCTTTATACCAAACACCTACCCAATCGGTATTTTTATCAGTGCTATGTAAATTGGTCACTGCCACTACATTTAACTTAATACTGCTCAGGCTATCCCTGAAATTTTGCCATTCCTTCATCATAGCATCGCGCGGGGCCACCAGGTGCCTTCCATTTGAAAAATCCATAGCTACTGTATCCCCAAGATAGGCCGAACCGTTTTTTATGTTATTATCCTCCCAGTCTTTGTACGATTGCAGTACTAATTGCTCATTTTTTGCATTATCAGAAATGGTAAATGAAGACGAATACGATGCCTTATAAGCCATCGGCAGCGTATCTTTTTTGGCAGCGGAGCTATCGCTTTTAGCAGCGGTACCATCGGTTGATGTTCCGCTTTTGCAGGACGCAAATAGTGCAATCGCCGCAAATAAATACAGGGCTTTTTTCATTGTAATGGGTTTAAAGAGTTTAATTGTAATTGGTTAAATAAATCTAACATAACATTTTGATATTCAAAAGATTAATTAGATATTAATTCATCATAAGCTCCCAATTTTTATGCATTTAATTCGGAGTTTAGATACCCTTACCTCGGCAATATTTTTTTAATTGAAACCTAATTTTTATCAATGCTATTGATCAACCCAAAACAAAAAAACCATGAAACAAACGCTCCTTTTATTAGTCCTTTGTGCAGCTATTGCCGGCTGCAAAAGCAAATTGGGTACCGATACTGCCGGTACCGCCGATACTACCGCCAAACTCAATTATCCTTTTACGCCCAAGTACTCCATTAAATGGCAACCTGGCGACGAGAAAAATGCGTTAATAGTACTCAACTGCCTTAAAAAATACGTTGATGGCGACATAAAAGGCTGCGCCGAAGCTTTTGCTGATACGGCGGAATTTATCGGAGACCAGTTTTACTTTAAAGGAAGCAAGGATAGCCTGATAAAAATGATTACGGACATGCGATCTCAATCCGCAACAGTATCCAAAGAGTTTGATTCATGGATGACTACCTATTATCCGGACAAAAAGGACACCTGGGTTACCCTATGGTATACCGAAAAAATGACCGATAAAAACGGTAAAAAAGATTCGATATACTATGTAGATGATGTGCTGATAAAAGATGGTAAGATCCGGGAATATGATGAGAAGATGCGCCGGTTTGCTCCGCCTGCGAAAAAGTAAGGTTAGCATATGTTGCTTAATTTTAAAACCTTATTGAGCAAAAATTGTTTTAAAACGTTTAGTGATACTTAACTTCGGCAATAACCTTTAAAATAAGCCGTTTAATCAATTTTTAACCAACATCTTCAGACATGAAATTTTTAAAATCTAATTTCTACCTTGTCCTCATCCTTGTTGCCGCCATTTCGATGTCGGCCTGCAAAGCAAAAAAGAAAGTAATAGCACCACCGGCTGAAAATCCGCCGCCAACTGAAGCCCCGGCCCCGGTACAGCAAGCTGCGCCACCGCAACAAACTCCGGCCCCGCCGCCACCGGCACCGGCTCCGCCAGATTATAACTTTGTCAATATCCAGTTTGAATTCGACTCAGGGATATTAAAAACCGAATCGTACCCGATACTGGATAAAGCTGCTGCTGAAATGAAAAAAGACCCGTCAGCTACTTTTATACTGAAAGGCTATGCATCTGCGGAAGGTACCGACGAGCACAATATGCAGTTATCAATTGACCGCGCCAATTCGGTAAAAACTTACCTGGTAAATACAGGCGTGAATGGCGCCAATCTGACTACTAAGGGTTACGGTGAGGCCAACCCGGTTGCAGATAACAGCACCGAAGAAGGCAGGATAAAAAACCGCCGCGTGGAGATTAAAAAGCAGTAAACAAGTAATCGAATAGTTTATTATGGGTAAGATGGGTTTATCGTCTTACCCATTTTTGTTTTAGGCCATGTCTTAAAATCGCGTCATTGCGAGGAACGAAGCAATCTCTACATAGGACATTCAATGAAACGTGATTTTTAGCTGAACGTTCTTCAACAAATTCCTTCTCCCTGATCTGCATAGCAAAGAGATGGCTTCGTTCCTCGCCATGACGGGTCTGTTTTTTGTTTGTACTATTATTTCAGCTTCTTCTTCCCTATCGCAATCACCTCATTCTCCTGCAGGCGGAGTAAAACTATTCGGGTGATAATGTCAACGGGTAAGGGCTCATCTGGCTTAAAATGCAAGGTCATACCGGACATTTTATAACCTTTCAATTCTTCTTTTATTTGCTTCACCAGTTTGCTGCTCATGGTATACAAGCTGCAATAGTCCCGGGTTGTACCAATACCTACCAGCATATAGATATGCTTAAAACAATGCACCTGGTAGCTAAACACTTCTTCGGCATGGGGTGTTATGGATTTGATCAGGTTGCGCAGTTCTGTTAAGCATGACCTGAATTCTGCTGGTTGGGTTAACAGATAATCGTTAAATTCATAGGGTTTTGCTGTTTTTGCGGCCTTGCTCATGTCGTATTGATTTTAACTAAGATAATCAGAATTTACCGACGAATAAGTACTATTTTACAGTGGATTACACAGTTTATCTTAATAAAAATTTATTTTTAGGGCCTACATTCTATGAGGAAAGCCAGTGTAAGGATAAAGGACATTGCCCTTAAGGCAGGTGTGTCCACCGGTACCGTCGACCGCGTGCTGCACAACCGTGGCCGCGTGGCGCCTGATGTGGAAAAACGCGTGCTGGAGATATTAGCCGAAATGAACTATGAGCCCAACCTTATTGCACGGGCATTGGGGTCAAAGAAAATATACCACATAGCAGCACTGATCCCCGACCCCGCCTGTGATAATTATTGGCGCGAACCGCAATTGGGTGTTGAGAAAGCAGAGAATGCGGTAAAACAATACGGCGTTCATGTTCATCAATATATCTTCAATCCGTATGAGGTATCTTCCTATGTTGAGCAAGCCAAAAAACTAACGGAATCGAACCCTGACGGCATATTTCTTTCTCCTATCTATTATCATGATACGTTGCCGTTTTTTATGGAATGGCAGGATAAGAATATCCCCTTCGTATTGTTCAACACGCATATTGCTGAATCAGGAGCTTTAAGCTATGTGGGACAGGATTCTTATCAAAGCGGCTTATTAGCGGGCAGGCTTATCCATTATGGGCAACCTCAGCCATGCACCATCCTGATACTGCATATTGATGAGGAGATTAAAAATGCGGCGCACCTTGCCAAAAAAGAAGAAGGCATACGCGATTATTATCAAAAGAATGACCCCGACGAAAACTATAAGGTAATCACAGCTGAACTAAGCCATCCCGATCAGCCTGGCTTTGCAGAGCAATTATACGATATCATCGATGAAGAGCCTGACCTGAAATGCATTTATGTAACCACTTCAAAATCATATGAAATAGCTGCCTGTCTTGCTCATCGTGATATCAATCATATCAAATTGGTGGGATATGATCTGCTCCCGAAAAACATCAATTACCTGAACAGCGGTGCCATTAGCTTCCTGATCAATCAAAATCCCAAAGGACAGGGATATTGGGGTATCCATCAACTGGTGAACCACCTGGTGTTTAAGAAAGAAGTGCCCGCCCTGAAATACCTTCCGCTGGATGTAGTGACCAAAGAAAATGCGTCCTATTATACTTGCGACGACCTGCTTTATGACGATCATAAACAGATCGCATAAAAACTGAGGACAAAAATAAGAATTTGACTATTCGAGCTCTAAGTCTTCAGTTAGAGCAGCAAAGCCTGATAATCAATCGGACTTTGATATTTTCCAGGCTTTTAACCTTGTAGTATCTTACATGAAAAGAACTTCATTTATCCTTCTCAAATAGGTATAACGTTTGATGAATAAGCTTATAAAGCTTAGGCTGTGATATTGAATCCGGCGCATTTGCATATATTTTGCGTTCCGTCTTCCCTGATTTAATGTTAAAATAGAAATGAGTTCCATCTATAGTAACTCCGTTTCTATTTATTTCTTTATTTTCTAAATCGCGTGTGCTGGTTGAGCTAATCTCTTTGAGCAATTTTGTATATAATGGGTATGTGTAGGTACTTATCAATAAACTATCCTTCTTATATTTTGGGCCATCGCCATAAATTCGTTTGTAACGTTTATCTACAGAATCTTTATTAATCCCGACAGTCCCTTTTTGTGTTCGGTTAAATTTTTTATTGTTAAGCATCATTTGGTAACTAACACTATCATTTAGCTCGTATAATATTTTAATGGAATTACGGTGCTTATAAATATTAATTAGAAGATAATTTCCTCTAAAAATACTTATCCCACGAATGTTGATAATAAGGTCGTTATTCGCCGTTTGAGCACTTAAAGAGAAGCTAATTATAAACGAAATTAAAAACATAAGGTTTACCATAGGCAGGTCATTTCATTAAGAGTTCGTTTACTAGGCAGGCGATCCAACTCTCACATATTATGCTCATTAAGAACACCAATTATAATTGGAGGAGTTATTATTACTTCACCCACCAAATCCTTCTTATCAAATTTCATAAGAGATTGTAAATTACTATAAGAATAATTATGGTTCGGATTGTATCCGGGCTCGTAACTAACAGGTACTAATATTGACACATTCTTGTATGACTTAATTGCGGCATATTTTTCAAGTATTGCTATATCATTATAATGTTTTGGCATACTTAAAAAAGTTTTAAGGAACAATGTATCTGCACTATCTGAAAATTTAATATTGCTCACCTTACCATTTATATCGATTGATATTTTTATCATGGTGAATGCTGGCTTAGTGCTTTTTGACCAAAATGCAGGATTGTAAATACGACTATAAATTGAGTTACGGAATGATCCCATTAAACTGTCAGCATATGAAGATTCTTCATTACCTGAATGTTGTGCTTTTGCAGGAATAAAAAGCAAAAGACAAATACCTAACATCAAACCTTTTTCTAAAAAAACCTGTATTCTCATCTTTTGAATTTAAAAATTACATCTGAGTCCACTAGGGCCCACCGAATAGGCCAAATTCGTAGCTACAAAACTACCTGACAATTTCATGTCATTTTCAATAGTATCGTGAAATGTTTGTGATACTTGTAATCCTCCTAAAGCTAAGTTTTGAGCATCGGAAGTGCTTAATCCAGGAAACATTTGTTGTAATGATGTAGCCATTTTGGTGACGTAGTTGACCATAATTGTTTCATGCTGTTGATCCTCACTGGTTCCTTTAGATGTCAAATAGGCATGAAGGGCTTCGTGCATGATTACTCTTGCTATATATTGTTGTGAATAGTTTGGTAAATGATTATTATCTAATAATATCTCAACATTTAAACTACCATTAACTATTCCTCCTTGAGTATTTGTGTAACCATCGGCATTAGCTGGTAATGTATTTGTATCAATAAAGGTTAAATTCATAGTTGTTGAACCGCCAAAAACGGATTGAATTAACGAATTTATTTGATTTTTTACATTCGCGGATATTGTCGCTTCCACCATAGCATGTAAACATGGATTTTTAACACTATCCGTAATCTTTGGCGGCGTTGTTGTCGAACATGGTGTTGTACCTCCTCCTGGTGGAGGCATGGCCACATTTACCGTAAATCCTCTGGACGAAGAAGAATTTATTGCCACTGATTGTACGGATGAATTTGCAGGTGGAACAGTGCAAGGTGATGTCCCACCGCCACCACCAGTACCTCCCGAGCCGCCTCCAGCACCGCCGCCATTTGATGGCGGACAATCTGCCTCAACACCAACATCACTTGTAATAAAGCATAGGTCATCATAACAATCTTCATATACAGTTACAGAAACAATTGCACCGCATCCCGGGGGAATTTCTTCATCTACATGCAACTTACCATCGTTTACACTTTGTATTACTTGTCCGCTATAAGCAGTAGATGGAGAAAGCTGCCTGGTGATAATACCGCTTTTATAAATCCATCCGTTTACAAAAGTTCCATCCATCTGGTTAAAGAAAATAGTTCCGGTAAAGTTAGTATCTATCTTTTGGTAGGTATTGTTTGCCAGCTTATCATAATTCCCTTGTAAATACGACGAATCCGCAACTATCGTCATAGCATACATATTCATTGTATTTTGAACTTTTACTATTAGCAAACTTGTTTTCGAACCTGATCTGCTGAAATCAAATTTAGTGCTGTCTTTGGGCTTTGAAAAACAAATTGCCATATTTCCAACTTGAATAGCTGGCATTTCGATACAGGTATTTCCATACATAGTATACGTCTTTGCATGCATCCAATCGGGAAAAAATCTTTTGCTCCAATTGTGAGATGGCTTTTGACCAACACTTTGTGTCGCAAGCGTTGAATTATTAGTCACTGCCTTGTAAACACTATCATACCATTTTCTTGCCTGATCTATTACGGGATCAGTCAATGTATTTGATTTTGACGGCGATTGTTCTTGAGTATCCTTTTTACAGCTATGGATCACGATAATAGCACCGATTAAAATTAAAGCTATGACAAGTCTGAAATTTAAAGGTTTAGTGTAATTCTTTTTCATTAATCAGATAAAGGTTTAAAGTAACATCAATTGTAATACAACATACTTAATAAAGATTCAATTGACACACCGTGTTTTCACGGTATTTTTAAAAACTGACCAATTAGTATGTATGCATAAAAAGATATTAGATGTGAGATATGAGACCAAACATCTCATATCTCACATCTAAAAACAAAAATATTACGCAGATACAGTTAACGTACTTCCAGTGATGATTACTGTATATTTCTGTAAAGGCAAAGCAGCAGGTCCCTGTACTACTGCACCTGTCTTGCTAAACTCGCTGCCATGGGCCGGGCAAATAAATATACCCTGACCGGTATTGTACCCTATACTATTACCCTGGTGGGTGCAGGCTACCTGCACTGCAGTAAAAGCGTCGGCAGTATTCCCTGCAGCGATCCTTACCAATATGACGCCTTGCTGTATCATTGAATCGCCTATGTTGATGAGTTGCGTATTTAAATCTGCAGAAAACAAGTTGCCGCTTCCCTTAGCCGGTGGGGGCGTTGTACTGCCCGACGGGCCTGGGTTATTTGACTTACCGCCGCAAGATGCTAATGAACATCCCGCGCATACCGCTACTAAACCTATTCCCAGTTTTGATAAAAATTCCTGACGTTCCATACTAATTATAATTGCTTTTTATTATTTGTAGCCGTTTCCTTTATCGTGGTGATTAAAATCGAACATTCTTGATATAGTAAAGCCAATGCGGAATTGCCCTCTGCCATAATCTGACTGTGTATTACTTAAAGAGTTGATTTCCGAAACTGCACGTGAGTTAGTAATGTTCAAAGTAAACACGTGGCCACCTGTTTCAATCTCTATACCAAAGCCTAGAGGGTCTGAAAATCCGTTGGCCCCTGTTCTAAAGCTGGAAAAAGGATGTTCGTAATCAACAATCAGGCTCATATGCTTGGTTACTTTATAGCGCAACGCTCCCGAGAGGGCAAAAAAGCCTTTATCATTTCCGGCCACATCAGGTAGCGCTGTGTTGTCATACACATATATCGGTGATACCTGCAGGGACAATGCCGACGTAAATTTTCGTGAAATTATTGCCTGCCCTAAATAAGAGTTCCGGGCGGAATAACTTGAAAAGCTACCATAAGGCCGTACCCCATATTCACCTAAGAAAGTAATGGCAATAGGTGAGCTATCATCCATTTTTTGATGCAATACCGCATATTTCAATCCCAGTTCTATTAGTCCGCCTATAGTATTCCGTCCAAAATCAATATTTAAATTATCCGACAGGCCATATTCAAATCCAATATACACGTCGCTCACTGCGTCAAGACCGATTAAAGTTCTTCCCCCACCGGCAGGGGTACCTATATCGCCAAAGCGGTGAATAACCAAAAAATTCAGGTTATTCTTTTTCACCGTAGTAGTTGTAGGCGATAAAATGAGACGCGTTGCCTTGAATGCGCCGATGACGTCCTGGTGCTTGTCATCACTGCTCATCGAGTTTAATAGAGAGTCCGTTGATGAAGTTTTTCCACCGGCTTTTTTTGTGGTATCCATTTGCTGCGCTTTAAGGCCTGCAGCAAGAGTTAAAAGTGTGAATGCTATAATAATTCTTTTCATGACAGAGTTGATTATTTTGAGGGGTTATTGTTTTTTAATGCTGTATAGGTTGCCGACACCCGGATGCGTATGCTTTCGGCAATGTGGTGAAATACAATTTGCGGGATATCGATACGATGATCGGCACACTTAACCATAAATTCGGATATCATAGTAACTACGCCGCCGCTTACCTTAAGGTTGCCTGTTATGGTACGCGTTTGTGTAACACCATGAACCGTCAGGTCGCCGGTAACGGTTACCGGGTAAGAGCCATCTTTTGTGAGATCGGGATGCTCCTCTATTTTCCCTTTAAATGTGGCTTTAGGGAATTTATCGCTCTCCATGTAGTTCTCATTAAAGTGTTCCTCCATTAATGCCTTGGGGAAGTGCAAACTGCGTATAGGCAGACTGAATTCAAGCTCGCCCGTTGTGGAGTTATAAACCGATACGCCATTGGTTGAATTGGCCTCGATATCTTCTATCGGCGCACTTGAATATAGGTTGATTTTTACATTTTTACAGACATAGGTATCCTGCCCCGCCTGGTGTACCGTTACCCAGGCGAGTAAAAATAATAAGATGTGTTTCATTTTATTTTGGTTTTGAAGATGCGTTGATGTTCCAGTTGATACCGAAAGCCACGCCCGTAGATTGCAGCCTTACCTGGCTTGCACCTACATCAGACAGTGGAACTTTGGTATACGGTTGTACTGTTACACCGAATTTTGAATTGATTTGGTGGGTATAAGTGGCATCAAGATTTAATACACTTAAGATGTTATGATTTCTGTTAACTACTGTATAATGGAGCGGGCCGGTTGGTGTGCTGCCGCCATAGCCATTATTGCCATTATTATAATTGAACTGGTAGTCCTCGCGCAGCATAAAATAAGACGACAGCCCGGTACCGATGGTAATGGAATTGGCCCTCTGGCGGTACACCTGGTAATTTACATTAAGCGGTATATCCAGCATGCGGCAATCAGCCTGTACAGTGCTAGGGTTTGTCGGGAATTGATATGAAGTGTGATAGTTATCAAAATTTGTCAGATACGGTTTAATATCATATTGAGCCCCTGTACTGATAGTCAATTTTTTGAAAGTAACGGAGAACATTGCCCCAAAGTTACCGCCGATCTTAGTCTGCTGGAACGCTGAGTTGACACCATTCAGATCAGAAGATGCAATAACACCTAAGGCAAATATTGGCCTATTGCCCAAATTCCGGCTTACAGAAGTTTTGGTTGTATTGGATGCAATAACTTTCTGACCGCCTTTTGAGTCAGCAGTGCCCAATGATGTTTTGCCATCTGCTGTTCCTGGTGATGTCTTATCAATTGATTTTGGCGCATTATTACCGTTATTAGCTAAAACATCACCTTGTTGATTTGCCTTACCATCCGCTGTTCCTAACGAGGTTTTATTGTCAGCCGTTGTTGGTGTTGTTTTATCGCCGGTAACTGTTTTGTTGTTAGCCAGAACATCATTCTTCTGATTGGCTTTACTATCGGGAGTAGCTAAATCTATCTTATCGTTATTGGCATCATTACCTGGTAAAACCTTCGGGATATTATTTGCGTCCAAAGTCAGCCCTTTGTTACCGGTACTACGGCGTACCTTTCCCGAAGATAAGGGAAAGAACGTTTTGCCGCTTTCCGGGCGACTCACCTGAGCGAGCCCGGTTGCAGCATCTTGAGCAGATGTTTTTTGCTGTTTGCCGCTATCTGCTACTTGCCGGGCAGGCCCGCCGTTTGTACCGGTATTATTTTTCGCCTTATCTATAGCTTCGCTTTTATTTGAATGGGTAGCAGCAACCTGGTTTTTCTTTTCCGGTTTTGTTTCATTGCCTTTAAAGAAGAAGTACCCTAAAAATATCAGCAATATGGCTGCAATGCCGCTGATAATTGGCAGCAGATAAATGATGCCAGAACGTTTTTTACCTTTGTCCAGCATCTGCTCCATAGCATCCCAGTCCGCTTCTCTGAATGCAGGTTCGCTAACCGGGTCTTCCAGCCCCTTTTTGAATAACTTGTCTAAGTTTTCGTCTTTCTCGGTGTTCATCCCGTTTAAATATTTTTCCTGATAAACAGATTATGCACATCCACTTTATTGATAGCTACGCTTGGTGAATAATCCATTCCTTTATTATAATTGCTACTGTTGGCCACACTATCGGCTTCCAATATCATTTGTTTTAGTTTTTGCCTGGCCTTGTGCAGGTTTGATTTAGATGTACCGGACGATATATCCAGCATGTCGCCAATCTCCTCGTGTGTATATCCTTCTATGGCATAGAGGTTAAATACAGTGCGATAAGCGTTCGGTAATTTTTGTACCATCGCTAAAAGGTCTTCGTAGTTCAGCTTACGGTCGGGCAATTCACCATCTGTCATATTTTCGGCTTTGTCCAGATCCTCGGCGTAAGCCATCTTCAGGTTAGCCCGGTAATAATCGATGGACACATTGGTCATGATCTTCCCAAGCCATGCTTTAAATGGACGTGCAGTATCATAAGTATCAATTCGGGTGAAAACCTTGAAGAATCCCTGGTTCATTACTTCGGCGGCTTCTTCGCGGTTGTTGGCATAACGCAAACATATGCCCATAGAAAAGCCATAGAATGCCTTGTAAAGCATTTTCTGACTCCCCCTATCCTTCCTAATACAGCCCCCGATCAGTTGATGTAACTCTTCTTCGCCCATCCGGTTACCTTTTAGCGTTGTAAAATTTTTCCTTATCTGACTGTAACACGTCGCTTGGTCAATAAAGGTTGCCTGCGGTTATTATTAAAATATTAAATAGCTGAAAATCAATTATTTAATTTAAAATATCAAGGGATTTTTTTAAATAAGCAATATTAGTGGCTTTATAACCGCATAAATTTAAGCAATCAGGCAACCATTCATTCTATCGAGCCGTGATATTATTACCAAGCATATCAATCTATGGCTCCTGTTTCTGTTGTTATTATCACAAAAAATGAGGCTGAGACAATCGCCTCATGTATTGTAGCTGTTCAATTAATTTCTGATGACATCATCATTGCCGACAATGGCAGCACAGACAACACCGTTGCCATAGCATTGAAACATGGCTGCCGGGTATACCATGACCAGTGGGATGGTTATGGTATAAATAAAAACAAAGGCATTGCCCGGGCAAAATACAACTGGATATTGAGCATTGATGCCGATGAGGTTGCCGATACAGGATTGGCAATTGCCATACTTGAGCTATCCTTAAATGATCCAAACACGGTTTATGATATCAAATTCAAATCGTACTATGGCAAAAAGCTGATACACTTTGGCAGCTGGGGCCGCGACCATCATATACGTTTGTTTAACCGTACTAAAGTAAAATGGTCCGCATCGCCGGTGCACGAAACATTAGTGTTGCCGAAAAGCGTTACCATAAAAAGGCTGGGCGGGCATTTACACCACTATTCGGTAAAGGATGCTGCTGAATTTATGAGCAAAGCCGATCATTATGCCAAACTCAGCGCGGGCAAGTATCTGATGAGCAATAAGAAACCGACCTTTATAAAGCTGCACGTGGCCCCGCTGTTCCACTTCATTAAAAACTATATTGTATTTTTAGGTATACTGGATGGCAGGACTGGTTTTGACATTGCACGTATGATATCAAAGCATACCCGCCTTAAATACCAATTACTAAAGGAGCAACCAGGATATATTTATGAGGAGGCAACGAAGTTGAAGGATGAGTTGGTGGTGGAGTATTAGTTCATAAAAAAACGTCATTGCGAGGAACGAAGCACTCACATTAATAATACTTTTGTCATGCTGAACGATAGTGAAGCATCTATTCCGTGAAGCTGTATGGTACCCAAGATATGTAGTAATAGATTCTTCGCTCTGGCTCAGAATGACAAGGTTCAAATAGGGATTTTTTGTTGCTTCGTTCTTCGCAATGACGCGCAAAAAAAGTCTAAGACTCTTTAATGAGAAGAACTCTTATAAAAAACCTTTCGGCAAACACCCTTCAGCTTATCATCAACCAGTTAGCCGGATTGGTTATTTTCTACATCATTTCCAAAGGATTAGATAAAGACAGTTTTGGTGAAATCAGCCTGGCATTTGCAGTGATGCTGGCTGTATTTAATGTTCTTTCATTTGGCATTGACCAGATCACTGTACGAAAGCTGGCTTCCGGTGAAAATCCTCAGAATATTCTGCCTGTTTATTTATGTCATGTGCTGATTACAGGTTTTGCATTTTACCTGCTGTTGTTTTTAGGACAATGCCTGTTGGGCTCACTAAATGCTTATAATGTAATCTTATTCATCGGCGCAGGTAAGTTGATGATCTATTTTTCAACGCCGTTTAAGCAATCGGCTATCGGGTTAGAGCGGTTTAAGTTGCTGGCAGGTATGTCGGCCGTTTCCAATTCCGTGCGGGCAGTTGCATTAATTACATTGGCTCTTCTCCATCAAATTACATTAACTAATGTGATCATCGTATTTGTAAGCGGCGATGTTTTGGAGTTGGTTGTCGGCACTTGTCTTTTTACTTTGAAAGCTCCTGTTTCAATCAGCATCAAATGGAATAAAAGCCAATATGCGGCTTTAATAAAAGAATCATTGCCACAATTTGGGGTGACCGTTATTAGCTCTGCCCTTGCTCGATTTGATTGGATATTTATTGGCCTGGTGCTGTCAGCAGTAAAATTAGCCGAATACAGTTTTGCTTATAAAGTGTTCGAGCTATCCACCATGCCGCTACTGGCAATAGCTCCATTGCTCATACCCTGGTTTACGCGGTTATTTAAAGACGGCAACAAGCCAGATTTAGAAAGATTAAAATTTCTTGCAAGGATAGAAATGGCGATCGCCGCATTCACTATTGTTATTATAAACGATTGTTGGGTACCGGTGATAGACGGTATTACCGACGGCAAATACGGCCTGGTGAATGTTCACACTATATTTATTTTGACGCTATGCATTCCGCTGCAATACCTCACCAATTTCTTATGGACCGTCAATTTTGCAAAAGGGCGGTTGAGTATGATCTTTCATGCGTTTGTGATAACATTAGTCGTTAACGTTATTGGCGATTTGATACTCATTCCCATCTTCAAAAATGAAGGGGCTGCTATTGCTTACCTGGCGGGATATATTGCGCAAACAGCATTTTATATGTATAAGAGTGATTTACCCGATTTGAATAAGACACTTTACCCGTGTCTTATTTGCACGGCTTGTGCATGTGTAAGTTTTTGGGGTGCTGCGTTGCTGTTTAGTAACATTTGGTTATCGATGATTGGAAGTATTTTAATTTATGTGGTGTTCTTGTTGCTGACAAAGCAATTGCGGTTTGGAGACAGAGATAAAATATTTAATCTCACTTAAATCCCCTTTTGTCGTCCTGAGCGGGAGCGAAGAATCTGCTTCCTACATATCTCCGGTTCCCATCAGCTTCACGGAATAGATGCTTCACTATCTTTCAGCATGACAACCTTTATTAAAAATAAATAATCTTTTTCGTTCTCACCTTAGGCAACCGTTACACCACCCAAGGCGTAATTCCTTTTAAAAAGGAACCACCTGATGACCGCCAGTATCGTTGTTTCATTTTTTAGGAAGTTGCGTATGCTGGCTGATTGGCGGTTGTTGCTGTTTTTGGTGTTATTCCTTAATGTTAAGATGGCTATCAAAGTGCCGGTCATCGCACTCATATACCTGTTGCAATTCAATTTTAAATTCGGTTTCAGCTTAAAAAATTCGCGACTACCACTGTTTTATTTACTTGCCATAGCCATTGCATTGCTGAACTGGGTCATCAGCCTGACCTACTTTAATATCAACTATGACATCGTTTTAATAACCGGCATAGGGTTCTGGGCTCTGTGTATACTGGCCATGCACCAGGTGAAACTATTTGTGGAGCAAAATGATACCGAAACCATTCATCGCACTATAATCATCTTCTTTATTATCAACGCTGTACTCTCACTCCTCAATATTGCATCCATCATTTGGGAGACGGGTTACTTCAATCCCTACACTTACCAGGGCCAGTTCCAGAAATATTTTATCAGCACGGGCGATTATATCAGAGGATTAACCTTTGATACTTCGACTACCAATGCCATATTAAATGCTTTTGGCTGCATCTACTTTTTAACCAAAAAGAATACGGGCATGCTGCTGTTATGCATGGCTATTATGCTCCTAACTGCAAGCAATTTCACCAACATAATCTTGCTATTCTGTTTTGCAATACTGTTCATTTTTAAAAGCACGCGCGATCAAAAAAGTCTCATTGCTATTTGCATCATGTTCCTGGTAACTTTTATGGTGAAGGTTTCGCCACAAAACTACATTTATGCGCATGAGGTGGTAAAGAATACATTCCACCTCAGCGTTATACCAAAAGCGCCAATACCAGCAAAACCGAATCTTCCCATTACGCTGATGCCGGATAGTTTATTGAATGCTGATCAGATCAGGCAAAAAATCGCTCAGCACTATATTGATAGCAACTATGCCGCGCAGCACCAGCCCGTACAAAAACCAACCGTCGTTAGCAAAGCAGTCCGGTCTGCCAAAGTTGTACAGCCTGCTCCCACAAAAACCGAAGCCGGCCGGATCATTCTTCCCAAACCCGACATCAACACCCGTCCATACCAGCATATAGCTGATACCAACGATTATCAGAGACAGCTTCTTGCTTTTATAGGCACACATAAGGCTGACCTGCCTATATCCTCGCAGGAGAATTACAAGCCCAATTTGCCAGGAAAGGCTACCAGTACGTTGCAAACGTTACACTTTTTATTAAACCACCCGGTTAAGCTAATGATGGGTGATGGCATAGGTAACTTTTCATCCAAACTAGCTTTCAGGGTAAGCGGTTTAGGTTTTGCAGGTGGTTACCCGCATAAATATGTTTACCTCGATCCGGATTTTTTGTCGAACCATCTGGATGTTTACCTCAATTATTTTAGTAAGAACACCAGTCAGCATTCGCTGAGTAACAGCCCTGATTCGGTTTACGATCAATTACTTGCAGAATATGGCTTATTGGGTTTGATCGCATTTTTCATATGGTACATCTGGTATTTTCTGAAGCACTATAAAATATTGACTTACGGGCTTCCTATCCTGCTGATCGTAATGGCGGTAATGTTTATTGCTTATTGGTTTGAGCAGTTATCTATCCTGGTATTTTTTGAGTTGCTGCTGTTACTCGATATCAAAGAGAATTCACCTAAAACACAAATAATAAATGCGTACTGATCGGAGGAAAATAACCGTGCTGATGCCTGCCTATAATGCGGGCAAGTATATCCGCGAGGCTATAGAGTCAGTATTGCAGCAAACGCATAGAAATTTTGAGTTACTTATTGTAAATGATGGATCGACTGACAATACGGTAAGTGTGATTTTGTCTTTTAATGATCCACGCATTGTATTGGTGAATAAAGAGCATGGAGGCATTGCTCAAGCCCTCAATACCGGGTTAAGACTGGCTGATAGCCATTACATAGCCCGTTTTGATGCGGATGATATCTGCATGCCTGACAGATTAGAAAAGCAATTCAACTTTTTAGAAGATCATCCCGATTATGTACTGACGGGCAGTGATGCAGAATACATCCTCGAAAATGGTGAATACCTGTTCAGTTTCAGATGCATAGCACATTCTAACGAAGAAATTCAGAACAATATGTATGTGTATTGCCCATTTATCCATTCATCCGTAATGTATAAAAAGCACGAGGTAATCAAGGCTGGAGGCTATAATGCAAACGCGCACAATTTTGAAGATTATTTGCTGTGGACCGGACTCGCCAAAATGGGCAAAATGCAAAATATCCGCGAACCGTTGATAAAGGTGCGCTTCAACCCGGCATCGGCAACTATTGATGAAAAATGGCGCGGAGATCGATTCCGCAAATTGAAACGCGCTGCCACAACGAGGGGCAGCATTACCCGTGAAGAAGGCGACGAAATACTATCGATTATCAAAAAGCAGGATATCAGCAAAATAAAGGAAGGCGCTTATCACGCTTTGTGCTGTAAGAAATTCCTGGCTGATAATTATCAGCCCAACAAAGCGCGTACGCATGTGCGAAAAGCCATCAGCATAAGACCATTACGACTGGATAATTACCTATTGTATGCGGTGAGCTATATGCCCGAAACATTCATTGCGTGGCTGCATAAATTAAGTCCCAACAGATTGTAAATGAAGATGAGAACCAGGAATCAAGAGCCAGGAATCAAGACTAAGAAGCAGAAATGCAGTTATGTTTCGGTGAAGAAGCCTTCACTATGCCACTTTCTTGGTTCTTGGTTCCTGGTTCTTGGCTCTCTTCCTGGTTCTTGTTTCTTGACTCTTCACTCTAATCCTGACTCTTGGTTCTTGACTCTTGGCTCTCAACCGACTCTTGATTCTCAAAAGATATGAAAGTAGCATTTATAACACGATCTACATTATTTGACGTACCGGGCGGCGACACGGTACAGGTGGTGCAAACTGCGCGTCACCTGGAGCAATTAGGTATAACTGCAGACATCAAATTATCAAAGGATGAAATCAATTATGCGGATTATGACCTGCTGCACTTCTTCAACCTGACACGCCCGGCAGATATACTTTACCATAGTAAAAAATCAGGTAAACCCTTCGTGCTCTCTACTATCCTGTGCAATTACACAGAGTATGATAAGCACCATCGTAAAGGTGTGGGTGTAATATTTGGTTTTCTGCCGCCAAATAGCATCGAATACCTAAAGACTATCGCCCGTTGGGTATTGGGCAAAGATCATCTTGCCAGCAAAGAGTATTTGTGGAAGGGCCAGCATCGAAGTATAACTGAGGTTTTGAAAAATGCAGCAATGGTGCTGCCGAATTCCGAATCAGAATATAGCCGTATCATCAAAACCTATCCTTGCAAGATCAATCACGCAGTTATTCCGAATGGCGTCGATCAGCATTTGTTCAAGAGGAACCTGTCGGTTGAGAAGGATCCCAACGTGGTATTATGTGTGGCACGAATAGAAGGCATCAAGAACCAATTGAACCTGATCAAAGCATTAAACAATACACGCTTCAAGTTGGTGATGATTGGTTCGCATGCACCAAACCAGAAGCCTTATTATGACGAATGCCGGAGCATTGCGGCATCCAATATTACATTCATCAATCACATCCCGCAGAACGAATTGCTGACTTATTACGAGCAGGCCAAAGTCCACATCCTGCCAAGCTGGTTTGAAACCACCGGGCTTAGCTCTATTGAGGGTGCAGTAATGGGCTGCAACATTGTGATAACGGACCGCGGCGATGCAAAGGAATATTTCGGCACCCATGCTTTTTATTGTAATCCGGGTAAGCCGGAAAGCATTTTTGCCGCCGTAAAGAAAGCCAGCGAGAGCCCATACGACGAGAATTTATACAACCTGATATTAAAAAAATACACATGGCAACAAGCCGCAACCGAAACTTTAAAAGCATACAAACAAATAATTAACTATGAAGAACTTGAAGATTGCTATACTGGGAACGAGGGGTATTCCCAACTATTACGGGGGGTTTGAGCACATATCGGAGTATGTATCGGCGGGATTGGTGAAAAAGGGCCACTCGGTAACGGTTTATAACTCACATAATCATCCTTATAAAGCGGATATCTGGAACGGGGTAAATATTCAGCATTGCTATGATCCGGAATACCTGATAGGTACAGCAGGACAGTTTATTTATGACCTGAACTGCCTGATGGATGCACGCCGCAGAAAATTTGATGTGGTATTGCTGATGGGCTATACCAGCAGTTCGGTTTGGGGTATGCTTTATCCAAAAAACAGCGCCATTATCACCAATATGGACGGACTGGAGTGGAAGCGGTCGAAATACTCTAAGCCGGTGCAGCAATTTTTGAAGTATGCCGAAAAACTGGCGGTAAAACACAGTCACTTTTATATCTCCGACTCAAGGGTGATCAAAGACTACCTGGAAAACAAATACAATATTCATAGCGAGTACATCCCTTACGGCGCTGATCTGATCAGTGAGATAGAGCGTGAGCAGTTGGATATTGTTCAGGCTAAAAATGAAGATTACTTTTTGCTGATGGCCAGGATGGAACCAGAAAATAATATCGAAACTATATTGGATGGCTTTAATAGCAGCAATTCCCAGCGGACTTTTAAGGTGCTGGGAGATACGAGTAATAGGTTCGGGCAATATATCCGCGAACGGTTTAAAAACGATGAACGTATTCAGTTTAAGGGAGCCATTTTTGATACCGCTAAAGTGCGTATGATGCAGAATAGCTCATACCTCTATTTTCACGGGCATAGTGTTGGCGGCACCAATCCTTCATTATTAGAAGCTATGGCCAGCGAAGCATTGATTGCAGCACATGACAATCCTTTTAATAAATCGGTATTGCATTCGGATGCCTTCTATTTTTCAGATGCTGATGGTGTAAGGCACCTGGTAGAAAATGTTCAGCGCAATGGTACCGAACGGGCGATGGTAAAAAACAATGTGCACAAAATCGCCTTTCAGTTCAACTGGGAAAAGATTGTGAATGAATATGAAGCATTCATTGTAGAATGCTATGAACGCTTAAACCATGAAAGAGTTATTTCTTATCAGGGACAACCTGGCCAATAAGATCAGCTATTACCATGTAATACTGTTGTTGTTAAGCCTGCCGTTCGACCGGTTTTACAACCATTTAATACTGGCGAGCTTGGCTATTCATACCATTATTCAATTCAAAAGGGGCTCAGCAAAGCCGCTTTTCACATGGCGGACACTGATCCTGCAATCTTTATTTTGGGTAACGCTGGTAGGCACGCTTTATACCATCAACTTTCAGCAATCCTTATCAGAATGGGAGCTCGATATTCCCATTCTGCTTATACCGCTGATATTCTGCTTTAACAACCTCGATCTGAAAAAATACCGGCAGAATTTAATGACAATCTTTGCTTTAGGATGCACCGTGACTATTGGTTATCTGTATCTGGATGCATTGATAACGATCAGACATTATCACATGCCCTGGTCCTCTATTTTGTCACCAGCATTTACCAATCATAATTTTTCGCAGCCCATAGATATGCATGCTACATTTCTGTCGCTACAAATTGCCATAGCGCTTATTTATGTGCTATCGCGATTGGTTGGCGAACGGCTTAGCGCATCAACTACCTTGCTCCACCTTTTTTGTTCATTAATGCTCACTGCGGGAATAATCCAGCTAAGTTCCAAATCCATTTTTGCCGCATTATTCCTGGTGATCAACTTTGCTATTCCATGGTTCTTACTACAAGGTAAAAAACGGATATGGTATATGCTGACAACCATTGGATTGTCCTGTGTTCTATTGACCGGGATATTTAATTCATATGCACTGCGTGACCGTTTTTTTGTAGAACTAAAGGAAGACCTTTCACCATCCTTCGCCGGGCAAACAGTTGAGCCACGCTTAGCGCGTTGGAAAATTGCTGTAAAATTGATAGAAAAAAAGCCCATAGTTGGCTACGGAACCGGTTCGGAAATCCAGTTATTACAGGAGCAATATTTTGCAAAAAAATTCTATAGCTCCTACCTGCACCGTTTAAACTCACATAATCAATACCTGAGTTTTTTGATTAAAACCGGCATATGGGGACTGTGCATTTACATCGTTATCTTAGTTTACGGCATTAAACGAGCCATCAAAAAACGGGACATAGTCTTCTTTTCTTTTATGATCCTGATCGCAGTTGTTTCGCTGTCAGAAAACATACTGGATGCCGATAAGGGCGTCATGTTTTATAGCATTTTCATGAGCTATTTTGTTTTTGTTTCCGAACAGCCGGAAAAAATTATTTTACCTGTAAAAAGGCATAAATTTTTCAGGAAAGTGGCAACCAAACACGCAATTGAGCCGTCATTATTATAAAGATGCAGATACATTAAGCCATTACACCTTGCACGACCTCAGAAGACATATCTTATCCACTATCGCGTATTTCGATTTGTTTCATTATCCGCTTATGATGGACGAGATACACCTGTACCTGCCTGTGAAGTGTGACGTGACCGATCTTGAATATGTGCTGAAATACCTGGTCATCGATAGGGTAGTGTACCATTTCGACAAGTTCTACACGCTCAAAAACGAATACTTTTTAGTAGAGCGCCGCCTGCAGGGAAACGCACGCGCCGCCACGATGATCGGCACAGCAAAAAAAGTGAGTAACCTGTTGGTCCGCTTTCCTTTTGTAAAAGGCATCGCTATTTCAGGCTCGCTTTCAAAGAATTTTGCCGACGAAGATTCTGATATCGATCTTTTTATCATCACCACTAAAAACAGGCTCTGGGTTGCGCGCACGCTGATGCATTGCTTCAAAAAATTGACCTTTTTGATTAAAAGGGAGCACTATTTCTGCATGAATTATTATATCGACGAAGAGGGACTGCAAATACGCGAAAAAAACATCTATACCGCTATAGAAATTGCCACACTTATACCGGTAAACGGTGATACAACATTCGAGCAATTTTATGCGGCCAATAACTGGACATGGAATTACCTGCCTAACAAATGCATGCGCCTTACTACAGCCAAATCTTTGAAACCTTCATGGTTGAAAAGAGCCTTTGAATGGCTGTTCAATAATCATTTCGGCAATGCACTGGATAGTTTACTGATGAGAATTACCGCTGATAGATGGGACAAAAAGCGTCAGCAAAAGAAACTAAATATCAAGGGGCTTATCATGGGGATGGACGCTGGTAAACACTACGCCAAACCCGATCCGAAAAACTTCCAGGAAAAACTGATCCTCAGATACCAGTTGAAACTGTCACAGATTTTAGAGCACTGGGAAGGCAGTGCGGTGAATTGATCCACTTACTTTATTTATCCATCGATAAAAATCAGTAAATTTGTTTAGTTGCTAATCAAAAGACATGAAAGTACTGTTGGATATAAAAGACGAAAAGGCTTCATTCATGATGGAGGTTTTGAAAAACTTTAAAGATGTTAAGGCTAAGCCTATTAGTGGCTACAAAGCCGAGATTCTCGAAGGAATAAATGAAGCCGTTGAACAGGTAAAGCAAATAAAACAAGGTCGGTTAAAGGGTATCAATGCAAAAGACCTTTTAAATGAGCTTTGAAATAATCGCTACGCCGAGATTCAGGCGTGATATTAAAGCTCTTGCCAAAAAATATCCATCGTTAAAGAATTAATTTGCTCAGCTGGTCAACGATCTCGAAATTAATCCGCAACAACAAGGCACTTCTTTAGGTAACGATTGTTACAAAATACCTATTGCTATTGCATCAAAAGGGAAAGGTAAATCAGGTGGAGCACGAGTGATCACTCACATTGTTATAAAAGATAAAACTGTATTCCTGCTTACTATTTATGATAAATCCGAAAAGGAAAATATAACAGATAAAGAACTTAGAGAGTTGCTTGCGCAATTAAAAGATTAAACTTCCCGCTAAATACATCATTATTTCTTCCTCAGCGAAATAATATAATAATCCCCAATATACTTCCAGGGCCAACGGGATTTTAGGCGATCTTCCCACTTTTTAAGAAAAGTAAAAGTTAATGGGTGCTTTTCGGCAAAGCCTTCCATATAAGATGGCGGAACGATAGTACATAATCCTTCAATGCTTAAAACATCAAATTGATCTTTCAGTCTTTTGGTGATATAAGACGGATTATAATACCAACACCTAAAATAGTGTCCTTCTACATGAGCCGTCCTTCCATTTGAGCTGAAGAACCGCCTGAATGCCGTTTTGAATTTTCCTTTAAATAGCAAAAGAGTTTCCCATAAACAGAATTTAGGCAGAATTACCAACGTCACCATCCCATTGGGCTTGAGAAGAGCAGATAATGATTTCAACACCTTTTCCAACTCATCTGTGCAATTCAATCCAGCGAAATTGGAGAAGATCAAATCGTAAGGGCCTTTATTCTTAATTTGACCTAAAGCGGTATAAGAGCACAATTCATTAGTAATGCGGTTGTTCAAATTTGCTGCTTTGACCTTCCACATCAACTGTTCCTGCATACCCTGAGATATATCTGTCGCATGTACATAATGCCCTTTACCGGCAAAGAAAATAGCATCTTCACCTGTACCGCTGTTCAACTCCAGGATATGACTGTTTTCAGGTAGATATTGCAGCACATGGCTCCTTACTCGCTCCCGTTTGTACTGAATGATGGCATTGTCGCTATACAGATCATCAAATACAACCGATTGCCACGAAAAGGCTTCCGCAGCTTTTGTCTCGTTGACAGGTGATACAACTGTATCCATCATAAAGCCCTCTCCAATCTTTTCAGTTTCAATTTTTCAATCATTGCTGCCGGGGTATGATAGAATACCGAAAGGGCCTTTCTTAAGCTTTTTGCATTGGTCTGAAGTGGCTTTCTGATCAACTCAGTCAGACTGTTTTGCGCCAAGTGTTGGTGATAGTTTTGGTGTACATAGCGATGCAGTTGTTTGTAGTATGACGGCGGGAATGTATTGTGAAACATTAAGGCCATCTCATCGGAGTCGGTCCAGTTTGTTTTGGTTTTCAGGTCGGCTTTTACGCGTTCATAAAAAACTGTTCCGGGCAAAGGGTAGGACACCGAAATACCGATCTCGAAAGGCAACAATTCGTTGATCATCCTGATCGTATTTTCGATATCCTCCTTTTGTTCGCCCGGGTAACCAAACTGGATAAAGAACGACGGCCTGATGCCGTATTTTTTCATTAACAATGTCGACTGATGTATCTGCGCAATGGTAGTACCCTTATCCATCGCATCCAATATTTTCTGCGAGCCACTTTCCGCTCCTATCCACACATTTTCGCATCCTGCAGCCGCAAGCGCTTTTACTAATTTTTCTTCCACAAGCAGATCGGCCCTCGATTGTATCTTGAATCGTATTTGTAAGTTTTTTTCTTGTATCAGCCTGCTAAATTCTTCTGCCCAACCCGGCTTTAAACCGAATATGTCATCGCAAAACCAAATGTGATCCATACCGAAGTTCTCTTTCAGCATCCGGATCTCGGCAACCACATTTCCCGGGCTTCTGGAATTATACCTATTGCCATAAATCGGTTTAGCGCACCAGTTGCATTTGAAAGGGCAGCCACGCGTTGTACCAATATTGAGCGAAAAATAACCGGCGTTTTTCAGCCAGCTTTCCTTATATGGTTTGATGTCGATTAAATCCCAGGCAGTTGATGGCAAATTGTCTAAATCTTTTATTACAGGTCGCCCTAAAGTTTTTACAGCTTTGCCATCTTTTAAATAAGCCAGGCCTTGTATTCCAGAATAATCTGTTTCACCGTTTTTAATTGCGTTTGTCAATTCCAGCAAGGTTATTTCACCCTCGCCGATGATCACGAAGTCTGCACCTTCCTGTAGATATTTCTCATAACGGTCTGTCGAATCAGAACTACAAACGATCACCTTACAACCACGCACCTTTGCCCGGTTACTCATACTGAAGGCAGCTTCGCGCATGTTAGTGAGGCACATTTTAGTGAGGTAGTTGAAGCCATCGTCATAGATCACGAAAAAATCAGGAGCATGCTTTTCTAAATACGGTTCCACTTCTTCCGGGCCTGTTGCAAACATGGTATCGAACAAAGCGACATCATACCCACTTTGCCGCATCACGGCAGCGGCCAACAGCGTTCCAAGTGGCGGATAAGGCAGGCCTAATCCCCATTGCTTGGGATCAAATCGCATAAAATAAGAATGTGTAAACAAGATAGTGCTTTGCTGCATGTCAATATCAATTACGGTTGCAAAAGTTATGGGGTTGCCAGCATGTGCAATCTATTTCCTGATCCGGTAAATATTATAGTTATACATACACCTGTCCAGGTAGTAATCCTTCGCAACTAATTCATCAACAAATTGCCGCATATCCTGGCCCACGAAATTGCGGTACTCGGCAAACAAGGGGACAAGTATCATAACGGGTTTATTCTTATGCATATCACTATAAAAACGCTCTTTAGCAAGCTGCGTCTGCGTTACATTGAAATAAATAGTTGGCGATACCCTTTCCGAATAAGCCTGCACCTGTGCTCCAAACCCGGCAACATAAACCATATCCTGCGGAGCGGTATTGTTCCGTATCCACCAGCCTAATCTTTTGCGCGACCCTTCATCGGGCTTATCGTAGGGTGCGATGCATGCTGTATTTATTTGTTCTTTATTGCCTGCTATGAGTTTTTGGATATTGAGTAAAGGTTCTAATAATTTAGGGAAGAATACCAGCCAGACAATCACTATCAATGGTTTGGCGGGCAACTTATACTCATTTACCAAATGCGTTACGCACAGGGCGCTCATGAGTGACATGGCAGGCAGCAGTTCGCGCATGTGAAGGGTGCCATAAGTACCTACGATATTAATGCCAATGAATTGGAGAATAAGCCATAATCCAAACAGATCGATCTTCTTTTTTATGAAAAAATAACCCAGTACAAAAGGGTAAAAAAGGATAAGCTCTGAATAAAAGAACTTATCTGAAAAATTCACCATTTTCCATAGCAGGCTCCTATCCGTTGCACTGCCTGAGCCGAAATTATCTACCAGGCCGTTGGTGATCATACTATGAATGTCGATGCCGGCAAAAAAGCCAATAGCGACAAATAGCACAATGCTCACAAACATGCCGGTGAGGAATATCGGGAGATTTACTCTATTTTTTCGCAGTAAAGCACAGGATATGGCTATAATGCCCCAGATGGCAGATAAGCGGAATGCCAATCCTATTCCTGCCATTATCCCGCTGATGAAAATGTTCTTCTTACTTTGCGCAGTAATGAATTTATAAACTGCTATGATAATAAACACCATACCATAGGTCTCGGTAAATGAAACATACCTGCCACCGGTGCCATGCCAGAGCAATGACAATCCGTAAAACGAAATAGCCAGGGTACCCGCCTGCTCACCCGCAATGTGCCGGGCCAACCTATACAAATAGTATATGCCCACTGATTGTACCAGTGCGCCCAGCACTCTTCCAAACCAATAATTAACACCAAAAAGTTTATCCGACAACCCGAATACCGCAAATATCAGGGGTGATTTATTGTCCACCCCCCCGGTATAGGGAACCAGGCCATTTCTGAACCAGTTGCGCCCAATATATTGCCACATGGCTTCATCAAAAGACAAGGCAAAACCATCCGTAAGCAGCGTGACGAGCAGCTGCAAAATGGTAATTAATACGATAATGTGCAAAAACCCGGGTTTCCAGTTTTTAAGCATTTCTTTAGGACGATGCCACCTATATTAAAACCTGCTTACAGGTTTGTCAGTGGTGACAGATGCAGGGAGCAAACGCACTTTGTACAGGTAGGGTTAGTACCCATATTCAATGTTCTTCTCCAGTTTATGGCATCATCGCTGTTTAATATTGTTTCAAGGGATGAATCCCTGATATTGCCTATCGTATCGTGAAAGAAACACGGTTTAACGCTGCCGTCCGCCTCTATTACTGTGGATACCCATGGCGCATTGCATCTTTTGTAGGGGAAGGGGATCATGCCATAAAACGCGGCATAATAATGATAAATATCCATCAGCTTTTGCTCTGATTCAGCAATAAAACCGCTATCTATATCCTCTGCATAATCGGCAATTATCTTTTGTATCACGGACTTTAATTCAGGCAGCTCACTTTTTGACAACAATATCTCATCCTGCCGTGGTTGCTCCCAGGCAATTTGCCGGTTAAAGGCATGGCTGCTTACATCCGCCGGTAAAAAGCTGATCTGATCAAGCTCCATCTGCTTAGCCTGCCCGATGATGGCAATCCAGTTCCAGAAGTTAAGCCGGTGTATTACCGTACGCGCAGTGATCCTATAGTTTGGATTGAGGAGACGTATGCATTGTACTCCATCCTTCAATTTATGAAACGCCCCGGGAATATTACGGATAGCATCGTGCAAGGGCTGATCGCCATCTATTGAAACTATAATATCATTAACCCATTGTACCAGCTTTTCAGCATGATTCTTTAGCGTTAAGCCGGTAGTTAGCAATGATACCTTGATGCCCGCATTTCTTAAAATCTGGCATAAAGCAAAAAAATTTGGGTTGAGCAGCGCCTCTCCGCCAGACATTACTACCTGCTGGGTTCCGAACTGTTTTAATGACGATAACAAGCCTGAAATATCTTCTTCTGTAAGCTGTTTCAGGTTCTTGTTATCTTTCCATATGTCACACATTACACAACGGCAATTGCAGGCGCTATGCGGCATCAGCATCACTATAGGCAGCGCCGATATGCGGTGCGTTTGCAGCGTTCGGTAACGTTTGTAAGTATGGGTGAGAGCCTCCAGCATTTTATTTTCTAATGCAGACCCAGTAAAAAGGGTCTTTTTTAAAGATCATATTAAAGATGGATGTAGGATCGAATAATATCTCGTATTTAAATCCCCAGAACTCGCTGATGGAGTGATGAAAGTAATGTTCAGCCATTTCAGGTATGCCGAGGGCCGCATAATATTTATGACTTCGTTCGTCCGCTTTTTCAGCCTCATGAGGTGTGTAAAATGGGGTATCGATTATATGCACTTCTCCCCCGGGCCTTAGGATATCCAGGGCCTGCTTCATCACATTAATAACCGATGGGAAATATTGCAATGAAGCGGCAAAAACAATCACATCAAATTGCGCCCTGTCAAAAGTGTTATCGTTAAAAGTGTCATAAATAAATTCCAGGTTATCCTTTTTGAAAACACGGTTAGCCTGGTCAATCTCCAGTTGATTGATATCCAACCCCACTACCTGCGTATCATGAATATTGGACATCTTAGCCGAAAGCCAACCGTTGCCGCATCCTACCTCCAGTATCCTCAGAAATTTGTGTTTTTTTGAAAGGTAATCGATCAATCTTTCACTCGATCTTTTCCTGATCTTCCACTCATCATAATAAACGTGATCAATGTCGGGTAAAAGCTGTAGTTGCTCATCGGTATAAATCCGTTTTTCCTGCTGGCGCACGGCAATATAAAGTTCCTCAAAATCCATCCGGAGCTTTTGGTAACGATTCTTTGCAGTATGCTTCACAGTCAGGTCCAATTTGTATTTGTTAAAATCCTTGTATCTCGGGCTGGCGATAGCGCCATACCTTGTGCAGCAGTTTTATTTCGTATGGATAGTTGTATAAGCTGGCTTTGTAACGTAACCCGGCTACCGCCTTTATCAGTCTGCGTTTTAAGCTGTTCAGCCTGATATCGGTGACAGTCGGGTACGCCCCATTCAAAACCGTTTCAAAATTTCTTATCTTATCAATCATATCCGGGGTGAGCCATGGTGTAAGAGGGTTTTTCCGCATGTCGAAATTTTCCCAGGCCGGGCTTATCCAATCCTCCAGCACCTGCGGATATTTAAAACCGCTGGCTAATACCTGTTTAAATAATTCCGACCCCTCTGTGGGTACGGGGCTGTAAGTGTATATCACAATTTCTGCGTTTGGATTTACAGCCTTTACCTTTTTTATAAAATCAATCTCAAAATCTATCTGTGCCTGTACCTGTTCGGTAGTTGGAGCGGGAGTGCCTAAAACAAATGAGTATTCAGGAATGATATCGAACTTCTTTAGCCTTTCTGCAAAGGTGAGTATCTGTTCACCGGTTTGTGTACCGCCTTTATCAAGTTGCTCCAGGATATTATCGTTACCACTTTCGGCGCCGAAGAAGATACATTTACATCCCGATTCACGTATAGCCGCCAGCGACGAGTCTTTAAACTTATCCATCGTATCAATACGCGCCATCCCCCACCAGCTCATCTTTTCCGGCTTGAGCAGGTTGGCAAACTCTACCGTGCGCTTTTCGGAAACAAAGAAGTTATTATCATGAAACTCAACAGCCGTTGCACCCCAATTATCCTTAATATATTTTATGTCATTGTATACCAGTTGTGCTGATTTCGCCTTCCATCGTGCTTCAAAAATTGGCACCACTGCACAAAACGAACAAGTGAAAGGGCAACCAATACTGGAATGATAAGCCATAGTTTTCTCGCCCAAATAGGTTTTGCCCAACAGCCTGCTAATCGGATAAAACTCATTTAGCTTATCATATGGTAATGAAGGCAAGGGGTCCTGCTCCATCAAATCCTCTTTAGGTGTTTTGATGATCTTACCATTAGTAGCCTGATAAATCAGGTTTCTGATAAACTCAAAAGGCTTGTCGTTTTCCAGAGCATCAATTAATGCCGGGAAAGCATGATCACCGGGGCCATTGATGATAAAATCGACGTAATGCGAGAATAAAACTGTTTCGGGTTGGGTAGATGGGAAATACCCTCCCCATATCATTTTGGTATGCGGATAGCGTTCTTTGATCGCTTTTGCAATCGGGATAGCCTGTCTTAGTTGTGGCCCGGGCATCACTGTAAAACCCAGGTATCTGAAATTGCCGGTATCAAGGTAATTTTTGATTTTTTCAAGCGGGTCGGCTTCGCAATTACCGTCGACAATTACCCAATCGTATTTGCCCTCAACAGAGGCGGCTATACTTAATATAGAATTAGGGATGCGGTGTTTCGCATCGGCGCTTTTGGGATTGAATAATAGTATTTTGCTCATTATAACAGGCTTGTGGGCATCATAAACAGATAGATAAATAGCAGCAGATCAACGACCTGCTGCCAATTATTAACCCCATCAATTTAGTATCCTATTGAATTACGAAATCGACACGAGCGCAGTTGCCTGAACCGTCAAATAAAAATTTAGTTGGGCAACCAATGGTTATTCTACTTCGTAATTCCTGTCAAAACCCTTATACAAACAAAGTGATACCCGCCCTCAGAAATATCAGGAAACGGCTGTTTCAACCCGTAGTTATTGAAAAAAATTCAGCAGATGCTTATAACCTGTGGTCGGAAAATTATGATACACAGCCAGGTAACCTGATGCTCGATCTTGACGAGGTGCTATTTCCAATATTGCTTAACCGAACAATCATCCAAAACAAATCGGTTGCTGATATTGGCTGCGGAACCGGCAGGCATTGGATCAAAATTTTGCAAATGCAACCCGCCGGGTTAATAGGCTTTGATGTATCAGAAGGGATGCTAAACAAGTTGAAGGCAAAGTTTCTTAGCGCGAATACCTATAAAATTAACGACAACTCACTATCAAACGTGCAGAATGCTGCATTTGATACCATTATATCAACCCTAACGGTTGCGCATATCGAAAATATTGAACAGGCTTTACTGGCGTGGTGCCGGATCCTGAAACCATCTGCGGATGTGATCATCACAGATTTTCATCCCCAACTGCTGGCATTTGGAGGGAAGCGGACTTTTAAACATCACAACGAGCGATTGGCAGTAAAAAATTATGTTCATACTGTTGGTACCATCAAAGATCTGTTTTATCAAAATGGTTTCAGGCTCATCCGCGAAGAGGAGATGATCATTGATGAAACCGTAGAGCATTATTATGCCGATCAGAATGCTTTGAGCGTGTATGAACAGTTTAAGGGTTTTCCGGTGATATATGGCATTCATTTAAGGCGCGGCAATGATCCTGAACAATGTTAGGAAGGCCTTAACGGGTCAACAAGTCAGCATCAGGGTAAATAATGGTAAAATCGCACAGGTTTTGCCGGGCAATTTTTATGACCAAACTGATGAGTTAAACTTGAGTTTTGATGATGCTATTGTCTTTCCCGGTCTCATCAATTCACACGATCATCTCGATTTCAATCTCTTCCCTCCCCTTGCAGGGCGAACGTTTAAAAATTATACAGAGTGGGGAGTATATATCCATGTAAAGTACAAAGACACAATTGATAGCATATTACAGATACCCGAGGTGCTTCGTATGCAATGGGGTATCTATAAAAACCTATTGTGCGGGGTTACCACAATGGTCAATCACGGAAAAAAGATCAAGGTCACAAATGATCTGGTCACAGTTTTCCAGGAATGCCAGTCTATCCATTCCGTACATTTTGAAAAGAGATGGCGCTTCGCCCTAAATAATCCGCTTAAAAAAAACTTACCTGCAGTAATGCATTGCGGCGAAGGGACTGACGGTCTGGCTTCAAACGAGATTGACCGCTTGATCCGGTCAAACCTATTTAGCCGGCCCATAGTAGCTGTACACGGGGTTGCCATGAATGAGGAACAGGCAAAACAATTCAAAGCGCTGGTTTGGTGCCCTGAGTCGAATTACTTTTTATTGGATAAGACGGCTCCAATAAATCATCTGAAAAACCATCTTCCAATACTATTCGGAACAGACTCAACACTGACGGGCGACTGGAACATCTGGAACCACATCCGCAAGGCCAGGCAAACCGGGTTTTTATGTGACCGTGAGCTTTTTGAAAGTCTGACTATTAACCCGGCTGATGTCTGGGGACTAAATACAGGAAAAATTGAAGAAGATCAGGATGCAGACCTGGTCGTATCAAAAGCAGGATCATTCTTTACAACCGACCCTCAGAATATATTATTGGTATTGCATAAGGGTTATGTCAGTTTATTTGATGAAACTTTGTTTCCACAGCTAAAAACGATAAATACCAGTGAGTATAGTGCAATCAACATAGGCGGGAGTAATAAATATGTAAAAGGTAATATACAGGAGTTGATAACGAAGATCAAACAATTTTACCCTAATGTGAGTTTCCCTCTTGTTTAATATCTCTGAGTATGACTTTAGCTCAAAGAACAGGTGTCAAACCCGGGCAAGGATTCAGCAAGGAGAAAGTGAACATTTGCATCACCTTTGACAATGTATATGCAAATAATCATAAGTATGTATTATATTTATTAGCGAAATATCAACTGCAGGGTGCATTTTTTATAACAGCAATAAGAAATGAGGGCTTTGGTGTTTTGTCGAATGAGTTTTTGGGCAGGTTCAGATGTATGGCCCTAAAAGGCTGTATTACAATAATCAATGGTTTCAAAAAAATCGTTTTAATCCGTATTTCCCCGAACAAAACGGCGAAAAAATTCGTAGAAATGCTCGTTCGGGTGGTTTTGATGTTGGCAGGAAATGATGAATCTATTATACCCGCTGGTACCCTACCGGGACAGCAAACCTGATAATGAAGACTACTGTCTGCAATTGACCCAACAGCAGATCAGGGAGTTAGCTTTATCAAAGTATACTACAATAGGTTCACCTTGCTATTATCACAACGGCCTCGCGCGAATAAATATTGATGACGCTCAGCAAGAAATGATCCGCTCCAGACAATACTTTGAAGATATAACAGGTGAGACTGTAAACAGCCAGGCATTCCCTTATGGCTCGTATAACAATTGGTCTGATGACCACGCCGGTCCCGCAATGCGTGAACATTTTACTGCAAATCCGTTCATCAATACCATTAACCCGATGTGTACAACTGTAACCCCGAGATATGAGTGAAGTAATTCAGATGAAGGGCTACCATATTGAAAGGTTGAGCAAGGCAAATATCAATGCCCTTGAAACGTTGTATCACGAAATGTACGGCCGCAATAATCCGCCGGGTTACTACGAAAAGAAATACGATACTTCCTATACAGGCATTGGGCATATTGGTTATATCGCTTTTAACGAACGTCATAACCCAATAGCTTACTATGGGGTTCTCCCCTGCTTTATACGTTATGGTGATCAGTTGTACCTGGCCGGCCAATCGGCTGATACCATGACACACCCTAAATACCAGTTTAAGGGCCTGTTTGTGCAACTGGCCAATCTAACTTTCGATCTGTGTATGGAAGAAGGGATAAGCCTGGTATTCGGGTTCCCTAATCAGAACTCGCTGCACGGCTTTTTGGTGAGGCTGAAATGGCAGATGACCGAAACATTAGCACATTATAATATACCTACCGGTATAGTTTCTTTTGATAGCATCACCAGGAGAGTCCCGTTCCTGAAGAAGATGTATAATCAGTACCAGGAATATATCCTGAAAGATTACCTGCTCCCCAGGAAGGGCATTGAAAACGGAGTGTTTAAAGAAGGTTTTGCCGGAGTAAACAGGAATGCGCTTTATCTTAACTACAAAAGATATAGTGATGATACCCGCGTTATAAAAATTGGCGAAGCCATTTTATGGATAAAAATCAAAAATAGCCTGATTGTAGGTGATGTAAACTGCCCTTCGGGTGAGTTTGACAGCATGCTGATTGACTTAAAAAAATTAGCAATGAAGCTTGGGCTGAAGAATATACAATTTCATACCAGTCACCAAACAAGGTTATCGTGGCTGCTTTCGTCCAGATATCCTGCCGAGCCGTCTTTCTATGTGCTTTTTAAAGATTTTGGTTCGCGCATACCGCTGGATAAGATTAAATTCACCTACGCGGATGTGGATACCTTCTAATACGCATCTTGCTTAAAATCATTTTATGAGATACGTTTTTGCCGGATATGTTTATACGGGAGAGTACAATGCTCCTGCAGCATGGCTTGAGCGTATAAAAGCATATACAGGTATCCTGGAAGCATTGGCCAGGCATAACACGGTAATAAGCATACAACAAATTGATTATGAAGGCGAATATGATAAGGATGGGGTCAAATATTATTTCAAACGACTCAAACCTTCTCATTTCCCATTAAGGCTGCACCGGTTAATCAAAAGCCTAAAACCTGATGTGGTGGTCGTACAAAGTTTCAATCATCCGTTAGAGGTAATTCAGTTACGTTTTTCACTTGGAAAGCATACCAAAATCATTGTTCACAATCATGCCGAGCTGCCCCGCACCGGAATTAAAAAACATCTCCAACGATTGGCCGATAGGTATGTTGATGCCTATTTATTTGCCTCGCATAACATGGGATTAGGCTGGGTACAAAAGGGCAACATCAGTTCAGGCGATAAGATACATGAGGTGATGGAGGTATCTTCTGCCTTTTTGCCGATGGATAAAAGTACAGCCAGGCAGCAAACCGGCGTAACTAATGGGCTTGCCTTCCTTTGGGTGGGACGGTTGAATAAAAACAAAGATCCACTAACGGTATTAAAAGCATTCCTTGAGTTTGCCGGAACGGAACCATCAGCAAGGTTATACATGATCTATCACACTGAGGAATTGCTGAATGAGGTAAAAGAAATGATTAATAGTTCTCCGCAAAAAGAGGCCGTAGCATTGATTGGCAGGGTTTCGCACCCGCAATTACAATATTGGTTTAACAGCGCGGATATTATTTTATCAGGATCCCACTATGAAGGCAGTGGAACAGCGGTTTGCGAGGCTATGTCGTGCGGGTGCATGCCTGTAGTAACCGATATCGATTCATTCCGCATGATAACAGATAATGGCAGATGCGGACTTTTATATGAAGCAGGAAATGCAAAAGCTTTACTGGGTGCATTAAATCAAATCACTCAAATAGATATTGCTGAAAGGCAAAAAGCATCGCTGAAGTATTTCAAATCGAACCTTTCGTTTGAGGCTATCGCCTTGAGGATTCAGGAAATATCGGAATCGTTGTAGCCAAACAGGTTCATTATCTTATTGCAGGTCTCATTTATTAAATATGGAGCTTCCTTTGCCTTATTACATGACGAATCTTCCAGCAGCCGTTTTAAAACATTCACCATATCGTCCGGCGTTTTTGCGAAGTGCCAGTTTTTTATAGGCTCATCCATCGGTCTTACAAAACTTACCACTTGTGCACCTGCATACAAAGCTTCAAGGCAAACTACCCCCAAGCCTTCATAGGATGACGGATGAGCGAAAATTTTTGTCCTTTGCATCAAAGCCAGCACAGCTGTATGAGGAAGTTCACCCGTCAATTCGATATTCTTTTCCAGCCGGTAATCCTTTATCAATGTTTCTAAAAGGTGCTTTTCCGGCCCATCGCCACAAATAATAGCCCTGATATTGGGGAAATAAATGTGAAGAGTGCCGATCATATTGATCAGCAGAGAATACAACTTTAAAGGGATGAGTGAGCCAACGCCAAGGATATCAATATCCCTTGTTCGTGAAGGCTCTCCAAATAGTTTGGGATCAACCCCAACCGGGATAACATGAGCAGGCGTTATAGAATAATTGCTTTTAATTTCAGCAGCTATAAAATCCGATAAAGCGATCAGATTTTCAGCATCGGGTTTTACCCATCTAAAATATTTATTATCCTGTCTGGCATCCTGGCCCAGTATCCAGCAGAAATGTTTCAGGTTATGCTTTTTTGCAAATCTGTCGGCTATAAAAGCGCAATCTCCCATCCAGAAACTTAATAAGCCTATTAACCGGTATATTTTGTTAAGACGTTTCAGCTCTGAACCAACACGCCGCCAGTTATTTAAGCGGGTTAAACCACCCTTATTTGCTCCTCCGAATGAGATAACCGAAACGTCGTTCCATAGATAAGAAGATGAATAAAAAGGGTACTCAAATGCCAGCACAATTATATTGAGTCCCGGATATTTCAATTTTAAGTTCCTTACAAAAACCTGCTGAGGCGGAATACAAGTGCTGTCGGCTTCGTTTTTGGGGAAGCCGGGGCTTAGTATGATCAATGTTTTCTTCAGCTCAGTCATTCAGTGAAACGATTTTATTGCAGAAGCTAAGTCCGGCCTTATTGTGGGTAATGAACAGGATCATTTTGCCCTCGTGTGTTAATTGCTTTAAGCTGTCGAGTATTTCATTCTCGCTTTGCTGGTCCATCTCACCAAAGGGCTCATCCATTATCAACAAATCGAAATCATGATACAACGCCCTCGCCAGCATAACCCGCTGGCGTTGGCCGCCGCTCAGGTTTTTGCCATTTTCGGTGATTATTCGATTCAAACCTTCCGGGTATTGGTTAATCAGGCTGCATAAGCCGCATGTTGCAATCAATTCCTTCAACCTCTGTTCATCATAATTATCTTCTTCCAGTGTAATATTATTTTTTATAGAATCGTACAGTAAAAATGTTTGCTGTTTAATGTAGGATATGCGGTTATGCCATGCAAACCTGTCTTTCGCATGGCTGATTTGATTATTGACACAAACTACCCCGTCTTCCTGTTCAATAAAACCTAGCAGGATGTGGATCAGCGTAGTTTTACCGCGACCGGAATCCGCGGATAAACCAACAAAATCGCCGGGATTGATATCAAAATCCACTCCGTTTAATACTATCCGGTCATGATATTTATAATGTATCTTTTTCAGACTGATTGAATGGATGCTCCCCGATTGTTTTGCTGTTGTGTTGTATGGTGCCTGATCATCTTTTAGCAGATCCCTCAGCACAAATTCATAAGTTTTCATTTGACCTGCACTATTGATGATTTTCACAATGCCCGGGATAATCTTATAAGCGGCAGCTACAAATACGCTGATGGTAAAAAGATCAACAGCCGGTGTGTGAACCGACCATTTGCTGATGAGTATCAGAATAAAGAATCCGAGGATGGCAAAAACTTCAATCAACCTTGAAGGCAGATATTGCAACGACTGCTGGGTGCAGATGTAATGATTGAGTTGTTGCTGCTGGCGATAGTAACGCCCGGCGAAAAAATCGCCTTTATCATAAATATGGCTTTCGATATAGCTTGAGAGAGCTTCCTTTAAATTCTTTATCGTGTCGGCGCTGGTTTGTTTAATGTTCTTGCGCAGATGATCGTAGCGTTTCTTTAATATTAAACCCAAAAGTGCAATTGCAGGCATCAATAAAATAAATAACAAAAGGAACAATTTAGCGCTATACCATATAATAGCTGCAAGTGCAAAAAACACTAATACAGCTTGGGAAACGATCTGCTGAAGGTTAGTCAATATATAAGTACTAAACTCAATAGGCTGGTTGCTGATCTTACGGATGTATACTGATGAGTCGATAGTAACAAAGCTTAGATAATCCTTTTTCAGGTACTGCCTGATACCTTTTTCAGACAACCGGGTAGCGACATTATAAATAAAACGATAGCGGGCGGAGGCAATATACCAGGCAATCAGGTTTTTTATACCGAACAGTATAAAAAATATCGTAATCAATAAAACAGAACTTTGATTATTCAGCGAAGTCGGGAGCCATGATGCATAAGGTATTGTGGAATTTTTAACATAAAAATTGATAACCAGGACGGTTAAACCAAGAAAAGCGATATCGAGCGCACTAATGAGTACGTCAAAAAATATAAGCAGGAGCAATTTTGCCCGCTCTTTTTGATCCAGAACGTGTAATATGCCTGATAAAAATCGCACCAATATGAACTAAATAGAGTGATAGCCTGCAAACAGCTTTGGAGAAGTTACGGGTAGATTTGAAGTATGGTTGCTTATCTGAACTATGATTTAGATGATTGAATGAAAACTATGAGTAATAAAAAGTAAATCATAGCCATCAAAAAGTCCTTCAAATCATAGTTCAGACAACTTTCTTATAACCCTTGCCGGATTCCCAACAGCCAGCGAATCATCGGGAATATCTTTGGTTACTACTGCTCCGGCCCCTATTACACAGCGGTTACCAATAGTTACACCCGGACAAATAATGGCTCCGCCGCCTATCCAGCAGTCGTCGCCTATGGTTACGGGTTTGGCGTTTTCTTTTGTTCTTCGGAGTACGGCATCCAGGGGATGGGTAGCTGTATAGATCTGAACTGCAGGGGCGCAAAATACATTGTTACCCAATTTCACCTGCATTACATCCAGTACAACACAGTTTACATTGAAATAGACATTCTCGCCGCAGATAATATTATAACCATAATCGCAATGAAAAGGTGGCTCGATGTAAAGGCTATCAGGTGCATTGGGAATCAATTTACGAAGAATTGCTCTTGTATTCCCGCTGACTACAAATTCGGTCACATTAAGTCGGTGAAGCAGCTTTTTACAATCTGTGCGTTCTCTTACCAGTGTTTCATCATACGCCAGGTAATATTCCCCGGCCAGCATTTTCTCTTTTTCAGTCTTCATACATCAAGGTAATCAATCCAATCCTACAATCGTGTCTTAATAAGGCGATGGACTTGTAGCCGTCCAGCCACCATCAACAACAAGGCTTTGCCCGGTAATATGTCTCGATTCGGGCAGTACAAAGAAAAGTACAGCATTGGCAATATCCTCTACCGTAGCAGCACGGCCCATGGGCGTAATACGCGACCAGGTTTGTGCGTAGCTCTCGTCCTGCAAAGTACGCTCGGTTAATGTAGCGCCGGGAGCGACTGTATTGATCGAAATATTTAAAGGCGATAGTTCCAGCACCAAACTTTTAGCCATCATCTCGAGTCCGGCTTTGGTCATTCCATACGCGGCCAGGTTTTTATGCGCCTGGTGACCGGTTACAGACGACATCAGTAAAATACTACCACCACTGCCCTGCTTTTTCATTTGTATGGCTGATTTCTGTGCAAGAAAGAAACTGCCAAACAGGTTCAGGTTAATTACACTTTGCAGAGCTTTAGGCTGATACTCCAAAAAATCACCATAAGAAGTAATACCCGCGTTGGCAATAGTGATAGTCAGGAAACCAAACTTCCGAACTGCCTCATCAACCATTTGCTGAATAAAATTGATATCGGACGCATCACCCGGAAAGGGATGGCATTTACCACCCATTGCCGAAATAACCGCTGCTGCCCGGTTAGCTAAAGCAGCATCAATATCATTTAACACCACCGCCGCACCGCTCAAAGCCATTTGCCGGGCGATTTCAAACCCAATACCTTGTCCTGCTCCGGTGATGATGGCTACCTGGTTGGTGAATCTGTCGTCTGTCATAGATTTAGTATTTTAAAATAACTGTCATTTCGACGAACCGTGAGGGGTGGTGTGCTGGGGTGAGGAGAAATCTTCTGCACCTTGCAAGCGAACGTGCAGATCGTAAAAGATTTCTCTTCGCTTCCAGCCCGCTAGCCTCTGCCGCTCATCGAAATGACATTTTTACTTTGATTATATCTCTTAATGCGAATCCTTATGGATCTCACTTCCGCTGCCACCTTTTAAAAAATCCAGATCTGCGCCTAAATGCGCCTGCTCCACGTGGCTTTGATAAAGATATACATAACCACGGGTGGCAAAATCGTTATTCAGTTTTAACTGCTGTTTGCGCTTGGATATCTCCTCAGCCGAAAGTTTTACATTCAGTGACCGGTTTTTAAAATCCAGTTCGATTATATCTCCATCCCGAATAATGGCAAATGTTCCGCCTAGAGCAGCCTCAGGTGATACATGCAACACTACCGTTCCAAAGCCGGTCCCGCTCATGCGGCCATCTGAAATACGGACCATATCGGTTACACCCTTATCCAGTAATTTCTTCGGAATAGCCATGTTGCCTACCTCGGGCATACCGGGATAACCTTTTGGTCCGACATTTTTGAGCACCATCACGCTGTTTTCGTCCACGTCTAAATCAGCATTATCCACCCGCAATTTATAATCTTCAATATTTTCAAAAACTACTGCTCTCCCGGTATGTTGCAGCAAAGCCGGGGTTGCAGCCGATGGCTTCATCACCGCACCGTGCTCACATACATTACCTTTTAAAACAGTAATGCCTGCCAATGGGTTGAAAGGGGCATCCTTCGTGGCAATCACGTCTCTATTATAACAAGTAGCATTTTGATAATGATTGGAAATAGGTTTCCCTGTAACTGTTAAAGCATTCCTATTCAGTTTAGCATCCAACTCTTTCATTACCGCCGGAATGCCCCCTGCATAATACAGGTCTTCCATAAAATATTTGCCGGATGGTTGCAGATTAGCCAGCAATGGAATACCTTTTATGCTTGTATCAAAATCATCAATACTAAGGTCGACACCGATACGTCCGGCAATTGCCAGCAAATGAATGATGAAATTAGTTGAACCGCCGATTGCTGCATTGGTAATGATGGCATTTTCAAAAGCCTCCCGTGTCAAAACATCAGACAGCTTTAGGTCTTCTCTCACCATATCCACTATTCGCATGCCCGACATATGCGCCAAAACTTTTCGCCGTGAATCAGCTGCAGGAATAGCTGCATTTTCTGGCAAGGTCAGCCCCAATGCTTCAGCCATCACAGCCATAGTAGATGCCGTACCCATTACCGCACAATGCCCCCTGCTGCGCGACATGCAGGCCTCGGCAATGTTCATTTCTTCCTCTGTCATGCGGCCTGCCCGTTGAGCTTCGGAAAAGCGCCATACATCTGATGTAGCAATATCATGTCCTTGGTATTTGCCGGTCAGCATCGCACCGCCGGAGACAACAATTGTCGGAATATTTACGCTGCAAGCACCCATGATGAGCGCCGGAGTAGTCTTATCGCAACCGCAAAGCAACACCACGCCATCCAATGGATTAGCGCGGATGGATTCCTCCACATCCATACTCACCAGGTTACGATAAAGCATTGCGGTGGGTTTGATCAGCGTTTCGCCTAATGACATTACCGGGAACTCTACGGGGAAACCACCTGCTTCATAAATGCCATGTTTTACCGATTCAGCCAGCTCACGAAAGTGTGCATTGCAGGGCGTAAGCTCCGACCAGGTATTGCAAATGCCGATGACCGGTTTACCTTTAAACTCATGCGCAGGGATGCCCTGGTTTTTCATCCACGAACGGTAGATGAAGCCATCTTTACCTGTCCGTCCAAACCATTCGCTACTGCGTAGTTTTTTGTCTTTCATTGCACTATAAAGTTATAGTAATGGTATTACCATTTTTCATAGCGATGGTTTTGAAACCCATCGCCATGAAAAATCCGATGGTTAACTTATCGCCCTATCCAAATGCGTATAGCCACCATCCACATGAATCAACTGTCCGGTAGTATGGCTTGACCTTTCAGATAATAAGAAAGCCACCATATTGGCTATCTCTTCGCAGGTGGTCATTCGGTTTTCTAATGGTATTTTGGAGATAATGGATTTGAGTTTTTCGTCCGGGTCGGCCAGTGTTTTTATCCAGGTAGCATATAATGGTGTCCAGCACTCGGCTACAATAACCGCGTTTACCCTGATACCATAAGGCAACAGTTCCACAGCCCATTCGCGTGTTAATGCGTTCCGGCCCCCATTTGACGCAGCATATGCCGAAGTGTTTCCCTGGCCCGTTTCCGCAGTTTTTGAGCCGATGTTTACTATAGCTCCCTTACTCTTTTTCAATTCTGGCAAGGCATAATGTGCCAGCAGATAATAGTGCACCAGGTTTTTATGCAGCGATGCCATAAACTGCTCGTAGTTTCCTTTTTCCAAACCCACACCATCATTTACGCCGGCATTATTTACAAGCCCATCAACATGTCCATATTTTTTGATGACAGTCTTAACTGCATTTTCGCATTGGGCAGGATCGGTCAGTTCAGCTACAATTTGCGATGCTTTTCCACCAAGATCATTCACCACTTTCAAATTATCCTCTTCGCTGCGACCAATAATAACCGGGAAGGCTCCTTCTGCCGCTAATACCTTTACAATACCCTCGCCAATGCCCTTAGCGCCACCGCTTACGATGATTATTTTATCTTTTAATTGAAGATCCATTCTATTTTTAGGTTTCGTACCTACGGCACGTAATTGGTTTTGTTATATATTATTCTATCAATATTTAGCCCGATGGGGCTATACCGGAGAATTTATTCCGTTAGATTATAAAATTCGATGGCATTGCCACCATAGAATTGTTCCTGTTCTTTTTCAGAGAATCGCGATGTATAGATTTGTAATATCTCCAATGCCCGGTTGTAGCCGCCCGCCAGTTTGCAAACCGGCCAATCAGAGCCATACATTACCCGATTTATACTAAAAGCGTTGAAAACTGTATCCAGGTATGGCGTAAAATCTTCCGTCTTCCACGAATACCAATCGGCTTCAGTAAGCATACCTGATACTTTGCAGTATACGTTCAGATTCTTTGACAGCGCTTCTATATCCCTTTTCCAGCTATCAATTTCCTTTGTTTTGATGTGCGGTTTCGCCAAGTGGTCAACCACGAATTTTTGATCCGGAAATTCGGCAGCCAACTGCGCAGCATATTTCAAATGCTTTGGGTAGATCAGTATATCGTAAGTAAAATTGTATTTATTGAGCAAAGAGATGCCATTTTTGAAACTGTCCCGAAGCATTAATTGATCATCCGGATCAGCTTGTAAAACATGACGAAAGCCCTTCATTTTTGGGAATAGATCATGATAATACTTCAGCTTATCTTCAACCTTGATCGATTGCAGGTTCACCCATCCAACCACACCTTTTATAAAGCTATATTGATCTGCCAGTCCGAGCATAAAACGGTTATCCTCCTCCATATGACAAGTCTGTACCACTACTGTTCCGTCGATATTGTTGCGTTGCAGAATAGGCAACAGATCATTAGGCAAAAAATCCCGTGCGATGACGGACATATCGCTGTTGATCCAGTTGTCTCTTACCGGGTCGAACTTCCAAAAATGCTGGTGTGCATCAATTCTTTGCATACGCTACCAGTTTTTGCGTTGCCGAGCCCAAACCGTCAATTCCTAATTCTACTATATCGCCTGGCTTCAGGTATACATTCGGTTTCATACCCAAGCCAACTCCGGCAGGTGTACCGGTTGAAATGATATCGCCCGGCAAAAGGGTCATGAACTGGCTGGTATAGCTGATCAGGTGCGGAATGTTGAATATAAAGTTTGCTGTGGTGCCGTCCTGCATGGTTTTACCATTTAGTTTGAGCCAGAGGCGAAGTTGATGCGGATCTGCTATCTCATCCGGCGTTGCCATAAATGGGCCAATCGGTGCAAAGGTATCGCATCCTTTGCCTTTATCCCACGTACCGGCGCGTTCCAATTGAAACTCCCGTTCTGAAACGTCATTATGTAATACATATCCTGCAACGTAATCCATTGCTTCAGACTCATCTACATAACTTGCTTTTTTGCCGATCACTACTGCCAGCTCAACTTCCCAATCGGTTTTTACAGAGTTTTTAGGGATGACAATATCATCATTCGGACCAACGATAGCCGTGGTCGACTTCATGAATATTACAGGTTCAGCCGGCGGCGTAGCATTAGTTTCTGTAGCGTGATCGACATAATTTAAGCCGATGCATACGATCTTTGACGGTCGGCCAAGCGGACATCCCAAACGCACATCATCGCCCACCTCTGGCAGGTTATTGTTTTTCACAAATGCGGCTAATTTGTTCAAGCCATCATTCCCGAAGAATTTCTCATCATAATCCCCGCCAAAAGCAGAGGTGTCGTATCGTTTATCATTAATCAGGACGCCTGTTTTTTCTTTACCGGCTTCGCCGAATCGGATTAGTTTCATAGATAAAAGTAATGATTTATTGTTGTTCTGGTATTGTTATTCCGTGTAGAGACGCGATGCATTTCGTCTCTACGGTAATATTTTTATGTATTGATCTTTATAAAGCCGCCATCAATAGGATAATCGCAGCCGGTAATGAAACCGGCTTCATCCGAGCAAAGATACAGAGCCAATGCCGCTATTTCTTCGGGTTTACCCATGCGCCCTATAGGTTGGCTTTTTGATAATTTCTCAAATATTTCCTGTTGGTTATCAGGATAGTTTTTGGCGATAAAACCATCCACAAACGGGGTGTGCACACGTGCCGGAGAGATACTATTGCATCGGATATTATCATGCAGGTAATCACGGGCTACGGAGAGTGTCATTGCAAAAATAGCCCCTTTGCTGGTTGAATATGCAAAGCGGTCAACCAAACCCACACTTGCAGCAATGGATGCCGTATTCAAAATAACACCGCCGCCTTTGGCTTTCATTAATGGTATCGCCGCGAACAGACAATTATAAGCCCCTTTCACATTCACATTCATCACTCTGTCGAAATCTGCTTCGCTGGTAGTAGCTGCTGCGCCTACGTGTGCGATGCCTGCATTGTTTACCAGGATATCTATCTGGCCAATTGAATTGAAAACATCTAATACTTGCTGCTGTTTGCTAACGTCGCAAATATGATAGGAGGCCTTACCTCCATTTTGTTGTATTTCATTAACTGTTGCAGACGCCGATTGTTCATCAAGGTCGATGATGTGCACTGTTGCTCCTTGCTTTGCAAAAAGTTCTGCAATAGCCTTGCCTATACCACTTCCACCGCCCGTTATTATAGCTGATTTATTTTGTATTGAAAACATAATCCCCCTCTAAATCTCCCACATAAGGGAAGACTTTATTTTAATTCTGTTTATAATGATACGCCACGCTTCCACGGAATAAAATCATCCTGCTCTAATTGAACTGATTTTGGTTGTTCCTCGCCGTTGGCTACACTGATCACATATTCTAAAATACGCTCGCCTACCTGTTTGATGGTTTCCAAGCCTTCAATGATTGTCCCGCAATTAATGTCGATGATATCTGGCATGCGATTATAAGTAGCAGTGTTGGTTGACAATTTGATTACAGGTGCAACAGGGTTTCCGGTTGGCGTACCCAAACCGGTAGTAAATAATACAATATTCGCACCTGAGCCGACTTCTGCTGTAGTGCTTTCCACATCACTACCCGGAGTACATAAAAGATTCAATCCGCTCTTAGTTACCTTTTCAGGGTAATCCAGCACCGCCATAACAGGCGATGTCCCCCCTTTTTTTGCCGCCCCTGCTGATTTGATCGCATCAGTGATCAAGCCGTCTTTAATATTCCCGAAGGACGGGTTGGCATAAAATCCAGAACCATTTTGCTCAGCCCTGGCATTGTAGGTGATCATCAGGTCCATAAAGCGTTTGGCTGTATTTTCATCTACGCATCGGTCGCTTAGCTCCTGCTCTACTCCGCAAAGTTCAGGGAACTCGGATAGGATCACCGACCCACCTAATGAAACCAGGATGTCCGACACATAACCCAATGCAGGGTTAGCCGATATGCCAGAAAACCCATCAGAGCCACCACATTCTAAACCTATACATAGTTTAGATAAAGGCGCCGGAGTTCGTTCGGTCTGGTTTGCCTCCATCAGAGCTGCAAAAGTTTGTTTGAGCGCATGCTGTAACAGATTGCGCTCGGTGCCCATTTTTTGCTGCTCCAGTATCACCAGCGGCTTACTGAAGTTGGGATCACGTTTAGCAATTTCGTCCTGTAAAATATGGGCTTGCGCGTGCTGGCACCCTAAGCTCAGTACTGTGGCCCCTGCAACATTTGGATGTGTAATATAGCCGGCCAGTAATCCGCATAAAGCTTGCGAATCCTGTTGTGTACCACCGCAACCCATATCGTGGGTCAGGAATTTAATGCCATCGATATTTTTGAAGAAGCGTTTATTGCCCGCCGCTTCGTTGCCCGACTGCATATCAGCGCTCAATATTTCCTGGGTCGATTTTCCTGCCTCGTAAAGCTCCATTAATTGCTCTACTTCATTCTCGTATCGTTTTGCTTTTTTGTAGCCCAGTTTATCAACCAAGGCCTCGCGCATTACCTGTATGTTCCGATTCTCGCAAAACACCAGCGGAATAACGATCCAATAATTGGCTGTTCCCACTGAGCCATCTGCACGATGGTAGCCATTAAATGTACGGCCTTCAAACTTAGAAGTATCAGGCTTATGCCAGTCGAGTTTTCTTTTTCCTAAATGGAACTCACTTGAGGCATGATGAATGTTTTCTGTAGATATTAATCCCCCTTGCGGAACAGGTTTGGTTGCTTTGCCAACCAATACACCATACATAAAAATGGAGTCATCAGGCTGCACGGCATTCAGGGTAAATTTGTGTTTGGCAGCAACCTTATCCGCCAGGTTAAAACTCTGGCCTTCAAACTCTATAGCAGTTCCCTGGTCCAGGTCACGCAATGCAACCAGCACGTTATCCTTTGGGTGTATGCGTAAGTAACTATGTTGTGTCATCTGTATTTGTATGAACCATGATTTTCCAGATTTAAGGATTACCATGATTAACTTATTATATTAAACTATTTGCTGATCACTGGTTAACTGATCACTAATCACCGGTTAACTATTCCCCCAACTTAAAAATCCTGTCCATCAATACCCACTTCTCGCCTGGCTTTGCATTTTTCAGCGGCTGCTGAAATTTCCACATCAGGGATTCCCATTCCTGCACTTTGGCGTTGCCATTGTCCATTGCCGCTTTGCGGTCAAAGCTGAAATCATCCTCCGTCTCCATCACCATAAACAAATGGTTATCGAAACGGTATATCTCCATATCAGTGATACCTGAGTCCGTAATGCTTTTCTTTATCTCGGACCATACTGATCGGTGGTATTCTTCATATTCGGCAATCAATGCTGCATCATCCTTCAGATCGAGCGCCAGGGTATATCTTTTCATTATTGCAGCGTTAGTTCAACCACCGGTATTTCATAAGGCGGCTTGGTTTTTGGCAAAGTTAACTCCAGATCGTTTCCGCCGGAAGACACATATTTCACTTCCGAATAGTCATTCAAAAATTGAGCATACTTCACTTTTCCTTTATAATCCGGCAATACCAGTTTACCATCTGCCGGGTAATTGTACAAATGGATATACAAGCGCTTGGTTGTAGGATTGTAAGTCAGCTTGTTACCATCTGGCGCTTTGAATTGTGACGGAGCAAAAGAACAGTCGTAAATCGATTTATCGTTCGCATGCATCCAATAAGAAAGACTATCGAGTGCATGAGTTGCACGGTAATCAAACTCTCCGCGCGCTGTAGGACCAACATTCAATATCAGGTTACCGCCATTGCTTACTGAAGTGATCAACAAATCCAATAACTGACGGTGTGTTTTCCAGGTGTTCTCATCACGGTAGTAACCCCATGAACCTGAGAATGTCTGGCAGGTTTCAAATGTTTTGCCTTTGTACTTTTCAAGTTCTGTACTGCTCACCTGCTCAGGCGTTTCAAAATCACCGCCGTCGCTGTAATCATAAAGTCCAAGCCTGTTATTTACGATGATACCCGGTTGTAATTTTCTAACGATTTTCAGCAGGTCTTTTGCCCCCCAGTCATCACCCCATTTGCCATGTGGGTCGCCTTTGTTCCACGACCAATCCATCCATAGAATATCTATTTTACCATATTTGGTCATCAATTCGGTGATCTGGTTTTTCAGGTACTCGCGGTATTTGTTCATATCGCGGCCTTTGTTCAGGCGATCATAATTGGCTTTGCTGGTATCAACCTGAACCAGCGGATGCGCATTGTCCATTGTATAATCGGGATGGTGCCAGTCGAGTAATGAATAATAAAACCCAACTTTCAAACCTTCGGCCCTAAAAGCGTCTACAAATTCCTTTACCAGGTCGCGTTTCGCTTTGGTATTGGTGGCTTTGTAATTGGTATACTTTGAATCGAACAGGCAGAACCCTTCGTGGTGCTTGGTAGTCAATACGGCATATTTCATCCCCGCAGCTTTTGCTTCGCGAGCCCATTTTTTGGGGTCGAAATGATCGGGATCAAACTGGTCGAAGTATTTCTGGTATTCAGCATTAGTCATGTGCTCGTTATGCTTCACCCATTCGTGACGGGCGGCTTGCGAATACAAGCCCCAATGGATAAACATGCCGAAACGGGCATCCGTCCACCATTTCATGCGTTGTTTCTTTTGTGCTTCGGTTTCGTTGCCGAGTTTTTTCTGCTGGGCAGAAGCCAATGATAGCGTGAAAGCTACCATGAAGAATGCGAGTAAAATTTTCTTTACCATATGAAGATGATTTAGTGAGCAACTACAGTTTCAAGTTCCTTTACCTTGATATTTCTTAGAGCAAAGTAGAAGATATAAGCGAATGAGATAATTGGGATAAGGTATGCAACGCGAATATTAACGACGTCTGTAACCAAACCAATAATGGGTGGTAGTACAGCGCCGCCCACTATGCCCATAACTAACAATGATGCGCCTCTTTTTGTCTTCGCACCAAGGCCATGAATACTTAAAGAGAATATTGTCGGGAACATAATCGACATAAAAAATGGAACTCCCATAAGGGCGAATACAGCTATACTCCCTGGTAGTGTAAACGCCAATAATAACAATGAGATATTGATGATACAATAAGTCATTAAAAGCTTCGCAGGCGAAATAAACTTCATAAGGTATGTACCCGTAAATCTACCGACCATGAATCCAAGAAAGGCAAGAAAAATTAATACCTTAGACGATGTCTTTTCACTAAATCCGCCGATATTTTCCGAAAAGAATATAAAATAGCTTTGGAATCCTGCTTGAGCGCCTACATAAAAGAATATTCCTAATACACCAAAAAGAAGATTTTTTTCCTTGAAAATTGAACCGCCTTCAATCTCATTGTCGTTATGTTCTTTAATATCTGGCAGGTCAGCCCGCCAAACCAATATTGCTACACAAAGCACTACTAAGCCGATAATTAGATAAGGTATTTTTACAGCATCCGATTCACTTTGAAGATATGCATCTAATTGACCGTGATGTGCCAGGTCTGTAAGTTGCGCTTGACTAAGGTTTTTACCAGACAAGATAAACTCTCCCCCAAGATAAGGCGCTATTGAAGCAGCCAGACCATTAAAAGATTGCGCAAAATTGATACGCTGAGTTGCTCCATGAGGATCACCTAAATTGTTGATGTAAGGATTTGCAGCTGTTTCTAAAAAACAACAACCGCTTGCCAAAATAAATAGCGAAATTAAAAAGAATATATACACACGAGCTTGTGCAGCTGGGTAAAAAAGGAAAGCTCCAACAGCGAATAGCATTAACCCAAATACTATACCTTTTTTGTATCCAAACTTATGCATAAATGCGCCAGCCGGTATTGCTATAGTAAAGTAAGCAATGTAAAAAGCCGAATCAACTAAACCTGATTGCCTGAAAGAGAGTTGACAAGCTTTTTTAAGGTGGGGTACTAAAATGTCCGAGTTAAGATTGAGTGCAATACCCCATAGGAAAAAAAGGGATGTAATGAGTGCAACCGCGTAAATGCCATTCTTTTTTGTCATGCGTTGTTTTAGGAGTTAATACTCACCCTCGCTTTATCTTTCCCCGCAGGTTTATATTGATTAATTGGTTTTTACAAAGGAATAAATATATCAGATATAAATTTTTATTTTATTATCTATATATTAAGTTATTTTGGCATAATTTTTCTATTTCAAATAATTTTCATGTATTTTGTCATTAATTATAAACCAACCCTGTAATGAAACCCCAGTTGCTGAAGATACCGAAGCAACCGTTATCCTCCTTCAGCGTAAGGCAGGACACGGTGCCTTATATCAATAATAAATGGCATTACCATATTGAGGCTGAGCTGATCTATTTTAAAAAGGGAAACGGCACCCAGTTTATAGGCGATCATATCCAAAATTTTAATGATGGCGATTTGATATTGGTTGGTTCTAACCTGCCCCATTACTGGCGTTTCGATACCATGTACTTTAAAAACAATAGCGAAGTACATGCCGATGTAACCGTAGCACATTTCAGGGAAGACTTTTGGGGTGATGAATTTTTAAATCTACCTGAGAATAAGACAATACGTTCTGTTTTCGAAAAAGCAAAACGCGGAATAAGCATACAGGGTGATACAAAGGAAGAAATAGCTGATCTTCTTGAAAAAATGCTGACCACTGAAGGCAGCCGAAGGTTAATGTTGCTAATGGAAGCGCTGACACTTATTTCGGAGAGCCAGATTGTACCATTAGCCTCTATCGGTTTTGATCACGACCACAAAGAAGCCGAAAACGATCGCATCAACGCAATATACGAGTTTACCATGGCCAATTTCAGGCGTCATATCCCAACCGAAGAGATTGCAGCAATAGCTAATATTAGTCCGCATTCATTCTGCCGCTATTTCAAATCGCGCACACGCAAAACATATTCTCAGTTTATTAATGAGATCAAAGTGGGGCATATCTGTAAGCTATTGATAGAGGATAAGATCAGCATTAAACAGATCTGTTTTGAAAGCGGCTTCCGGAATTTTGCCAGCTTTCATAAATACTTTAAACAGGTGACGGGAAAAACTCCGTTGCAGTACCAGAAGAAGTTTTTGGAGAAGAAAGAGAAAGCAGCTTAGTCTTCTTTTACTTTTTCTTGATAAAAAGTAACAAAAACTTAGCGTAGCGATCTCATGAGCGCCTTATAAAAACAAGCAACTGCGAATAAATCAAGTCAACAGACACTTGCTTCTTTGCGCTTCAGGCCATTACCCTGCAATCAATCAAAACCACGGGCTTCAATACTTTGCCCTACTAGCGTTCGCTCCCATCCCAAGCTTCAGCAAAGTTTGCTAATGCCCATTCCACTACACAAGCCAGCATTGTTTTGATTGATTTCGCCCGAATCTGGTCTGTTGACGGTAAGGTTAATTCATACATTATCGCAATTACTGGGTTTTACTCTTAAGGTCAGCCAAGGGTCTTCCGGGTGAAATCAGGCTCAACGCCGATGGTGCGTGCGTTGGCGGGCATTAGGATTTTGCTGAAGCTTGGACTGCGGGTGCGATAGCGGGGCAAAATTCTCTGGCGCCAGTTCTGCCTGATTTGCAGGGCAAAGGCCGTGTGCGAAAAGGAAGCATTTGGCTGACAAGCACTTTGGGTTACTTTTGGTGCTTCAAAAGTAACAGCCCCAGCGGCTATGGGCTGAACGAAATATTAATTGAACCTTAATTAAGTTCTCCCACCTTATTCAGAAAGTTATCCAAATACCCCCGTGGCGAGTTACCCATTACACTTTTAAATACCCGGTTAAAGTTGGTGATGCTTGTAAAACCGCATTTGTAGGCCACTACCGAGATACTCTCGTATTTATTTTCAGTCAGCTTTTTACAGGCTTCGTTAACCCTCATGTTGTTAAGGAACGAAACAAAGGTATGCCCGGTATGCTTTTTAAAATACCGGCAGAATGCCTGGGGCGTCATACAGGCTTCGCGGGCTACATCATCCAGGGTGACAGCTTCGCTGTAATGTTGTAATATATAATTATAGATATTGCTGATCCGGATACCCTCGCTTTCAGTGATACCATGCGAAATTGAAGATGGTGATAGAGCTTCAGGACGTGGTATTATTCCTTGTAATATCCCAAGCAATTGCAAAAAACAGATCATCTGGTCCGATCCGTTGGATTTTTGAATGCTGATCATGATACGTGATACCTTCTCCACATATTCGGCGGGGAGCCTGAATCCCTGCTGCGTTTGCTGGATAAAATCCCGTGTTGCTTTCATTTCCGGCAAGCTAAATAAGGATGCCAAACTGCCATTAGGATCAAAAAATACAGTTAATGTCCTGATCACTGTTTTATTATCAGGATAAAAATATTCAGGATTGCTTTTAAACAAATGAGGCTGATCGGCTCCCAGGAAATATATCTCACCAGATCTGAAGGTGTGCATATTGTTTCCAGCAATGAGTGTCCCCTCTCCGGCCTGTACCCAGGTTATCTGCGCTTCTTTATGCCTGTGCAGGTGCGGGTAAAAATGCGGCAGCTCATCCTGCTGAACGATTACACTTTTATCGTGAGCTACGGGTATGGTAAATTGGAGTACTTTCATCAAATCTCAAATCAACAGGCAAATATTAACATAAAAACCAGGATTTTAGATTAAATAAAGGCAAAATATAGTAAGTTTTAAAGTTACTACGATGCAAATAATGCATGTCATTTATCCAGCGTCCGCAACCATTCTTTTATTACTTTTTGCATAACGTCCTTTTTGGCATGCACATCGTCCATACTACGAAACATAGCTAAGCGGCGACCATCTGCATAGCTGCCTTCTAACAGGCCCGAAGTATCATTTACCCTTGCTCCGCTAGGAAATACAAGCCGCAAACAATCTTTTTGAAACAGATTAAATACAATAAGGTAACGCTTGTATTCTTTTGGATCAAAGTGCCGCATTTCGCCGGCATAGAAAAAAGTGGGGGCATTCCATTTTACTTCCTCGCCAATCTCCGGATCGGTGCTTAAAATGACCCCGCGTAAAGCCTGAGCAATATTTTTTAAAGGATAATCCAGCTTTGCCATATAGGCATCTACTTTATCCGGTTCTGATGGCTTTGTGGTAAGTTCGGTTGCGTTTGGCATACCCAAGATTATATCATAAAGATAATTAACCTTTTATGAAAATTACCGTCCTCAAATGGGTATTTTATTCCGCATCCGGGAACCGTATTCTTATCTCTTTCTGGATTTTTACTAATTGTTCGCGAAGGGTCGTTATTGTGGCAATTGTCGTCAATTTATCGGCGATACCCTCTTCAAAGCTGTTTTTTCCGAGTAACAACTTCCTGATTTTTAACTGCATTTCATCGGCTTCTTTCTTTAATTCGGCCAGTGATCTCATAATTCGGGTAAGGGTTTATCAAAAATGACAATATAAAAACGTAGCGGAAATTGATACTTTTCAACACCCTGTTAAGTAGCAGATAATCATTTAAATAACGTAAATCATATAAAGTTACTGCACCGGGGTTTTCAACAAGGTTTTATAACTTAAGTTGAATCTATCAAACTGTTTATCAATTGTTTGGCACAGAATATGCATTATGTTTCACGATGCCCCGCAGTAAATAAAAGGGGCATGGAATGGCCTCCGTAACAGAAAGGATGCCTGATTAATATATCATTCAGAAAATTAAGATTTATTAACCAAATGGGTACTACAATGAAACGAACGTTTACGCATCAGCCAATCATCCCAGCGGGATACACGGGTCGTGATTACAACAACTGGCAAAAGTATTTGCATGAGCAGCTTGATAAGCTCACTCGTCCTTACCTGTACAAGAAATTTTTCCAAAGGGAAAATTGATACCTGATTTGCCAAAACCTTTGAGCGCTACAATTCTTCTTTCAGAATCTTCCAAACATTATTTGCTACTATTTTAGCGCCTTCAGCAGTTGGATGAATACCGTCGGCCTGGTTTAGTTTGGGATTGCCACCTACTCCGGCTAACAGGAAGGGTACCAGAGCAATTTTATTTTTTTCGGCCAATGCCGGGAACAGGTTTTTAAACGCAGTGATATAGTCGTGCCCCATACTTGGGGGAACCTGCATACCAGCCAATACAATTTTAGTGTTGGGGTATTTTGCTTTGACCTTGTCAATTATCGATTGCAGGTTTTTGGTGGTTTCTGCAACAGGAATTCCGCGCAGGCCGTCATTTGCTCCCAATTCGAGGACAAAAACGTCGACCTTTTGCTTTAAAACCCAGTCGATACGTGCAAGGCCTCCGGCTGTGGTTTCGCCGCTTACACCTGCATTGATGACCGCATAAGGCAGTTTGAGCGAGTCGATCTTTCGTCCTATCACTCCTGGGAAGGCGTTGGAGGGGTCGTCTAAGCCATATCCTGCGGTCAGACTATCGCCAAAGAACAGGATGTCTTTTTTATTGGAGCTGGTGGCTGTTGTATCTTTGGTTGCGGCTTGTTGCTGGGTGTCACCTGGAGTACTCTTGCCGCCGCATGCGGAGAGAAGCAATACGAAGCAAACCATCAATATCATTTTAAGCGCGTTGTCATGCTGAGGCCCTCGAAGCATTGGCGGACAAAGGCCTTTACGCTCACCCTTCGAGTGCCTCAGGATGATACCCTCCTTTTGTTTTTTATATAACTTCATAATTTCTGATACACCAAATTTAAAGTCCTCTCCTCCGGAGAGGTTTAGGTGAGGCCTACACATCTCTTCTCAATATCTCCAGTGGAGGTTTATTGAGGATACCCCGGCTATTAAACAAGCCGATGAGGATAGTTAGTATGGCTATTCCCAAAAATAAGAATAAAGCGGGCAGCATGCTTGCATTAAACGGAATATCGAAACTATATTTTGCCAGCAGCCAGCTACCAACAAAAGCGATGAGGATACCGGTTGCTGCAGACAATGCTCCTAAAAAGAAATATTCTATTGCTGTAATAGCTAAAATCTGCTTACGGCTGGCTCCCATAGTGCGCAGCAATACACTTTCCTGTATACGCTGGTATTTGCTGATCCTTACTGAAGCAATCAGCACAACTACACCAGTAATGATACTGAACATCGCCATAAAGCGGATGATATCGCCCAGTTTATCCATCAGGTCATCCAGTACGCTGAGTATAAAGCCCAGGTCAATCATCGAAACATTCGGGAATTGTTTTACTACATCCTGCTGGAAATTTGCTGATGCTTCTTTTGTCGGCACATGCGTAAGTAGCACATGAAACTGTGGTGCATCATCAACAACTCCTTTTGGGAAGACAATGAGGAAGTTGGTTTGCATCTTGTTCCAATTCACCTCTCGGATGCTGCCTATTTTGGTAGCTACCTGCATTCCCTGCACATTAAATGTAAGGTGATCGCCGACCTTCAGATGATTATGCTTTGCCCAGCGCTCTTCTACTGATATTGGTGTTTCGCCATTTTTAGGCGCATGCCCTGCCCAATCGCCATCGGTTAATTTTTCTGTTGCCGTTAAACTGTCGCGATAAGTAACCCGGTATTCATTGGCAAAAACGAATTTATTGAATTTAAGACTGGTATCTTTTACCAGGTCGGCTTCAGTTTTGCCATTGATCTTCTCCAACCGGATAGTTACAACCGGCACCTGTTGAATTATTGGCAAATGATGCGCACGGGCAACGTTGGCCACACCTTTTTCCTGGTTATTCTGAATGTCGAACAGAATCATATTGGCTTTATTAGTACTGGCCGAAAGCGCTACCTGCTTTACCAGCATACTCTGGATAAAAAACAAGGTGCAAATAAAAGCGGTACTCAAACCTATGGATACAATAAGGATAATGGTTTGATTATTTGGCCGGTATAAATTAGCGAAACCCTGGCGCCATAGATAACTCCAGGTGCTTTTGATAAATATCTTAACCAAATACATCAGTAATTTTGCGATCAGTGTCAGTATCAGGAAGGCGATGAAAATGCCAATGGTAAAGAATATACTCGCCAGCCAGTTATCTAACTGTATATAGGTGAACGTCATAATGAACAGGACGATCAGCAAATAAACAAGCCAGCGCAAAGGGTCGCGCAGCAAATTGAGGTTTTCATACGAAATCCGTAAAGTATTGAGCGGCGATATATTACGTATAGCGATAAGCGGTAATAAGGCAAACAATATGGAAATGATGACACCTAAGAGTATTCCCTGTGCAATAGCCATCCACGAAATATCAGTTGAGATGGATATAGGCAGAAAATCTTTAAATACAAATGGCATCAGGTGTTGCACCACGCTACCTAATACTGAACCGATTATCGATCCTAATAAACCTATGCCCGCAATTTGAATAAGATAGATCAGGAACGCTTCATAAGCCTTTACCCCCAGGCAACGCATGATAGCTATTGAAGCAATCTTCTCACGGACATAAATATGAATGGCACTAGCTACACCTACACATCCCAACAACAAAGCGATGAAACCAACCAATGATAAAAACCGGGTCAAATCGCCAAAGGCTCTACCTGTATTTTCTTTTTTGGTGTCGATGGTATCATAATTTAATCCCGCTTTATCCAGGCGTGGCTCAAGTTTTTTGGTGAGCTTGCTTATGTCGACTTTATGGTCGTATTTATAGTAGAAGTTGTAATTAATACGGCTTCCTTTTTCTAACAATCCCGTCTGATCCAAATATTGCATCGGGATGTAAACAATTGGTGCGATGTTCGAAGCTACATTAGTTTGCCCGGGGGCTTTATTCAGAGTGCCCGCAATCAAAAAAGTAACTTTGCCTACTTTAATCGAATCATTCACCTTTACATTGTACTGCAGCATCAGTGTTTGATCAACCAACGCAGTTTTTCCTTTCTTAAAGGACGTTCCGGCACTTGCCGGTGTAGTTTCAAGACTACCATAATAAGGGAATCCACCCTGCAAAGCCCTTATTTGCACCAACCTTGTTCCGCCGCTTTTTGGGAAAAGGATCATCGATGCAAAGCTCTTCTCCTGCGAACGCCGGTCGCCTAAGGAATCGATCAGGTGTTGCATGGATGAGTCGACCGGCTTATTGGTATAAATCGCCAGATCAGAGCCGATGAGAGTCGCCGCCTGGTTGTCGACATCCTTCTTCAGGTTAAAGCCAAAAGAATAAATGGCCACCAGCGCTGCAATCCCAAATACAATAGACGAGATAAACAGGAACAACCGCGAACGGTTGCGGCGACTGTCGCGCCAGGCCATTTCAAACAGCCAGGGTATATTAAGCTTGCGCTTATAATTTCCGGGAGTGCTATCCATAACCTGTTAAGCGTTTAAAGTGGTTTTATCATCCGAAATAAGCTTACCACCTTTGATGCGGATAATACGCTGGGTTTTGGCAGCCAGGTCAAGGTCGTGGGTCACGAGCACTAGTGTAGTGCCGGCTTCACGGTTCAGGTCGAATATCAGTTTTACTACTTTCTCGCTGGTTTCGGCATCCAGGTTGCCGGTTGGTTCATCGGCAAACAATATTTTAGGCTGATTGCTGAATGCCCTTGCCAATGACACCCTTTGTTGCTCACCACCCGAAAGCTGCGCAGGATAATGATGTCCACGGTCAGCCAGCCCGACTTTGTCCAGCAGATCCAACGAGCGTGTCCTGATATTCTTTTCGCCACGAAGCTCGAGTGGAACCATCACATTTTCCAATGCTGTCAAAGTCGGCAGCAACTGGAAATTCTGAAATATAAAACCCACATGCTGATTACGTACCTGCGCGCGCTGATCCTCGCTTAAATCACCCAGTTTAATACCATTTAGTTCCACAATACCGGTTGATGAACGATCAAGCCCGGCACAAAGGCCAAGCAAGGTAGTTTTGCCGCTACCCGAAGGCCCGACAATGGCATGGGTTGATCCGGCAGTTACCGCAAAGTTGATATTATCGAGCACAGTAAGCGTTTTGCCTGCGCTGTTATAGGTTTTACCCAGGTTGGTTATATTCAGAATAGTTTCCACTCGTATTAAATTTTTATTTGGATAGAAGGCGATAGTAATTGTTACCCGAACACTAATAAAAATAGGGCATCCATAGCAATTTGAACTATGAATACCCTAATAAATGATTTTGGGATGAGAAATGTTTGAACTGTTGATTTTCCTTTCAATCTCAGATCACTCATTCACTAATCAATTCCGAAATCGAACTTCCGACTTCCGAAATCAACTAAACTCCCATCGCCCTTAAATTCTTGTAGCTGGTAGCTATGCTGGCAAATGGGTCTTTAGGCATATCGTGTTCTACAAAGTAATGTTTAGCGCCTGCTTCTTTTACGTGCTCAAAAATATACTTGAATTTTACCACACCTTCACCTACTGGTTCAAGCGTTGTAAAATCTTTGCTGATATCTTTTACGTGTAATAATGGGAAACGTCCCGGATGCGCTTTGAACAATTCAACCGGATCAATACCTGCTTTGGTTGCCCAGGCCAGGTCGAGTTCCATCTTCACCAGTTTGGCGTCACATTCAGATAATAATTCATGATATGGCACTTTACCTTCCACGGTTTTAAACTCCATATCGTGATTGTGGTAGCACAGTTGGATGTTCACTTTTTTACAAGCTTCGCCGGTTTTATTTAATATTTCTCCTGCTTCTTTTATTTCGTCAAGTGTTCCTGTCGGGATGTTGGCGCAAACCAGGTATGGGATTCCTCCTTCTGCAACCTGGTCAACCAGTGCCTGCATATCTTCTTTCAGGTTAAGCATATGAGCCGGCAAAGTCATGCCTTTAGGCAGTTTGGTCCCCGGGGGCAGTTTGAATGGCGCACCCAAAACGTGATGCGATTTCCATGAGAGGCCCAGGTCACTGCACAATGCAGCAAACTCCTTTGGTTTCATGCCATAATAGCCGGGCAATTTACTAAAGGCTGATTCTATCTCCTTAAAGCCGATATCAGCTACCTTTTTCAGGTTGCCTTTTACATCGGCATCAATAACATTAAACAAGGTAAATAACTGCAATCCGAGCGGATGCTCACCTGCAGATGATAAAAATGCTGAAGCCGCCTTTGGCAGCACTAATGCACCAAGCGCAGCCGCACCAGTGCCCATAAGGAATTTTCTTCTGTTTAGCATGATTCTTAGGTTGTTATAATTTAGTTTTGAAAGATATAAAAATCATTGCGTCTTTTCAACGCAATAGATTTTTATTTTTTTGCGATGTAGTTACCAAATGAGGCTGTTTTATTTGTAATATGGATAATCTTATAATAGCACTAACTGAACTTGAAAAGCTAAAGCATGTTGAACGCGGCACGAATGTGGGCAGCAGAAAAGAAAGTACGGCCGAACATTCGTGGAGTTGCATGCTGATTGCCGATTTATTAATCGATTACGCAGGTGAGCCATTGGATAGGTTAAAGGTAATGGAATATTTGTTATATCATGATATTGTAGAGGTGTACGCCGGTGATGCAAAATTTAATGACCCGGCAGCAATGGCACTTAAACACCAAAACGAAGAAGCTGCCTTTGCCCAAATTAAAACGTTTATTCCTAACCCCAATAGATTTGAGCGCATCATATCAGAATATGAAACCAGGACAAGTCGGGAGGCAGAGTTCGCCAAAGCGGTTGATTGTCTAGATGCCTGCGTCAGGAATATCAACGATGATACAAAAAGCAGCAATGACGGCTTTACTGAAGCCTTGATCAGAAATAAGTATTTGCCACATGTTTCCAAGTTTAATATTACTATGGAATTATTTGAGACGTTTATAACAAAGTTGGTTGAACTTAAAAAATTATAACTTTTAATTTTAAGTGATGTAAGATTCTTGTCCCAACTGGTACGTAGTTCACTCTCAAGAGGGGATTTTTTTTGCAAGTCACGTAAAAACACGTATGAAGTACCGTGTTTTCCCTACACTTTCTCAGCTATTAAGTAACGAATTTTGATACGGTTTAAAGATTGAACGAAATGATCATCATCACCGTGTTACTGCTAATACGCACCAAACAGTTGAGCTACGCCACACATGCTGTTGCTGAACTGCTTTACAGGCTAACCGGTGCTTGATGATCTGAATGAACCGAATTGTACATATACATATGATAAACAACAGGGGAAATAGTTAGGGTCTAATCATCCTGTTTGTATTGGGTGGCGGCCGTTGCAATGGCAACGGCACCGCTGCTCATTTAGCAGACCCTTAAATATAATGAAGAAAGTGGTTATATACTTGCAGAAAGGCCTGTTGAAAATAAAACAGGCAAACAAATTATTCGGAAGAAAGCGATACGAGGAAGAGTATATGACTGCTGACGAAATACTTTTTGTTTAACCCCTTCATTCCTCATCAGTCCACGCCCGCCCGGGTACATCTGGATTAGTTGGTTACCAGAGGGCCGATGAGATTGGTTGATAGTTTAGTTTAGTGGAATGCAGCCGTTACGCGAGGTGATGGCTGTTTTTTTATTGCCTCACCCCAACCCCTCTCCAGGGGGAGAGGGGCTTAGATTAGGCCGTTATTGCAAAATCAATCGATCAACTTTCGCCCTGCGATATGTCAAATTAACTACGGGGAAAATTATGTCGCTATGGGAAAATTTGGGTAAAAATATACCTGACAGGTTAAACCTTCTCGTTAAAATATCGTTTAATTTATAGCAACTGCCTGATTGGCAATGATTTTGCTATTACAAAAGAGTAAACCTAAATAACGTCATATGAAAAAGCTAATCGCGTGCCTGAAAGTGTACACTTCTGCGGTAACCACTTCGGCAAAAAAGGTATTTAAGAAAGAAGCTAATCAAGAAGTTACTCTTTTTGTTTAGTCATTAGTCAGCAACAAATTGCTAATTGATTTATTGTTAGATTCTTGACGTTTTTATGCGTTAAAGTTCTTCCGACTTCAGACTTCTCTATTTACTGAAAACCAAAACCTGGAATGTTCCCGGCAAAATTTTAGGGCGTTCAGTTGTATCACCTGGTTTAAATTCTCCGGTAGGCAAATATAATTTATGGGTCAACTGATCCACAGCTATTGTTCGTGCGCCTTTTTTAGTCTTTACATTTTCAATCACACTAAACTTATCGGCACTCGCTTCTTTAATAACCGTTAAAGTTCCTTCCCCATTGGATGAAAATACCATTTTCATTTTCTTATCAAATCCAACAGCATCACAACCATCACCTATTGGCAAAGTAGTTATTACTTTACCATTCCTTGCATTAACAACTGCCAGTAATTTATTATCACATCCTGCGAATAAGCGCATCGAATTTCTGTCTATTGCCAATCCGGACGGTCCTTTGGCTGGAGCGATCGGCCATCGATGTATAATTTTATAAGTTTTGGCATCGATCACATCAATCTCGCTTTTTTCAGCATTGTTTACATATATTTTTCCGGCCCCATCACTGGTAGCGGTTTCGGGCCAGCCGGATAATTGTATCGTAGCGGCAACCTTATCGCTAACCGGATCGATCACCGTCATATTTTTGCTCATGCCATTGCAGGATATTATTTTCTTAGAGAAGGTATCATAAAAGATACCGTCTGAAAATTTACCTGTAGGAACATGCGCCAATACTTTATTGGTTTTGAGATCGAATACCAGCACGCTATTGGATGATCCGTTAGAAATATATCCCTTGCCCAAAGCGTGCACCAAAGCAATGCCATGTACATCCTTTACCGTCTTGATGACAGAGATGGAATCGCCTGTGCTTTTATTTACAATATTTACCTGAGTACCATGTGATACGTATAGCCTGTCTGAAGCCGTATCAACGGTTATATAATCGAACCCGCCGCTACTCTTAATATGAAAAGTGTTGGTAAGATGGTAACCCGATGTTTGCGCATACGTGAATGTGCCTGTTACTAGCAAAAGCAACACCACAAAGCTTCTTTTTATCTGAATCATGATTTATATAATTAATAGATTGGTAATGATTAAATTCTTTCGGACTTTCCGACCTCCGACTTCTGACTTCCTCAGATCCACTTCCCTACAAACTGGCTGAAAGCTTCTTTGTATTGATCACCTACTGCAATTAGCATCTTGCCGATTTGCACTGAGTTTTTAGTCATTGAGGTAACTTTATCCAACGATACAATAAATGAGCGGTGAACCCGCATAAATCGTTTAGGTGGCAGTTTTTCTTCGAGAGCCTTTAAACTGGTCAGGGATAATATCGCTTTGTCAGCACCTCTTAAATGAACTTTTACATAATCCTTTAACCCTTCGATGTATAAGATATCATCCAATGCTATGCGGACCAATTGATACTCTACCTTTAAAAACAAATAGTCTTCATCTGACTGCTCTTCTGCAATCGTTGGAGCGGGCGCAACCGTATTTGGACGATTTATCAATTCATGATAGTTGAGGGCTTTTTGTGCGGCGCGGAGAAATTCTTCATAATTAAAAGGCTTCAACAGATAATCTAAGGCATCAACCTTATAGCCCTCTAATGCAAATTGGTTATAAGCCGTGGTGAAAACAACGCGCGGCACATCGGCGCCTTTGCCTAATACACGCGCCAGTTCAATCCCGTTCAGATCGGGCATTTGTATGTCCAGGAATATCAGGTCGAGTTTTTGCTGATGGATGGCTTTTAATGCATCTACAGCACCCGAATAACGTCCAACCAGGTTTAAAAACGGCGTTTGCTCGATAAATTTACAAACCAGGCCAAGCGCTAATGGCTCATCGTCAACTGCTATACAATTCAGGGTCATGACAAGTCGAGGATTAAGTGAACGGTATACTCATTATTGGCATTCAATTCTTCTATCTCCAGTTTGTATTTACCGGGGTATAAAAGATCGAGCCTGCGGCGTGTGTTTACCAGTCCGATACCACTGTTGGTGTCCAGGCTCACACTGTTATCATTGATGATCGAATTTTTTACAGTGAGGTCAAGCACACTGTCTTTTTGCAAAATCACAATATCGATATGGCTTGGCTGCGTTGCACTTACGCCGTGTTTAAACGCATTCTCGACGAAAGGTAAAAATATCATTGGCGCAACCGGCTTATCATTCAGTTTTGTCGGTTCATCGAAGTTTATTTTTACTACATCTGTTAGCCGCAATTTCATCAGGCTGATATAATCCTTCACAAATGCCAGCTCCTGGCTCAGCATGGTGTTCGCTTGTTGTGTGTCATATAATAGGTAGCGCATCATCCGCGATAATTGATGGATTGCCTTTCCTGCCACTTCCGCATCTACCTGGGTGAGTGCATAAATATTATTCAGCGTATTGAAGAAGAAATGCGGGTTGATCTGTGCCTTCAGGAAGGATAATTCAGATGTTACCTTGTCCTTCTCCAGTTCCTCGCGCGCCTGCTTGTCTTTTTGCCATTTCTGGATGGTTGTTATGCTGGTGCTTATGCCCAGTACTAATGCCGTTATGGTCATGGTGAGGGTATCAAAGCCGTGACCACCTCCGCCTTTGTCAGGTTTTTGTGGGCGATGATGTGTTAGCTCCCAGCCCTGTTTTTGCCAGCGTTTATGGAATGCAGCATCAAACAGCTGATGCAGGTGCAGTGCCCTGTCTACCCAGCCGCTCAGGAATACTATTGCTGCCACAATAACAACCATAAACAGCAGATAATAACTGGTACGGTTTTTTAAAAGAAACTGAGGCACAAGCACCAGCGAATTAAGATAAAAAGCAGCCACAATTGTGCCGAGCACGATCACCTGCTTTATCCAAAACTGGTAGGGTATATCTATGTCCGAAAAAAATGGCTGATAGAAGAAAAGTAAAACGCCGAACACCGCCCATATCAATATCTGAATCAATATTCCTATCAACCGGCTTTGGGATCTTGGAGCAAACATTATTGAGTTAAATTACAATCATTTATTTACAAATACATTATTTGAAGCTACAATATTACCTATCAGGATATTACCGGGCAATTTAAACCGCCCTGCGGCCCTTTTTTACCGACGAAGGGTAAAATATGCTCTTTGAACAGTCATTTTCAGGATTCATCGGTTAAAAATCGATTTTATAGGGAAAAAATCAGCGTCCGTCTATACATAAAAGGCCACCGTCTATTCTATTTTTTAGTATCCGCTTTATGAGATTGTTTTGAGCATCATAAACGAAAAATGAAGCTTAAACACTTACTTACGATAATAACTTTGTTCATCACGGCGCATGCTTTTGCACAACAAACAGGCAGGCCCGTAAGCGGCGTAGTAAAAGATTCGACGGGAACAACAATACCAGGCGCTACCATAAAATTGCTGACAGGGACTGACAGCCTGATTGTTGCTACTGATATGAACGGGAAATTCACCTTCCCTGCAGTTCCGGTTAACCAGTTCAGTCTTGTTATATTTTCTGTGGGATACCAGCCTATAAAACGCAGGTTTGTTTTAAATAATGATAAGACAATGGCGGTGCTTGCTCCTATTGTATTAAAAAGCGATGCCATTGCGTTGAAAGGGGTTACCATTTCTGATGTCAACGCGGTTAAAATAAAAGAAGACACCATAGAATATAATGCTGCTGCTTACAAGGTGCGTGAAGGCGCTGCTGTGGAGGATGTGATCAAGAAGCTGCCGGGTGTGGATGTAGATAAGGATGGTAATATTACAGCACAAGGCAAAAGCGTAAATAAAGTGCGGTTGAACGGCAAGGATTACATGGCTGGTGACGTAACCAGTTTAACCAAAAATCTGCCTGCCGACCTGGTACAAAATATACAGGTAGTAGATGATTACGGCGACCAGGCCAACATTACCGGGATAAAAACAGGTGATCCGCAAAAGGTATTGAATATCAATATAAGGCAGGATAAAAACTATGGCTATTTCGGCCAGGCTACCGTAGGCGGCGGTCGTGATGCAATTCCGCAAACTCATGGCACGACTGATGACGACCGTTATATTGCATCAACCAACGTTTTCAGCTTTAATGGCAACAGGCAAATTGCGGTATCGGGCAACCTCAATAATACCAATACCAACCTGTTCAACTTTGGCGGTGGTCCGGGTGGACGCGGCGGTCCGGGAGGGCCCGGCGGTAACAGCAACTCAAACAATGGTATCACTACCGCACGTTCGTTCGGGTTGAATTATCGTGATAACTGGGGTAAAAAGGTGACCGTGTATGGCAGCTATAGCTTCTCGAATAATTCGGTGAACACTATTACCAATGCTATTCAGTATAACATATCACCGGCTAACCCGACCACCAACAATACGAGTTCCAACGAGACCGATGGCAAGCTGAACCATCGCTTTAATTTCAATATCGAATGGAAGCCTGATACGATTAACTACTTCAAGATAACACCATCGTTTTCCTACGCAAGTGTATTAACCAATGAAACCCAAAGCAGCGACTTGTTTGGTACCGATAGTAAGATAACACAATCAAACTATGACCTGAACTTGATGAGCAACTCTACCGCGCCAAATTATGGGTTGAATGTATTGTACAATCACCGGTTTAGTACACGCGGGCGTAATTTCAGTGTTTTGTTAACATCAGGCTCAGCTAAAAGCAGCCAATACCAAAACCCCGTTTATAAATACTTAGACAGCACTAAAGCCAATGCCCCGCTCAACCAGATGATCAATACCACCAGTCGTACAGACAGCGTTGGCGCATCTCTTTCTTATATGGAGCCGTTGAGCAAGTTATCGTTCCTTGAACTGAATTATGGCTACCATTATGCCACTACCACTGCAGACAAGACCACGGATACATTAGCTGACAATGGAGACATTAATCGTTATGCTCTGCTGAGCAACGATTATAAATTCCAGTTTATTACCAACCGCTTTGGGTTAAACTACCGCTATATTGATAAAAAATATAATTATACTTTGGGTGTAGCTGCTCAGCCATCTTTATTGCAGGGCTCATCATTAGAGAGTGCGCCAACACACATCACTACTTTTAATTTTTCTCCGGTTGCCCGCTTTGTCTATAACTTCTCGCGCAGCCAGGCATTGACCATCAATTATAATGGTTCGAGCAATTCGCCTACCTACTCAGAATTGCAGCCGGTAACTGATTATTCTAATGCGAGCTACCCGGTGCAGGGTAATCCTGATCTGAAACCGGAATATAACAACACTTTTAGCATCCGTTATAATAAGTTCGATTTTGCAAGTGGAAATGTATTTTTCTCGAATGTGAATTTCACAGCCACTAATGACAAGATCGTTGCCACGACGGTTACTTATCCCAGAAATTATACAGACCCACATTTAGCAGGTACTGTGCTTACAAGGTATCAAAATGCCGATGGCTACTACAATGCCTCCGCTTTCTACTTCTTTGCCAAGCCGTGGGAAAAGCGTAAATACACGCTCTTTATTAATGGCAATATCAGTTACACAAATAGCATTGGCTATGTTGGAACTATCAAAGGTGATTCGACTAATTTTTCGGAAACCGATCAGAAGAACATCGCCAAAAATCTTGTGCTGACCCAAGGCGCACGCTTCAGGGTGGATATTACTGATGTAATCGATGCCATGGCCAACGCAAGCTACAGCATTAATCATGGCACTAGCACCGTGCCGCAGGCTAATTTGAACAACAACTACAGAACTATCAATCTGGGCGTTAGCGGTAAAAATTATGTGTGGAAAGACTGGACCCTAAGCTATGATTACACCAAAACACTTTATGAAGGCTTTACCGGCGCTACAAATCCGAACATCTTGAATGCTTACGTAGAACGCAGGTTTTTAAAAGGTAACGTAGGCACCCTACGCTTTGCAGTGAACGATATTTTCAACGAGAATACTGCCTATACATCAACAATAAATGGAAATTTTATTAATCAAAGTAACGTAAACCGTTTGGGCAGGTATTATATGCTGACTTTCACGTTACGCCTGCAAAAATTTGCTGGTAAATCACCAATGGATCGTGGCCCCGGCAGACCAGGCTTTAGGCCAGGGGGTGGTCCTGGGCCAGGCGGCCCTCCTCCGGGCGGTGGTGGTCTTGATTAACCCTGTCCCTGATTCAATAACATCCTAATTAATAAACTATAAATAAAAACAACATGAAGAAGATTACATTATTGGCGGCAACAATGGTATTGAGCATTGCGCTTTTTGCACAAACCAAATGGCAGGTAGACAAAGCACACGCCAAGGTAGGATTCACGGTAACCCACCTCTCACTCTCGGAAGTAGACGGCAACTTTAAAAAGTTCGATGCAAGTATTACCTCGTCTAAACCTGACTTCAGCGATGCTGTATTTGAAATGAGCACCGATGTAGCATCAGTTAGTACAGACAATGACATGCGCGATAATCACATCAAAAGTCCTGACTTTTTTGATGCTGCAAAATTTCCGCAAATCACCTTTAAAAGCAAAAGCATCACCAAAATCGACGATAAGAAATATAAACTCACCGGCGACCTGACTATGCATGGCATAACCAAACAGGTAGATCTTGATTTAACACTGAACGGCGTTGGCAAAGACATGCGCACTCAAAAGCCGATAGCAGGTTTTAAAGTAACAGGTACTATTAACCGTAATGATTTTGGCGTGGGTCATATGCCTGCTGCAGTGGTGAGTGAGGAGATACAAATACGCGCCAACGGCGAATTTGGGCAGATTTAAGGTTGGTTGATTGGTTAAGTAGTTGCTCGGTTAAATGGTTGATTTGTTTTCTCCTAATCAACCGCTAAACTACTTAACTATTCAACTACTTAACCATTAAACCAACCAAGACCTTCCATCCTTGAGAAAGATGGCAGTAGGATCAATAAACATGAGGTTGATCTTGATTTAGTAGATGAACGTTCCGGGATGAGATCCGGAACGTTTTTTATTTAAGGATAATTTCATTAAAAAAATTTACCCTTTAATTTATAACGTATCTTTATAATTAAACCCAAAAGAGCGATACAAAATTTAAATTTTTGAAATGTTTCCGTTTAACCGGAATGAATCTTCCGGTATTCTACAGTCTGACTTTCCTTATATGAAAATTGTAAAATACTTGTTACAATAGTAAGGGCTCAGAATTTCAAACTATTTACTTAGTCTAAAATGTTAATAACCAAGTCAAAATGTTGAAAAATAGGCCCTGAAAGCATCCAACTTCCGAACAATAACATCGTATAAAGTGTTACTTAGTAGTTAAAGATAATTGTTCGCATGAGGAAAGTTATATTAATGTCTGTGGCAGGCGTAATATTCCTTGGTGCCTGTCAAAAGAAAGCTGAGAACAACCCGTCCCCTGTTGCACCCAGTACCCCTGCTATTCCGCCTGCCACACAGACTGTCGCCGCACAAACCGACACCATCCCTGATGGCGCGTCGTTAAAAATTAAACTTCAGCTGGATTCAGCTGTCCTTGATGAAACTTTTCTGGGTTTCAGGCATTCTGCATCGTGTAATTATTCAAACTCGCAGGATGCGCCTTATTTTGCCGGCTTTGGAAAAGGGAGTTTGTCCACTATCACCCGCGATGGCATAAGCTGCGCCGTACAAACTGTACCGTTTTCTCAGGGTTATACTATTCCGCTGAAGGTAACAGCCAAAAATGATGGGGTATATCTTCTAAAAACGAGTTTTACAAAAAACATTCCTGCTAATGTTGGCATATGGCTAAAGGACGCCTACCGGAAAGACTCCCTTAATATCAGGATTTGGAATTACCGTTTTGATGTGATTAAGGCGGATACTAACAGCTATGGTACGCATAGGTTTAGCGTTGTAATAAGGTGATGCCTTGACTTATGATTTTGCTGATTTTTTGAAAGGCTATGATTTTATATTTGTCATTATTAATCATAGCTATCATTATACCTGAAAGCGTTCGGCTATCTGGTCTAAAGTATACTCTACGTATTTTTTTGCACGGTCTGCATAGTCAGGGGCATCTTCAAGCAATTCTTCGAGTATCGATTTGCCGTTTTCTTTTTCTTTCGTCAGGTAATAGATGCCATATCCTACAGCGGCGCCTATCGCCATAAATTTCAAAATACGCATAACAGTGTCGCTAAACTTTAAATAAAGTTACAAAAATGAAATAACAGAATTGCCCTGCAAAATATTTTGCCGAAAGAAAAAATTTAGTTGATCTCTTCGTGTTCCAGTTGGTGGATCATCGGACTATCAAAGCTAAAACGAAGGTCGCTTTCTATTTTTTCGCGCGTAGGACGTAAGAAAATAAAGTAAGCAGACATTACCCCGGTGATAAACAGGAAAAATATATTACCGCTAAGGATATAAGCGACTATCGCAAATATAGCCGGCCCTTGTATCAGTACGAAACGGGTAATCAGAACCGATTGATACCCGGTAAGCCTTTCCTGTATATTTTCCTTTTCACTCAGGACATACTTTTGTTTCTTAAATATCAGGTAGCCACCAAAAAAACCGCCCAGGGCAAGCACAGGTGCAATAAATACAAACTGGTCGTCCATATTCATAACGCCAAAATACATCCTGGTTGTTTGGGCAAATGCTATAATCGCAAAAAGCATCTGGAATGCCAGCAGCGCAATGTGTGTAAACACAAGCGTTTTAAGTGCACTGTCGGGTGTGATTGATTTGAAGGTTCTGTTGTAGTCCATGGGTATGTTTTTTACCAACAACCCCTTTTTACGAAAATTCGGCAGTAAAGTTTCTATTTCTCATCCAATTGCACGGTACCAGACCTTTTATCGAGGCTGACGTTTATGACCGTCGTAAAAAGTGAGTTATCAAAGCGGTAAATATTCTGATAAGCGTCCCTCCCCTCGAAGATCAGCGTCATGGTTGAGCGTTTGGCCTGGGTATAAAAGGAATTGAGGTCCTGGAAACGCAATGTGTGATAGATTACCTGCCTGGTAGTGTTGCCGCTCATTAACTGGTTGCTTTGCCCAAGGGCTATGGTTTCGGCCGTTGACGGATCAATACGATTGCTTTTGAACTGCTCGAAACTTTTTCCATTAATCGTAATTTTTCCAAGAGGTTTGAAGCCTTTGTTTATGATCAGGAAATTGTGCACCTGGTCGGTAGTCATAGCGGTAAGGCCCTGCAGTTCTTCTAACGACAGGCTTTGTGCGCGGCATGTTATCCCTGCAAAAAGTAATACGCCAATAAACAGACATTTTTTCATCATATCAGTTATAAAAAAAGAAAATGCCATCCCTTAGCTTTTATTCGCCGGGATGATAGATTTTTACGGCATGTTTAATCACATCGTTACGATAGAACCAGATGTCCTTAAAATGCCCGTTAATAAAACCTTCGGCCTGATCAGTAAAATGCGCGGATGACGGATCAAACGATTCGCCACCGGTGATAATACTTTTAGCCTTTAGCCTCGGACCAAATTCAACAGCCGCAATAAAACTATTGCCACTGTAGCCATACCGTTTTTGTGTATTCACACTTTTACTCTGGAACGATGGCAGCTGTCCAAATTGCGATCCCACCAGGGCAACGGGTATGCTGGGTAATTTATCGTCAAATGTTATGCCATCAGCGGGCCTTTGGTACCGATTTATTTCGCCCCACTCTATTTGCCACGTTCCGTAGCGTTTTTCGAGGCTTTTTAATGATTCACTAAACAATTCGAGCTGCTGTTTCGAACTCATTCCCTTAAGCATTTTTGCAAAACGTATAGTCTGATAGGTAGATTCTTCCACAGTTTGCGCGTGCGGTAATTCATCTATTAAGCGGGTGCCCCATTCTATAGCAATGGCAGTAGCTACTGAATTTGCAGACGAACGCCGGTCCCATTTTTTCATGATATCAATAGGTTGAGCAAGGGCCATTTTGATTGAATCATTTGCTGATTCGTATGCGCTGAACAAAGGCGGCAACACATCATCAAACATGGCGAGATAATGGTCATAACCTTTAGAGATCAACTCATCCAGCGTCACATTTTTGGCATTGCTGAATAGTCGCAGCGCATTAATCCCGCGATAATTTTGTCCGTCGGTTGCCATATAAGCCGGATATTTACTTTTATCAGGACTGCTTGTTCCGGAGCATGTATAGGGTGTCGAATTGCAATTCTCTATCCAGCCTGTTGCAGGGTCATAAACATGCACGATTTCATTTAAAAGATGCGTCCCCCTCCATTCGGTTGCCGATGTTGTGCCGTCAACAGGTAAAGTCCAATCCAATTTAGGGTCGCGCTTTGGCATAAAATTACCGTTCCAGAAAGCGATATGGCCCTTATCGTCAGCATAAACGGTGTTATTACTACCGTTGGATACTAATTGCATGGCTTTTTTATATTCCTCAAAATTATGCGCCTTGGTTATCAGCCAGGATTCGAGCAAAGCATTGTATGAACGATTATTCGACCTCAAAGCCAGCCATTTGCCGTTGCGCGCCCCCAACACAGGGCCATGATGCGTATAGTATCCCGTTATTATTCGGCGTTCTGTTTTGCCGCCATTTTTAACATTCATTACCAGTTGACGGGTAATCACTGGTTTTAGTTTACCATCGTATTCATAGTACCATTTGCCAGCCTTTTTAATCACTTTTTCTGCATACAAATCGGCTACATCGGCATTGCTGGTGGTATGCATCCATCCGCAGTGAGGATTAAACCCCTGGTAAACAAAGAAATTACCCCAAGTAGCAGCGCCATACGCATTCAGGCCTTCATCACTTACCACATGCACCTCATCCCTGAAATAAAAAGGCACATGGGGGTTGATATACAACATAGCATGACCGGACGCCGTACGCGATGGCGCAAGAGCAAACCCATTTGACCCGGTTTCCCTTTCGGTGATTACGTTCTCAGTGGTATGGAAAGATGATACATCTCCCAGGCTTTCCGGTCCATTGCTATAAAAATTCTGCGTTTCTTTAATATTGATGCCCCCGGTTTGTGTTGCAGAAACGCTGCCATCGGTAAACATTAAGGCATACCACGGCTTAAAGTGATGAAAAACTGCAGGCTTTACTTCAGGATGCATATACAGGTAATAGTTAATTCCATCAGCAAAGGCGTCCATCAGTTCTTTAAACCATAGGGGGCTTGTCTTATAATCTTTTATCGCATCGGCGCTATCAGCAATCAGTTGCAATTGTATATCAGTATATAATTTACTTTCGCCATCCGCTTCAGATTGCCGGCCAAGCTGATATAAATAATTATGTTCAATACCTTTAAAATTCTCCTCGCACTCGGCATACATCAATCCAAAAACCGCACCGGCATCAGTTTTCCCATAGATATGCGGTATCCCCCAATTATCACGAATAATAGTTACCGCCTTTGCCTCAGTTTTAAACCGCACGATCTCAGTTTTTGTAAAGTTCTGAGCAGCACAGCAAAACGGTACAAAAAGCAAAAAAGCGGATATTATTTTTCTCATTTTTTAATACTTATCGTAACAACAGGCATAAATATGCATCAAATGCCTGTAATTTTAACATAATTGATTATAATTGTACCAATAACATTTAATTTTTATTGCTAAATAAAATTTAAGTTTATACGGGCACAATTTTTAGCAAAAACATCTGTTCATTAATATTGGAAAAATATATTGATCTTTTGAAAACAAAAGCCTCAATTGATTGATATACAATGTATAAATATTTTTACCTGTTCAAAACAAAAAACAGGTCCCATTTGATAACACAAGGTCAAAAACGATCATAAAGAGCTTGGATCAATATTCAAATATTATCTGAGATTTAGTTGAATCAATATCATTGAGAGTGATGTTGAGGTGCGTTCCGGGGTGAGATACGGAACGCATTTTTTATTTTACAGTTGTCACTGCCCTCATCGGATAATATTCATAACGATTGATACTTGTAGCCGGATCATTTTTGATCAGCTCTTTTAATTGCTCTTCGGTTTCTGTTTCAACTACCCCTACCCCATATACTTCTTTAGGATCCATCACCGGACCAAATACTACAACCAGGCCCTTGTTCATCAAATCGGTCCAGTAAGCGACATGCCGTAGCATAATGTTTCTTTCTTCTGCCGTCATATCCTGGGCAAAAGTTGGACGGCTTGGGTTTAGTTTCAAAAAATAATGAGGCATATGTATCTTATAATCGGTTATCATCAAAGATAGTATTCTGCCTCTAATGCCCGAAAAGTTAAAAAATGTTAATCTTTTCCTTGCTGAATATAATAGGGTTATTTTTGAGCTTTCATAACAGTTCTCCTGTCCAGGGAATGAAACCGGGGTTGTTTAAGGCAGCACCGGTTTTCATTTTTTATACCACTATGTTATTGCTCAAACGAATTATGTGATTCAATATGTGCTTCTAATATCTACATAATATATAGATTTTATATTTTTAAAATATTTATTTTAGTTTTGACGCATAATCCTAACTCAATACATTTTAGCGAATGGCCCTAAGAAGAAATAAAATTGCTTGATGGGATTAAATTTTAAAATACGATATTTGATTGATAACAACCAATTTATCCGTTTTTCCGTAAGAATGGCAAACCGAAAACATAAACCTTAGAATTCTAATTGTTAAAAACATATTAGAAATGCAGGTTAAAAAAAACAAACATGCCGAACCAGACTTTATCAGGTGAATTGAACAAAATGACCCTTATTAAAACAGAGGAAATTCAACTGTTTGATGAATTTAATGATACTTTCTTTGACTACCCCAGGGACAAGAGCCTTGTGGATCTTTTTTACGAACAGGTAGAAAAGACTCCAGATAATATTGCCCTTATCTTTGAACATAAAGAATTTACCTATTCTGAATTGAATGCGATCAGTAATCAGTTTGCTGATTACCTGAACCAATCATACAACATCCAACCCGATGAATTGGTAGGCATGATGCTGAACCGGAGCGAATGGATGATCATTGCGATACTGGGGATAATAAAAGCTGGCGGCGCTTATGTACCCATCGACCCGGATTACCCGGAGGATCGTATAAATTACATCAAAGAAGACAGCGCATGCAAAGTTCTTGTTGATGATCACGAATTGGATCGTTTTAAATTATCGTTAGACGAATACAGCACTCAGAATATAAAAAATAATTTAAAATCGTCTAATCTGGTATATTGTATTTATACATCAGGTTCAACCGGAAAACCAAAAGGCGTATTGGTTGAACACCGGAATGTGGTCAACCTGCTTTGGTCGCAGAAAGAGGTGTATAAAATAACACCGGATGAACGGGTGCTGCAATTTTCAACCATTACATTCGACCCTTCTGCGGAACAAATATTTATTGCGTTTTTGACTGGCGCAGGATTGGTAGCCATCAATAAATTTACCCTGCTGGATGTAAAAGCCCTTGAAAAATATATTATAGCAAAAAAAGTAACCCACGTTCACGCTGTACCTACTTACCTGGCAGAATTATCTATCGAAGATATGAGTGGCGTAAAACGTGTAATAACAGGTGGTGAAAGCTGCCTGCCTGCGCTTGCCGCAAAATGGAACAGCCATTGCACTTTTATTAATGAATACGGCCCTACCGAAACTACTATTACATCGGTTGAATATGTATTTGACAGAAGCGGCAATCCTTATCCATTTATCCCGATCGGGCGCCCGGTAGCTAATACGCAGATTCATATTTTTGATGAGAATAAACAACTGGTACCTTTTGGTGAGGTTGGGGAAATATATATCGGTGGCGATGGTGTTACACGGGGGTACTTAAACCGCCCGGAGCTTACAAGGGAAAGATTCATAGAAAATCCTCATAAACCCGGAGATAGAATATACCGCACAGGCGATATGGGCCGGTGGCTGACTGATGGTAACATCGAATACCTTGGCCGTATAGACGACCAGGTAAAAATACGCGGCTATCGCATTGAGCTGGATGAGATATCGGCCATATTGGAACAACATCCAAAGGTAACAGCGGCGGTAGTTGTAGCACGTGTGATTAGCGGCGATGATAAAGAACTGGTCGCCTATACAACCGGCCCTGCCGAACCTTCTGAATTAAATGCCCATTTAAAATCGCAGGTACCGGGATATATGGTACCGGGATATTATGTCAATATGAAAACTTTGCCGTTAACCAGCAATGGGAAAGTGGACAAGAAAAATCTCCCGCAGCCCACAGAGCGCTATCACGAGAAACGGGCAGATTTTGCGGAACCAACTACCGAGTTAGAAAAAACTTTGGCAGCCGTATGGCAAAAGCTACTTAATATTGAACAGATAGGCATTGATGATAACTTTTTTGACCTCGGTGGGACTTCATTGGCGGCTGTCAGAATAATAGGGCAGATTAACGCAACTGCAGACAGTTGCCTAAGTTCGACCATACTTTACCAGCTTCCGACCATCAGGCAGCTGGCTAATAAAATTGAGGCAAATAATATACTGGATGTTAACCCGATCATCCTGCTAAAAGAAGGTACAGGATCGCCTTTATTTATATTCCCACCGTGGAGCAGCTACCCTACTATATTCAATGAGTTTGTAAACAGCTATAAGAGTGATAATCCTTTATATGGCATCATCTATACAGAAGACCATGAGGATTTTCCCTATAAAAGCGTACAGGAGTATGTGAAATTTATTGTTGAGCATATCAAAAAGTTGCACCCGCATGGGCCCTATAATCTGGTAGGATATAGCCTCGGTGCGCGGACAATATTTGAAGTAGCCGTACAACTGCAACAAGGCGGTGATAAAGTAGATATGGTGGCTGCTATAAGCCACTTCCCTGCATATCCTTCAAAACGATTGTTCCTGAGCAGAAGGATATTAGATGAAATCAGGGTGTTCCAAAAAATAAACACAGGTTTAAAATTCAAATACCTGCACCTGAGACTGCCATATTTTATAAAACTACTTTTAAAGGGTAAACAGAACGCTCCGGAGATTGTGCTTGAGGTAGAAACTCAAAACCACATATACGATATCCACGACTCATATGAGACCAATCAAAAATATCGCGGTGAGCTGTTATTGATCTACGAGCCCAGTCCCGATGGTGATGAATCTGAGTTTCAAAAAGTACAAGTATACCGCAACTCAATATTCAGGAAGCTGTGGAGTAAATACATCGATGGAAACATCGTAGAAAGGATTGTTGAAACCAAGCATATCGATTTCTTCAAACAGCCGGTAGTAAAAGAGGTCACAGGTATCATAGAATCTTATCTGAGCGACAAGAAATAAGGTCTATCCTGACAATTAAAATATATCCGTCTTACCCAAAGATGGATATATTTGCTGCATGGAACTTCACCTTTTTGATAAACAGGTTTATACTAACCGCAGACAAGTTTTAAAGCAAAACATAGCAAACGATGGCCTCATCCTTTTATTAGGTAACGAGGACAGCAGCATGAATTATAAGGACAATTGCTACCTTTTCAGACAGGACAGCAGTTTTCTTTACTACTTCGGCCTGGATGTACCATCGTTAGCGGGAATCATAGATACAGAGACTGGTGATGAAGTGATTTTCGGCAATGAGCTGACTATTGATGATATTGTGTGGACGGGCACCTTACCGACCGTTAATGAAATGGCCGGCATGGTTGGCGTCTCCCAAACCAAGCCCTATGACCAGATTATCCATTATGTGCACAAAGCATTAATCGCAGGCAGAAAAGTACATATTCTCCCACCCTACCGTCCCGAAAATAAAATAAAACTGGCTGAGTGGTTCAATGCCAGTTTGGATGATGTAAGGGATTATATTTCAGTAAAGCTGACTAAAGCCGTTATATCGCAACGCGTAATAAAAACCCCGCTGGAAATTGCTGAAATGGAAAAGGCAGTTTCTATCAGTGTGGATATGATGCTGAATGTGATCAAATATACCCGTCCGGGGATAAAAGAATACGAGCTGGTTGCCAAAGCGCATGAAACGGCTATTGCCAATAACTCGCGTTTAGGTTACCCGGCTATCATTACCACTCACGGGCAGACCCTGCACACCCATTATTACGGTAATACTTTACAGGAAGGGCGCATGGTATTAAGCGACATCGGCGCTGAAAACGAGATGCATTACGGCGGCGATCTTACCCGTACCTTCCCGGTGGGTAAAAGTTTTACCAATCGTCAAAAAGAATTATACGAAATAGTGCTAAACTCAATGGATCATGCCATCGATATGCTGAAGCCCGGGGTAAGATATAAAGACATCCATTTGGCTGCATGTCAGAAATTGGCAGAAGGCCTTAAACAGGTAAACCTGATGAAAGGCGATCCGGAAGAAGCGGTAGCTGCAGGCGCACATGCCATGTTTTTCCAATGCGGTTTGGGCCATATGCTGGGCATGGATACACATGATATGGAAGATTTGGGTGAGCCATTAGTTGGCTATACCGACACGCTGAAAAAAGAAACGCAGCTATTCGGTTTAAAATCTTTGCGTTTGGGACGTGAACTTGAAGCAGGCTTTGTGTTGACTGTTGAGCCGGGCATTTACATCATTCCTGAACTGATAGACCGCTGGCAGGCCGAAAAGAAATTTACTGATTTCATCAATTACGATGTGCTGAATACCTATCGTGATTTCGGCGGTATACGTATTGAGGATAACTTCCTGGTCACAGATACCGGGTATCATTTATTGGGGAAATATCTGCCTAAATCGCTAAAAGAAATTGAGGATTTGAAAGCCTAAAATAGCCATCGCGTCATTGCGAGGAACGAAGCAATCTCTACTTAGGACATTCATCGCACCAGAATATTTTGATGAACGACCATTAAAATATTCCCGTTTGCTTGACTTGCATAGTTTGGAGATTGCTTCGTTCCTCGCAATGACGATTATATTAATGACGGGGATATTAAACAGGATTTTCTTACGCCTTTTAAAAATGTCAACTTAACAGAAAATAATTGCAAATTCGATACACTTTGTCGATAATTAAAAAACACTTCTTACCGGTCTAAAATATAGCGTAATAGTTACACTAAGGCACTTCTTAAAAAAATTATTTAACTTTTTTTTAACAAAAATGTGAACTTTTATTACACTATATCGTATAACTATTCGTTAAATTTGTATTCTAAACACACACTACCTAATTCATAAAACAGAAAGGGGCGTTATTATGATACAGAGAGCAGCATTTTACCCTGAACGTCAGTTCCATTTGTTAATTAATTTTAAAGATGATGAGCGCAGCCTGGCAGTTTTACCCGATGAAACGGGCAAATTCCTGGTAGTTGATCAGGGTAAGGTCCTTGGTCAGCTCGGATTTGACAAACAACTGAACTGTGTATCATGCGACTGTGAGCTTGACGACATGATTCTTAGTCAGTTGAACAAGGGAATCAAAAATCACTATTCGTAATTAACAGCGACAGCTAAAAAAGAAATTTACGGCATCAGCATTACAAAATAATGCTGATGCTTTTTTTATGCGGTGTTGTATGAGGCTTGTTTTCAATAAACGCATTATCCGCTGCGGCATTCTGTTACTTTGTTGTGTGTAGATGCAGGTTAATTTGGTCCAGGTTTGACAATTTTTTGCTGTAACCAGAAGGCCAGACAGCGGAGTAATGCGTTAGATGGCTGGGTAATTTATTAAAACTATCAACTCTCAATAACAGCCATTACGTAACCCGGTTACTATTCGCTACAGCAGTAGTAAAAAAATTATTACACCTTTTGATAGCTGTGTTTTAATATTAATTTTATGCATCGCCCATTATAAAACCTGCATGCATGAAAACAACCCTACCCGCCATTCTGGCTTTACTTTTATTTACTTCAGTTAATGTATTTGCTCAAACAGGCAAGGTTTATGATAATCTTAGTCTGCCGAGCAAGATCCTGAAAGGTGAGCGCAAATACGCCGTTTATTTGCCGCCCGATTATGAGACTTCTGAAAGAAGTTATCCCGTGCTCTACCTGTTGCATGGATCAGGTGACGATCAAACCGGTTGGGTCCAATTTGGTGAGGTTTTGCACATTGCCGATAAGGCGATCAACGAAGGAAAAGCTACGCCGATGATCATCATTATGCCGGATGCCAATACCGGTCGCAGAGGATATTTTAACGATCCGCGGGGCGACTGGAATTATGAGGATTTCTTCTTTAAGGAGCTTGTTCCGTTTGTAGAAAAGAAATTCCGCATCAAAAGTGATAAACGTTACCGCGCTATAGCCGGTTTATCTATGGGTGGCGGCGGAAGCTTTGTTTATGCCTTACATCATCCTGAATTGTTTTCATCTGCGTGCCCGCTGAGTGCATCAACCGGTCCGCTTACTGTGGATGACGCTAAGAAACAACTGGTGAAACTTGATCCTAATATTGCTGATTCAACTGTTACCAATTATTATAACCGTCACAGCGTAGTAGCATTGGTAAACAATGTGCCCGACGATCAGAAAAAGGCGGTGCGCTGGTATATTGATGATGGTGACGACGATTTCTTGTACGAAGGTAATTGCCTGGTGCACATCGCTATGCGTAAGAAAGAAATCCCACACGAATTCCGTGTTCGCGACGGCGGCCACACCTGGACTTACTGGCGTGAATCGTTACCTGAGGTGTTGGCTTTTGTATCGCAGGGGTTTCATCAGTATTGACAGATTCAATTAGTGTGTAGGGTGTCACACTGAGGCACTCGAAGTGTGTGCGTAAAGGCTTTTGCCCGCATGCTTCGAGTACCTCAGCATGACACCCATTTTTTACTTCACAATCACCAACTCACTATAAGTAAGCTCCTTGTTACGCGTATTCTTATTCAGAAAAGCAGGCTTCAAACGTGATATCCAATAGCGCTCAAAAGTTTTCACAGGCTGCATTTGCCAGCCTTTGGCTTTTAAGTCGTTAATGATATTGGTTTGAGCGAAGAGCAGGTATGGTTTTGGCGGTTGCTGCCCTGTGCCATCGGAATTGATGCTGGTTAATGGCTGATTAAGGTAGAATTCCATAGCAAAAGGCACATCACCACTTTGCACTACTTGTAATTTATCAGGATTATTTTGATTGATATAAAAAGCCGCCTGGGTAAGCGCCTGGTAATGCAGCAGCGATGGATAAAATGCCAGATTAAGATAAAGGTTAACAAAAAACGAAATCAGTAAAGTTTGGCAACCAATTTTCCAAAATGCTTTTGTGGCGATCTTTCCTGGTAAGATAAACCAGGCAACGAATACAATTAAAAGTATAATGCCGGTGAGCACATTAAATGCCTCAGGCTTGAAGAAATAGTTCAGCGCAACGATCAGGACAAATAATAATCCAGCAACGATAAGCTGGGTTATCCGCACGGCGCGGATGCTTTTCTCATGGCTTAATCTATACAGATATTGCGCAGTGATTATTGCGAAAAATGGGAAAACAATATTCAGGTAATGTGGCAATTGAAACTTGGATGCAGAAAACACCAGGAAAGTGAGCAACGAACCGCAGATGCAATACCATTCTTCCTTCTGCACATTTTTAATTCCTTTCCGGATAAACTGGAAAATAGCAGCAAATAATAAAAGCGACCAGGGTAAAAACGCCCACAAAGTTGTATGGATAAAAAACGTAGGATCGCCACTGCCTTTGATTGGTCCGGTATTAAAGAACCGGCCAAATTGACTATCCCAGTAAAAAAAACGGATACCCGAAACACCGGTATGACCGAATACAATCTTTTCAGGATGCAGGTCGAATTGTTGATACAGGCAATATAATTCAGGCAGAGTAAACAACATGGTCAATACAATAGCCACAACCGAGCGCCAGTGAAAAAGCTGCTTCCATTGTTTGGTGATGATCAGGTGCCCGGCAATGGCCCCTCCTATCGGTATTAGCGCAAACATGCCCTTGGTCATTACCGAACAGGCGGCGAAAATGCATCCCGCGGCTAAATGCCAGAAATTATTTTGATTGTACGCTTTATAAAAATGATAAACGGAAGCGATAACTAACCCGGTGAGATAAGGCTCGGCCCGTACATCATAATTTGAAATAACGATGTGCTGGGCAGTCAGCAATATAAGCGCTGACCATAAGGCTACTTCTTTGTTGTATAGATTTTTGGCGAAAAAATAGGTATACCATACGCCCATCATCATAAAAAGTATTCCCGGCAGTTTATAGGCCCAGGTAGTAAAGCCAAACAGGTTGAATGAAAGGGCCGTCAACCAAAAAGGGAAATGGGGTTTATCCAGCCAGTCGGTGCCCTGCGCGTACAAATTGATGTAATCGTGCTTGAGCACCATTGTTTTGGCAATGGTGGCATATAGAGTACCGTCAGGACCGATGATGGTAATGAACAATCCGCTGAAATTCACAAAGACGGCTATCGCGATAAGGATGTATAGCCATTTGTAGTTTGTAGTGGTTTGTTCGTTCACGGGGTAAAGGTAATCAAAGGAAATATCGAATAATGAATTCTGAATGATGAATATCGAACTTAACACTTCATTATTCAATATTCCTTGTTCGGTGTTCGATATTATATAAAATATTCCATCTCCGGCATCTTCTTTGGCACAATTTCCCTAACTTCAAAACAAAATCATCAACCATGCAACGTCGTAATTTTTTATTGAATACTGCCGTAGCGGCAGGTGCATTTACCCTATTTGGTAAAAGAAGTTTTGCTTCATCGATTTTTGATGATCCCATACAGTTTAAACTGCTGCGGGGCAATGTGGGCATGTATGCCGAAAAGGGCGGTACAATCGCCTGGTTAAGCAACAAGGAGGGTATTGCAGTAGTTGATGCTGAATTCCCGGAGCAGGCTACTCACCTGATAGCCAAACTGAAAGAGCAATCTGACAAACCTTTCCAATGGCTTATCAATACGCACCACCACGGCGATCATACCAGTGGTAATATCTCATTTAAAGGTTTGGTGAAGAATGTAGCGGCTCATGCTAATTCACTCACCAATCAGAAAAATTCGGCAATCGCCCAAAAGAAAGAAGATCAGCAATTATATCCGGATATCACTTACACCGATTTGTGGAGGACCAAATTAGGTGATGAAAGCATCCGCGCATATTACTTCGGTCCGGGACATACCAATGGCGACAGCATGATCCATTTTGAGCACGCTAACGTGGTACATATGGGCGACCTGATGTTTAACCGCCGTTATCCTTTTATAGATCGCAGTGCAGGGGCATCTGTTAAAAACTGGCCGGTAACGCTGGAACAAGCGCAGAAAACATTTAGTAAGGATACCATTTTTGTCTTTGGTCATGCTTATGACCCATTGAAAGTAACCGGCACCATGGAAGACCTGAAAGCGATGCAGAACTTCATGGAGAAACTCGCTGATTTTGTGCAAACCAGCATCAAGGCCGGAAAAAGCAAAGACGAAATCTTACAGGCCAAATCCATCCCCGGCGTAACCGATTGGCAGGGTGATGGCATTGAGCGCGGGTTAACGGCAGCTTACGAGGAGTTTAGCGCATGAAGATAGCATCCATGATTTTGCTTTTCTTTTTGCCAATTTCATCCCAAAAAGGGATGAACTCTACTGCCCTTTTGCAAAAAATGTATGCCCGTTATCATGGCAAATGGCACAGCAGTTTGTCGTTCAATCAAACTACTGAGCGTTACAAAAATGACAGCCTGGTAAAATCAGATACCTGGTATGAGCGTATTGCTTATCCCGATATGCTGCGTATTGATATTGGCAGTAAAGAAAGCGACCGCGGGCTTATTTTCAGGAAAGATTCCACGTATGTTTTCAATAACAATAAAATAACCAGGGCGCTTAAGAATGAAAATGAACTCATCTTCTTTTTAGGCGGGTTATATTTTGTGCCATTTGATGATGTGCTGACTCATTTTAAGGCTTTGCATTATGATCTTTCTAAATTTCACACTTCTACATGGAAAGGCAAACCTGTTTATGTGATTGGTGCTGATCAAGATGATGAAAAAGTGAATCAATTATGGATTGACCAGGATAAACTGGTTCCGGTGCGGTTTCTAAAATATGAAGACAATAGCAAGGAGGAAGGCCTTTTTGAAGATCTTATAGCTTTGAAAAATGCGTGGAGCGAAACGAAATGCGAATTTTATATCAATGACAAATTGCTCCAGGTAGAAAGATATCATGATGTAGTTCCTGGTGGATCATTGGATAAAAGTATTTTTGATCCGGTTAGGATTGGAAAGTAACTAATCTCCATGTCATTGCCTTTAGATTAGCTTCAACAAAATAATAGGGGTTATTATTATTG
>JAFDZM010000023.1 GCA_018266915.1 Bacteroidota bacterium | reverse complement strand
GTCATTGAGGCGCAAGGCGGATGGTGTGAGCCGCGCAACGAAGCAATCGCATGCTATACAGAGCGGACATGTATAGTTCGCGATTGCTTCTTCACCCCTCAGGGCCGTTCATCGACATAATTCAAAAATTCTAAGAAATCGGGTTCAGACAACCGGCAAACTAAAATAAAAAGTCGATCCTTCACCTTCTGTACTCTTTACCCAAATCTTTCCTTTATGTTGCTGAATGATTTCGCTGGATAGGTAAAGCCCGATACCGAAACCCGAGATATTCCGGTACTCGTCTTCTTCGGCACGGTAAAAACGCTGAAATATTTTTTCCTGGTCTTTAGGCTTAATGCCGATACCTTCATCGGTAACTGATACTACTACATCGCCGTCATTGGCTTTGCATTGCAAAATAACATAGCTTCCCCTGGGCGAATATTTGATGGCATTGTTTACCAGGTTGCTGATTACCTGCCCGATCTTGGCCCTATCAGCATTAACAGTTAATTCACCCGTTGATTCCAAGCGTAAGGAGTGTGTATTGCTCAGCACCCGGCTTTCGGTCAGCACCTCGTCAATAAGTGCACAGATATCAAATGTTGTCCGGATGAGTTTCAATTTGCCCGGCTCAATTCTGGAAAGATCCAGGAAACCGTGTATTAGGGCCGTCATCTTATTTACCTGGTTGCCTGATTTTACCACTGCTGTTTTAACAAAGGGGTCGGTAGTGCCCGATAGTTTGGTTTCCATTAATTGCAGGTAGGCCTTAAGCGACGTGAGCGGTGTTTTCAGTTCGTGACTGGCCATCGCAATAAAATCGTTCTTCCTGATTTCATCCCTTTTACTTTCAGTGATGTCTACAATTGTACCGAGCATGCGGACAGGTTCTTTATTTTTGTTGTATTGTACAGTGCCTTTGGTGCGTATCCAATGTAATGATTCATCCGGCCAGTAAACCCGTACCTCGTAAAAATAGCTGCCCTCGATCAGCGCTTTTTGAAACGCCTTTATTACGATATTTTCCATATCGTCGGGATGTACCTGCGCCCTTATATGATCAAGAGTAATGGCTGTACCAGGCGGGTGGCCGAAAATCTCGGCCATCTGTTGTGAATAGGAAAATGCATTGTCAGATATAGTCAGTTCCCAAAATGCCATGCCCGTTGCTTCGGCGGCAAGCAAGAGGCGATGCTCACTTTCCTGCGCTGCTTCTTTTGCTTTTACTTCGGCAGTAATGTCTGTAAATGTGCTCAAAATATAAGACACTTCCCGACTGTTGCCACTTGAAATAGGGTTATTAGAAAATGACCAGTAATGCAGTGTTTTAACATCTGCACCTGGTTCAAAAATATCAAAACGGTATACAGGTACGTCTACCTTTTCCCCGGTCCGGATGATGTGGTTGAATATTTTGCGTGCAAGAAGATCGTCACTCTCATCAATATCTTTTTTATATACATCAAAAAAGCCTTTTCCTAACACATTCTCGCGGGAAAGAGAATTAACCCTCAGGTAGCTGTCGCTTGCAGCAACAATAGTAAAATCAGGGGGATTGGCCTTCATAAGCAAGGATCCGGGTGACTTTTCAAAAAGCACACGAAAAAGGTTATCAGGGATATTATCCGGGGTGGTACCAATCATTCCAGCGGCGCGTGAAATCGAAATAATGTGGTCAAGTTATGTAAATTCTGTCTAATTCAGAACTATTTGATACTTAGAATTTAATACACATTAGGCAAATCCACCTTTAAGCATCAATACATGATGGTAAGAATTTTCGACTTCAAGCAGGTGTTTCTTTAGCAAAGCAGCAACCCGTTTGTCCCAATGGAGTTCCTGGGCGTTAAATGCTTTTTGATAAATGGCCTTCACAACATCTTCACAGAATTCGCAATAATCGAGCATTTTTTTTCGGGTCTCTTTGAAAACGAATGTCTTCAGGTCCGTCCACGAATAATAGAATTTGCCGGCCATACTATCAGGACGCGCTGGTTTACCGCCTAATTGATAAATATTATCAGTGAGCTCCTCTATATGCTGATAACTTTGATAGATCATGTCAGAAAGCAGCTCTTCCACGTCATCGTCAGTGGTAGTCGCTATCCGCTGACGGTAACCGGTTATCCTGTCCTTGTTGATCCTGATCAGATCATTCAGTGCCGATATCTGGTACTCTATGTATTCGCGCATATTCATGTCACTAATGCAATCTTTATACCAATAACTTAGTTTAAATTAAAATGTTTATATGTCATTGATTTTCAGACGAAAATGTAAGTATTCAATAGAAAATTATTAACAATAAAAAACATTTTTGGCTCTTTTCGGTTGAAACAACATTTGTAAAAATCTAAATATATACCCTTCAATTTAATACAGTCCGCTGATCGCTTATTAAATTAGAACGAAATAAAATTTATTTTTGAGAGATTTCATCAGCCTGTAAAACCTATGAAAACTAACAGTAGCACGAAACAGAAACAACATAATAAAGCATTATCTACGCTGCAAAAAACACCTACCGGTATTTCCGGACTGGATGAAGTAACCGGGGGAGGACTACCAAAAGGCCGCCCGACATTAGTTTGCGGCGAAGCCGGCTGCGGTAAAACAATGCTGTCGATTGAATTTATAGTACGCGGTGTTATACAGTTTAACGAACCTGGCGTTATCATGACTTTTGAAGAACGCGCTGCAGAATTAGCTGTAAACGTAGCCTCACTTGGCTTTGACCTGGAAAAACTGCAAGCAGATAAAAAGATTAAAATGGACTACGTCCATATCTCAAGAGCGGAGATACAGGAAACCGGCGAATATGACCTCGATGGGCTCTTTATCAGGCTCGGCCATGCCATCGATAGTATCAAAGCAAAAAGAGTGGTACTGGATACCATTGAAAACCTTTTCGGCGGTTTAGAAAATGAAGCTATATTAAGAGCCGAGTTGAGGAGACTTTTTACCTGGTTAAAGGATAAAGGTGTAACGGCTATAGTTACAGGAGAACGTGGAGAAGGTAAGTTAACCCGTTACGGATTGGAGGAATACGTGTCTGACTGTGTAATCCTGTTAGACCATAGAGTTGTGAACCAGATTTCAACCCGCCGCATGCGTATTGTCAAATACCGTGGCTCATTGCATGGTACCAACGAGTATCCTTTTCTGATAGATTCAGAAGGCATTGCCGTGTTGCCGGTAACCTCACTGAACCTGGATAAAGAAACTACTTCGGAGCGGATTTCATCAGGGATACCTTCTGTAGATGACATGCTTGGCGGTAAAGGTTTCTTTAGGGGAAGCAGCATATTGGTATCAGGTACTGCAGGTACCGGCAAAACAAGTATTGCTTCTGCCTTTGCCGATGGTGTCTGTAAAAGCAAGCAGCGCTGCCTGTTCTTTGCATTTGAAGAATCACCACAGCAGATCGTACGTAATATGCGCTCTATCAATATAGACCTTGAAAAGCATATTAAATCCGGGATGTTAAAATTTTTTGGTGCACGGCCAACACTTTACGGGCTTGAAATGCACCTTGTGGCCATTCACAAAGAAATACAGAAGTTTAAGCCCAGCGTAGTAATCCTTGACCCGATCACAAATTTTATTTCTATAGGCTCATTAAGTGAGGTAAAGAACATGTTGATCCGCCTGATCGACTTTCTGCAAGGTGAGCAGATAACCGTAATGTTCACTGCCCTTACTTTAGGCGACCTGGTGTATGATCAAACCGATGAGGCTATTTCATCATTGGTTGACGCATGGTTGATGGTAAAGGATATTGAAGCGAACGGAGAACGCAACCGGGGAATGTATGTAATGAAATCGCGCGGAATGAAGCACTCCAACCAGGTACGCGAATTTGTGATAAGCGATGATGGATTAGAGTTGATCGAAGTATATGTGGGGCCCGATGGTATACTGACAGGCTCGGCCCGCGAAGCGCAGATTTTGCAGGAGGAAACTGGGGTTGCTATTCATAATTATGCCCTGAGCCGCAAGGACAGGGAAATTATGCGCAAGCGCCAGGTGTTGGAAGCAAAAATTTCCAGCTTGAATTCTGAATTTGAATCTGTAGAGGAAGAATTGAATAAAGTATACGAAGAAGAAGAGCTCAGAAAACAAATATTAAATAAAAACCGCCAGACTATGCAGTCTATAAGGCGCGGTAATGAAAAGAACGACGAACGTCAAAACTCGAAGTAATGAAAACAGAACATAAAAAATGGGAGCTAAGGCTGTATATAGCCGGGCATACCGAAAAATCGGTAACGGCCATGAATAACCTTAGGCGATATTGCGAAGAACACCTTAAGGGTTTATATAAAATTGAAGTAATCGACTTGTTGCGCAAGCCTCAACTTGCTGAAGGTGACCAGATCCTGGCAACGCCTACGTTGGTACGCAAAGTCCCGGAACCTATCAGGAAAATTATCGGGGACCTGTCTAACGAAGAAAAAGTACTTGTTGGCTTAAACATTATCCCTGCTTAACTGATTAATCTATAATGCCAGAGAAAAAAGGTGTTGCTGATCCGAAAAAACGCAAAAATGTATATGTGATGCAACTGTTTGTAACAGGTGCATCGCCCAACTCGACGCGTGCCATATCGAATATGAAGAAGATATGCGAAGAATATTTAAAAGATTGCTATGAGCTGGAGATAATTGATGTTTATCAACAGCCCTCAATTGCTATAGATGAGCAGGTGATCGCATTGCCTATGCTGATAAAGAAGGCCCCCGGCATGGAACGGAAATTAATTGGAGATATGTCTGACAAACCAAAAGTGCTTAAAGGACTTGAAATAAACGCATTGAATTTGTAATGGAAAAGCAGATCTCATACGAGGAACTACAAAATAAAAACAACGAATTACAATGGCGGCTGGACGAAGCAAACGAGATGCTCGAAGCCATCCGCACAGGGCAGGTTGATGCGCTGATAGTTAAAAATGGCGATACCCATAACCTGTATACTTTAAAAACTGCCGATCATACCTACAGGGTTTTCATCGAAAAAATGAGCGAAGGTGCGGTAACAATTGATGAAGGTGGCTTCATTTTATATTGCAATAGCAGCTTCACCAACCTTGTACAAGCTTCTGCAGAAAAAGTAATTGGTATACCTTTTATTGATTTTGTTGCCGAAGAATCAAAAGCCGGCTACAAAAAAGTTATCAAAAAGGCCTGGAAAAAAGATGTCAAAGAAGAGCTTACGATTACGGGTGGTAACAACAAGATAACTTGTTGCCTGTGCTCTTTTGCAGTAATTGATATGGATTGGGGGCATAGCCTCAGCGTAATACTAACAGACCTGACAACGCAAAAAGCAGCACAGAAACATTTGATAAGTCAAAATGAAAAACTGGAAGCTGCACAGGGCCAGGTGATGCAGCAGAAAAATGACCTTGAGGCAATGGTGATTGAACGTACTAAAGACCTCTCTGTTAGTCGTGGTAATCTTAAATTATTAGCCGACCACATTACCCAAATGACCTGGACATGCATGCCTGATGGCCGTGTAAACTTTTTTAATGAGCGCTGGTACGAGTATACGGGGCTTGGCCTGGAGCAATCGATGGGGTGGGGCTGGTGTGAAACTATTCATCCGGACGATATAGAAAACTTTATGGATAAATACCGGGAAGCTCTGCATACGGGTGGCATATTCGAAGTTGAAAACCGCTACCGCAGGGGAAAAGACGGGGTTTACCGCTGGCATTTGAACCGGGCAATGCCTTTAAAGAATGAGAATAATGAGATTATACTATGGGTTGGTACGGCAACAGATATCGAGGAACAAAAAAGGGAATTGGAGCGCAAGGATGAGTTTATCGGTGTTGCCAGTCACGAATTGAAGACACCACTGACCAGCTTGAAAGGTTATCTTCAGCTGATTCTGCTGCATAAGAAGGATGATCTGCCGGAAGCGGTGAAGCAGTACATTAATAAGGCTGTTATTTCATTAGGGAAGCTGCAGTTTTTGGTGGACGACCTGCTTGATATGAGCAAGATTAAAGCGGGTCGCTTGAGTTATAATATGGATGTAATCAACCTGAAAGACGTGGTCACAATCTGTGCTGACAATGCCATACATATGAACCCGACTTATATGTTCGAGGTTGAAAATACAGAGGACTTTATGATAAAAGGCAATGCAGAGCGTATTGAACAGGTGCTGATGAACCTGATCAATAATGCGGTAAAATACTCTAACGGCAGTCGGACGGTGATCATTAAATCATTTAAACATGCGGATTGCGCACGGGTATCAGTCACTGATTTTGGCATCGGCCTCTCGGACGAACAGCGGCTTAAGATTTTTGAACGTTTTTACAGGGTCGAGGATAAAAAGAACATGACCAGCGGTTTGGGCATGGGTCTGTACATCTCATCAGAGATCATAAATACACACAATGGCAAAATAGGGGTGGAGAGTAAGTTGGGAGAAGGGTCTACTTTCTATTTTGATTTGCCGCTGGTAGAAGCACAGTGAACGACCTAAGATATCATCTTTGCTCTTACAGGTAGTATTCCATTGTTATAGATGTAACTAGAACAATCAGATATAATACAAAAGAAATTCTGACAATTCTTTTCAATGGCAGTAAATATTTCTGTTTAAGTGTTGATTTGATTTCTTGTTCTTGAATCTTGCTAAGATTCCATCTAAGAATGTTGTTGTTTACCAATAAATAAGTCACTGCCGTGTATCCCGCTAACCAGAATGATATTATATCAGATAATTTCTGCTTTTTGGGGGCCACCATCGCGCGTTGGACATTTAGTAAACTATTCCAGTTATATATTATGTACAAACATGTAAATGCAATAAATAACAATGGTATTATGCAAATAATTATAAAGAGCAAATTTCGTTGTTGTGACTGCTTGAAGAATGTTAAGCCTAAATAGAATTGAGTCCCATAACAAACCAAAGTACCTAAAAAAAATATCAGGCTACTTATGGTAAATGCCAGACCATATTGCATCTTAGACATGTCTGTGGCGATATTGAATATTTCCAGAATAATTATGGGCAGGAAAACAATCAAATAAGATTGCCATTTATTGAAATCTAATCTCATTTTGTGACGACTTAGGTAAGTACATGCTAAATTTAGTAATATTACTCGATTGACAAGTATTATTAGTTCTATTAAAATGCGAATCAGAAAAATTTGTCCAGTTATAGTTATGCTGTTGTTTTGCTCAATTGCATTATCAGCTCAAACTTACAAACCGCCAATTTTCGCCGATGCGAATCGATTAAAGGAAATTGAATCGGCTTATCCGGTAATCGATAAACTTTATAAGGAATATGCAGAGCAAAATCATTTTCCAGGCCTGGTATATGGAATTGTTGTTGACGGTAAACTGGTGCATACCGGCAGTATCGGTTATACTAATCTGAAAGATAAAACGGAGGCCACTTCGCAATCAGATTTTCGTATTGCTTCGATGAGCAAGAGCTTTACCGCAATGGCTATCCTGAAACTGCGTGATGAAGGAAAGTTAAAACTGGATGATCCGGCTTACCTATATATCCCCGAAATGAAAGGGCTGAAATATTTGACTAAAGATGCCACACCGATCACTATCCGCAACTTGCTGACCCATTCTGCAGGCTTCCCGGAAGATAACCCTTGGGGCGACCGCCAACTGGCCAATACCGATGAACAACTCATCGATCTGTATAAAAAAGGTATTTCATTCTCTAATGATCCGGGCTTAGGGTATGAGTACAGCAATCTCGGCTTTGCGACATTGGGATATATCATTAAAAAAGTATCCGGCAAAAGTTACCAGGAATATATCACAGAAAATATCCTGAAACCGCTGGGTATGACGCATACTTATTACGAGTATAATAAAGTACCCAAAGAGCAACTGGCGCACGGTTATCGCTGGCTGGATAATCAATGGGTGGAGCAACCCATGCTGCATGATGGCTCCTATGGCGCAATGGGAGGGATGATCACCACTATTGAAGATTTTAGCAAGTATGTAGCATTACACCTGGATGCCTGGCCGCCAAGAGATGATGCAGAGACCGGCCCGGTTAAAAGAAGTTCCATCCGCGAAATGCAATACCCCTGGGATGTAAATGGTTTTAATGCGAATTATAAAACGGCTACAGGGCGTTCTTATCCTTTTGCATCGGCTTATTGCTATGGCTTACGCTGGAGAAAATATGCTGATGGAATGACAGCAGTTGGTCACACTGGTGGCTTACCCGGTTTTGGCAGCGAGTGGACCATTTATCCTGAATATGGAATAGGGGTGATCAGCTTTGCCAATCTTACTTATGCTAATGCCGGCTCGATCAACATACAGGTTGCAGATACACTGCTTCGCTTATCAGGTATTAAACCGCGACAATTACCGGCATCCGATATCCTTAACCAACGCCGGGACGAATTGATAAAACTATTACCAAACTGGGATAATGCACAATCCAGCGGGATTTTTGCAATGAACTTCTTTATGGATTATTTCCCGGATAAACTGAGAAGCGAAGCAAAAAGCATTTTCGATAAAGCAGGTAAAATAAATAGCGTTGGAGAAGTTGTTGCCGAAAATCAGTTAAGGGGTTACTTTATAATGAAAGGTGAGCAGGCTAATATCAAGGTTAGTTTCACCCTCACACCCGAAAACCCAGCTTTGATACAGGAATATCATATTAGCCTGGTGACCAAATAAAAAAGCCGCTCCCGGATAACGGAAACGGCCCAATTATAATAGTTTCAGGTTGAGATCAGAACGTGAAGCCTGCGCGGACAAAGAAGCGTCGCCCATCATTACCCATTTGTACGGCATCAGCCGGTCCGCCGGTTTCATTATTGAAGGCATAATTAGCTTTTGCGGCCTGTACCACACCCAGGTCAGGGTGAACATTGAATATGTTGTCACATCCGAATGAGAAGTGGAAGGTTTTGTTTACTTTATAGCCAAAGTAAATATCACTTACCACTTTTCCGCTGTAAAGATATTCGTCGGGCACAGTAACATTCGGATTGGCATCCAGCGGAACCACCGGATGTATACCATCAAAGTTTTCGCCATAACCAAGCAGGTCGATCTTGCCAAAATAAGTAAACCTTGTACCCAGTGACCATTGTTTATGACCAAACTCAGGATTCAGCGTTAGCTTTTCAGGAGGAGCTGAAGCCAAAATGAATTTTTGCTCACGGTCGCTCAGGAAGGTTTGCCTTAACTCATCGGTAGCGCTCAATCTTGGCGGATAATTGATCTGGTCAATGGTCATGTGCTGGAAGTTGCCGGCAAATAATACTTTATAGTGATTGTCGCCAACAGTTTTATTGTACTCAATCACCACATCCAAACCACGGTTGGTAGTATTGGCTGCATTGGCAAAAAACTGAGCCTGTGTAACGTGCAGAGAGTTTAAAGCGGCGATAAATGCAGGATCAAGATCGGTGTTGTCAGCGCTGAATTGGCCTGAAAGCACCACACGGTCTTTTACTTTGATAATATAACCGTCCGTTGTAATGCTTAATTCAGGAATAGGCCGATAGGTAAAACCTAAACCATAGTTGTGTGATCGTTCCTGTTTTAAATTGGGTATTCCTGCGGCTTGTGTAATAGGACTGTAATTCGGTGCGATCTTTACTTCGGATATTACACCGCCCTGAACATTGGTATAGGATGAGCTGTAATTGATCTGTTGCAACGAGGGCGCCCGATAACCGGTACCAATTGAACCGCGAACATTAAAGTTATCAGCTAATTTGTAACGTGTTGCAAACTTGGTGCTCAGGTTATAGCCAAAGTCACTGTAGTGCTCCAGACGGTTGGCAAAATCAATCAGCCATTTTTTAGTCACATCTGCTTCCAGGTCTAAATAAACACCTTCTACTGTACGGTGATTGTGCTTACCCGGAACGGTGTCTGTTGGCTGATAACCAGGGAAACCTTGTGAGCCGGTTGCTTTGGTAGTATCATAGTTCATGTATGAACCAGGTTCACCCGGATCGATAGAATAATGCTCATAACGGTATTCGGCACCTGCACCAATGTTAAAGCCGGCCATGATATCGCTGTAATGCTTGGTCAGGTTTAGGTCAGTACTATTTTGCAGGAATTGAGGGCCGCCATCATAAAAGTGCGTTTGTGTAGCGCCCAAAGAAGCGTTAAATGTTTTGTCACCATAAAAATGGAAGGTATTATTACCTAAAGTATTGCTGACATCCCAATCAATACCATTTTTGAATGTACCTTTTAGGCCCAGAGCAATGGATGCGTCGGTATTATGCGTCTCGATAATTGGGTTGTAGTAGCTGTCGCCATCAGGCGTGTTAAATATAATTCCCGCAACAGGTATCAGGTTACCGCTTGCATCGGTAGGGAAGCGGCCGGGTGATCCTGAAAAATTACGGGTAAAAGCGTAATCGTCGGATAACTTATAGCTGAATCCTCCAAAACTATAAAAGGTGGTTTTTGAATCGCCAATTGGAATTTCGGAATTGAAAAAAGTATTGATACTATGCGCAGAGCCGTCGCCATTTGCACGTCTAACGGTATTTAACGGTAATGCATTGGGGTTTGAATAAGCAGTATCATGCGTTTGGCGGAATGTTTTTCCGTTAGCGTCGTAGTCAACTGTGAAGTTTATAAAGCCATCATGCTTACCTATAGGCAATCCATAATTCGCGTCAATAGTAAGGGCTTTGCCATCGATAGCGCCTCCGTAAGGATATTGCCCTTTAGCTACAGCATTGCGGCTATTGTAGGCAGGATCATAATAGCCCGAGCCGCCTACATTGATGTTAAGTTGATTGGTTGTCTTTTTCAGCACAATGTTCATTACACCCGCTATTGCATCCGAGCCATACTGGGCAGAAGCACCATCGCGCAGGATTTCGACACGGTCGATAGCGGAAACCGGGATAGAGCTCAGATCGACACCCGAGTTGCCACGCCCGCGTGTCCCGAATACCGAAACGAAAGCCGTGGAGTGCCTTCTTTTTCCGTTGATTAATACCAGCGTCTGGTCGGGCCCAAGGCCCCTTAACGTACCTAATTCAACATGGTCGGCTCCATCCGAACCGGATTGTTTATTGTAGTTGAATGAAGGAGCGGCATAGTTTAGCACATCGGTCAGGTCTAAACGGCCTGTGGAAAGCGTACTTTTTCCTACGTTCACCACATCCACCGGAACAGGTGTTTCGAGTTTTACCCGGCCTGCGGAACGCGTACCTACCAGCACCACTTCGTTAAGCTGGCTTACTTCGCTTTCCAATTGTATATCAAGGTGTGTTTTCCCGGAAACCGGGACTTCGAGACTTTTGTAACCCGTGTATCGGATTACCAATACATCGGTTGCTTTTGCGGAGATAGAGAATTCGCCGTTTTGGTTGGTGGCGGTACCATTGCTGCTGGATTTAACCATTACGGTTACACCAACCAGCTTTTCTTTTGTTGCAGCATCAGTTACAGTGCCACTTACGGTGGTATTTTGGGCAAAGGCAATACCGCCCCCCAATACCATAGTGGTAATTAATAGGAGTAAATATTTTTTCATAAAAAATAGTTTGGTTGAACATCTGTTAACTAAATTTTAATGTAATATACTATTTATTATGAAAATACAAGTAATGGCGAATTATTATTCGGTAAATGGTAATTATAATGGTATTTATGACAATTATTATTTCTGTGGGTCTTATTGATGTTAAAACAGTTAATTTTTATTGCGGGCTTAATAATTCGTTTTTTGGCCTCTGTGATTGAATTCGTACTTTTAACCCTGAATTAACCATTCTACCCCTCATTAAAAAATTATCCTTATGAAAACAACATTCCTTATTCTTTCATTTTTGTGCTTAAGCCTGGCGGGTTTTTCACAAACAACTACACCGCCCAAAGACACTACCAAGATCTGGACAATTCACGGCCAAAACACCTTCCTGATCAATCAGGCTTCATTTAATCATTGGGCAGCAGGTGGTACCAATGCCGTAGCCGCCAACTTGGTGCTGGATTATGATTTCAACTACAAGAAAGGCAAATGGAGCTGGGATAATAAAGCCATTGTTGGTTATGGCCTAAGCAAACAAAACGGCACCGGCTGGCGCAAAAACGACGACCGGCTGATCCTGAACAGTTTGCTTGGTTATCAAACTGATTCTAAATATTGGTTATATACTTTCTATACCAACTTCCAGACGCAGTTTACCAAAGGCTATAATTACAATGCCGATGGCAGCCAGACTTTAATATCCGCCCCCTTTGCCCCGGCGTACCTCACCTTCGGTCCGGGTTTTGCCTATAAAAAGAATGATAATTTCAGGATCAACCTTTCGCCTGCTGCTGTTAAGTACACATTTGTTACCAATGATTCATTATCAAACGTAGGTTCATTTGGCGTAGCACCGGGCGAAAAACATTTCTTCCAGTTCGGTGCTTCGTTGGATGCTTACTACAAAGCCAATATAGCAACCAATATCTCTATTGAAAACATCCTGAAGATGTATACAGATTACCTGAAACAGCCGCAAAACATTTACCTGGATTATACCCTGAACCTGTTTATGAAGGTAAACAAGTTTGTAACCGTAAATGGTGGGGTAGAGTTGATCAACGACCCATATGCCAAAATACCGGTGCTGAACAACGGTGTGCCGGAAACGCATTCACTCTTCCAGGTGAAACAGATATTTGGGGCGGGTTTGACTTATAAGTTTTGATTTTTATAGATCGGGGATTGCAAATCCCCGATTATATTAGTCTGGATTATAAATCCGGACTAACTATAGTGCCTTTAGACATTAAACCGCTTTGGTAGTTTTTTTATTGAGTGGTATCTGGATTTAATACGTTGATTATCAAATACAAAATGATTATATTGGTTTATTAATAGGATAGCGTCTGGAAAGGCTCTTGTGGGAAGGTATTCAAGAATAGGCTTCCTATAAACAGTATGATGCCGATACCTCCTAAGTCGATGGCCTTGTCCCCTAAAATCCTGATTGCGCTGTTATCAGTCGCAATGTCGTTTCGCACAATTCCCTGCCTTGCACAGTCAAAATCAGATTCGTTAAAAAAGCAGGTTAAAGTAATCGATCCGGATACGATAAAAGATGTACCCAATAGGCTTACTGAATACGAGCCGAATTATATCATCAGCAATTTTACGCAGAATTATTTTGGGCAGGTCAAATTTCAGCTTAGTTTAAAATTCGATCTGAACATCCGGTCGGAAAAGAATAAGCTATATTTTGCTCTTACTGAGTTGGTTTTCTGGGATCTGTACCGGCGCTCAGCCCCAATGAAAGAGCTCGATTTTAAACCGATATTATTTTATCAGCATAAGCTAAATAAATTGTATGCCGTTGATGATAAATGGCTGTTTAAAATAAGCGATTATCGCATAGGTTTTCAGCATGAATCAAATGGGCAGGATGGATCATCAAATCGCAGCTTATACAAAATAATTGGAGGGATGGACCTTGCTTTTTTACGAAAAGAACCGGAGCAATTAAAGTTTACACTTTCAAAGGTGACATTTTCAGCGCGGGCCTGGGCATGGACGATGGTTGATCCTGAAAATAGCAATATCGCCGATTATACAGGATATGGACAGCTGACAACAGCTCTTCAATTTGACTATGGTGTGAAAAGCAGGTTTAGGCCCTACCAGTTAGAGGTATACGATATATTCACCCCGGCCAGGGCGGGAATGACGAACGAGGTAAATGTGACGTTTAATCCTTTTATCGGTCACCTTGATTTTGACTGGATACCTTACCTGCACCTACAATTTTTTCATGGCTATGGCGAAGGATTATTGTATTACAATAATAGTAACACCAATTATAAGCCAATCAACTTGTTTCGGGTCGGTGTACAGTTCAGGGTGTTTTAATTTTATTCCGATGCTCTCACACTATAAGCCAATGCCCGTGAACGCTTATTAATAATCATTTCAGCAACGATCAAATTAGGTACCCAGCATAACCAGGAAATAACGCGATAAGACGTAATAAAATCCCAATGCATCAATTGCGTTGCCAGCGGTAAATAAATACGCAAAGTAACCGCTGCAAAAGTTAGCGCATAATTGCGGATCATCCAGTTCTCATGTTGTTTAATATCTCTCTTAAGAATCCTGGTATAGGCCATTAAAACGGTGAAAAGCCAGGCCAGCGCTAATGAACCAAATCCTAAAGTACAAGTAATACCACCCGAAGCAAATAAGGCGATATAGAAGCCGGCTATACTGCTTAAAACTACAGAACCAACATAAATTTTGCCCAATGTACGATGAGTATCCAGGTAACGGTCGCGTATTTTCTGGCTGAATTGTGTCCAGCCGGTCAGCATGGCAATACCGCCAAAAGTGATGTGGATATAAAATGCCGTGTGCCATGCTGTACTTTCAAGAAGTTCAGGCGTTTTGCTTGCCCAAAGTCCTTTGCCATGCATATCGAATATATAATACATTAGCGGATAAACACCAACTGATATAGCTAAAAGAGCAAATAGCACCCAGGCAAAGGTTTTTCTTTTCATTACTTTAATTGTTGATATATTATTGGAAATATCTTGTTTAGAAACAGGTTTTCGGCTTTTATGGCTGTGAAATCACTGATGCTTTCGTTTACTGAAATTACAGCTTTTTTGGCTGGAATTACAAATACATGCTGACCTCCCCAACCCAGTCCGTAAGTGATTGGCGTGCCATTGTAATTGTAATGATAAAAGCACAGTGCATAGGTCGATCCGTCAAACCCCCATGGCGTGTGGTAGAAAATGGAAGGGTTTAATAATTCGGCTATCCATTTTTTCGAAACCACAGCCTTGCCATTATAATGCCCTTTGTGAAGTAATAACAAACCGATTTTATTCATATCGCTGGTGGTCATTTCCACGCTATATAATCCGCATCCGTCATAATAACCATCAAACATTTTATACCAATGCACATGCTGTATGTCAAGTGGACCGAACAAATATTTCGCAGCAAAATCAAGTGTTGTCATGCCTGTGGCTTTGGTCAGTATAACTGAAAGGAGATGTGTTCCCGCATTGCTATAATAAAACAATTTTCCTGGCTCTGAAACCAGGGGTTGTTGCAGAACATAGTCAGATGGATTTTGCAGGACAAGATATTGGTGCATATTCCGGACATCTTCATGCCATAAACCCGATGCCTGGTTCATGATCTGGCGGATGGTGACGGTTTGTTTGCGCTTATCTGAATCGTCTTTAAGTTGAGGGAAATACTTAACGATCTTTTCATCGACTGATGGGATGTAACCTTTATCAATAGCAATTCCTATTAATAACGACATCACGCTTTTGGTGAGCGATTGATTATTATAAAGTGTGGTATCCGTCTTTCCATTAAAATATTGACTGAAAACAACCTTGTCATTTTGCGAAATCACTACAGAATACAATTGCTTATTATTTTTCACATAGGCAGATGTATCGATTCTGATCTGTGCTTGTCCTACAGATAAAAATGCAGTGAATAAAAGCAGGAGTAATGCTTTCTTCATCATAGGTTGCCCCGGTTTTATATTTTGACGCTGAAAGACATTTTGGGTTACAATTTGGTTAGATAGATTTTTCATTTTAAGGATGTTAATTGATTACTGGTCAAAAGTACGTCGGTCAATGATACCTGAAATTAGTCATTTTGTCCGCTCGTCACAGGAAAATGTCCACTGGTCAAAAATCTTTCCTGAACGCAATTTTTGAGTCTTCCTTTACATAAAAAATCACGACAATGGAAACCTCACAACGACAAACTTACCTGGATTGGTTAAGAATAATATCCATACTGGGTGTATTATTTTTTCACTCGGCCATGCCGTACGTGGCGGAGGATAGCTGGCATATCAAAAATCACGAAACCAGTAACTTGCTGATGGAGTCGAACCATTTTTTGCACCTTTTTCGCATGCCGCTGCTCTTTTTCATTTCTGGTACAGTAAGCTTTTACATGATGCAGCGGCGCTCTACTTTAAGCTTTATCGGTTTACGCTTCCGCAGGCTTTTCATACCGCTTTTGGTGGGCATGTTTATCATAGTTCCGCCCCAAATTTATATGGAACGTTTAGCCAATGGTTACAAAGGCAGCTTCCTGGAATGGTATCCAAGTGTGTTTAATTTTGTGCCCTATCCTAAAGGCAGCTTAAGCTGGCACCATCTCTGGTTTATTGCCTATTTGTTTTTGTACGATCTGATCTTCGCGCCGATGTTCGGCTGGATGATCTCACCCAAAAGCGACGGGTTTAAAGGAAAACTCGCTTCGTTGGCAAATGGCAAATGGGTGTATTTGTTAATGCTGCCTGGTGTCATATGGTATGCACTGCTAAGCCGAAAATTGCCTGAAACGAATGACCTGGTGCATGATGGTTGTTATTTTGTTTACTGGCTGCTGTTCCTGCTGGCTGGTTTCATTTGTATTTTACAGCCAAAATTAATGGACAGTCTGGATCGTAACCGCCGCTTTGCTCTGAGCATCGGATTTGTAAGCCTGGTGATATGGGAATATATGCGTTGGAATAAAGTAGAACCAGGCTATATCAACTGGCCATTCCATGATAATCTGTTTACCTACGCATTCATTGCTTTGCAGCCTGTTATAGCCTGGGGATGGGTATTGGCACTAATAGGTTATGGGAAGCATTACCTTAATAAGAAACATGCCATATTAAATTACCTGAATCAAGCAGTGTATCCCTTCTACATACTGCATCAGACAGTGATTATCCTGGTAGTTTACTACATCATTCAAACACAAAATGAAAGCATCCTGTCAAAATACATTTATACCGTCGGTATCACTTTCTTTGTAAGCGTGCTGATCTATCACTTGTTTGTTCGGCCGTATGCTATCACCCGCTTTTTGTTTGGGATGAAACCGAACGATAAGCCGAAACCAGTGATTGAGGTTGAGAAGGAGGATTTGAAACCTGTGGTTGCTTTATCGGCATAGGATAAAAAGGGTGTCATTGCGAGGCGCAAGGCGGATGGTGGGTGCCGCGCAACGAAGCAATCGCATGCTGTACAGGGCGGATATGCATAGTTCTCCGCTAGCTAGCGGATTCTTCACCGCGCGGGCCGTTCATCGCAATGACATAATGCTGTTTGAAATGACAATAGTTCGTAATTTAGATCGATGAATTTTTTCAGAAAATACATATTTCCCGCGCTGTACGGCTTACTGGTTTATTTCACCATCAGGTTGCTGCATGATACCGATGTGCACCAACGGTTTTGGGAAAGAGAGTTCTACATTAACGCAGTGGAATTGGCCTGCTCCATTATTGTAGGATATATTGCGATCGGCCTCTTTCGACGGCTCTTTAAATACTTTGATAGCCGATGGCCTGTTCGGTTTTGCTACCAGGGCGTAGCAAGAGAATTGGCGATACTGGTAGGAGCCAATCTGGTATTGGTTAACTTGGTTTTTGTGCCGATGGACATGGCCCTTCATGCTGATTGGAAACCCTGGTATATATCCGGGGCCGATGTGGCCGACATCAATATGATCCCAACCCTTTACGCTATTGTTTATTACGGCATTGTACGCAGCAGCACCTGGCTAAAGGCTTATGTCGATAATAAGGTTCAATTGGAGAAAGTGACAAATCAACAATTGGAAACAGAACTTAAATTTCTAAAGGCTCAATATCATCCGCATTTTTTGTTCAATGCGCTGAATACGATCTATTTCCAGATGGACGAGGATACTGAAGGCGCTAAAAGGAGTATAGAGAAATTTTCGGAACTGCTGCGGTATCAATTATATGATCAACAGCAACAGGTACCAGTGATGCAGGAGATTGAATACCTGCAAAGTTTTATCGAACTGCAAAAGATACGCAGCACAGACAAATTGAAGCTGAAAGTCGATTTTGATAAAAAACTCAACGGACAATTGGTTTATCCTTTATTGTTTTTGCCTTTGGTTGAGAATGCTTTTAAGTTTGTCGGAGGCAATTACGAGATGCAGGTGGAGGCGAAAGTAATTGATGGTCAAATCGATTTCAGGGTGGAAAACTCAGTGCCTCAGTTAGAAGAAACCATCAAAAAAGCGGGAGGGATAGGCTTAGAGAATTTGAAACGCAGGCTCGATCTGCTTTATCCCGGTAAACATTCACTACTATTAGAAAACAAAGGCGACCATTTTAAAGCCGAGTTAAAACTGCAATATGAGCGATAAGATCAGTTGTATAATTACGGATGACGAGCCTTTTGCTCGTAAAGGGCTGCAGGGCTATGTGGAGAAAATCGATTTCCTGGATCTGAAAGGTTCATGCGAAGATGCCCTGCAACTGAGCAATATGCTGCAGCAACAACCGGTCGACCTGCTATTTCTCGATATCCAGATGCCGCATATTACCGGGGTGGAGTTTTTACGGGCATTACGGAATCCACCTAAAGTGATATTTACGACCGCCTTTGAACATTACGCTATACAGGGCTTTGAGTTGGATGTGATGGATTACCTGCTAAAGCCAATCTCCTACGACCGTTTCCTGAAAGCAGCCTGGAAAGCCAGGGATTATTTCGCAATGAAGGAGCAATCGACGAGCAATGTCCCTTACCTGTTTGTGAAATCGAACGGCCGGTTGGAGAAGATCATTTTCAGCGATATACTTTTCATTGAAGGAATGGAAAATTATATTGCGATTTATCTTGAGAATAAAAAGATCATCACGCATTGTACTATCAAGTCGCTGCTGGAGAAATTGCCGGTTAAGCAGTTTATCCAAAGCCATAAATCCTATGTGGTGGCTATCGATAAAATCAGTTCTATTGAAGGAAATACCCTGCATGTCCAAAGTTACCAGGTGCCAGTGAGTAAGTATTTGCGAGAGGAAGTGTTGGGACAGATCATCAGATAGGAACACTATCCCTATATCTTATCCGATAGTTTTAGTTGAGATTAATAGATGATCGCTTTACATTCATTTGAAAAGCCAAATACGCTAACGGCACCAGTATCACGAAATCGACAACATGCGCAATCCATTCAATTCGAGGAATGCGTGATGCAGGAAATAAAGCTCCTGAAACGGCAATCAGAACGCCCACCCAAACCGGAACTGTGCGGGTTTTAGCCAGTACTATGCCTAATATCAGCAAGCTAAAAGGAAATGCTGGTCCGCCGATCCAAAAAATGATATTGGTGAGCACAGGATATTGTGAAAGCGTAGTAAGCATAGTATGATGAGGTATGTTGAACACTACAGTCAAAATATCACGCAAGGCAAAAGCCACTCCACCACATAGACAGCCATATACTGCCAGCAAAAAGCCCCATGACGCATAATTGGGCGTCCGTTCGCGCAGCATGTCAAATAGCGCCAGGAATGCAGGTACCCAAAATATACTGCCAATGATCAATAATAAGCCAGAAGTTGTATCATAAGTGCCATACTGATTTTGTGTATTCCAAAAGAAGCTGGAAGCTGCATAAAATAGTGGTGCAAGGAAAAGAGAAGCTGCGCTCAGTTTGATCCTCATGGTTTTAAGTTTTGGGTATGACCATTGAAAATGAAAGGAGGTTACATCAATAGTTATTTTATGTACTGAATCTCCTGCACCCCCTTCGCCACTTGCCCCTTTACATTATGTGAATCCAATCCTTTCACGTCATCCATCACAAAAGCGGGGCGGGCGTCTTCATTCAGATAGCTTACTTCAACATCTCTCAACTTCAGTCCATCCACATGGCGGATGTAAAAACCGTAAGCTGCTGTTGTACCGAACATAGATGGTTCCGGGTAATTCTTTTCTAGTTCAGGTATTTTAGTGGCGTCTTGTGCTTTTCCACTGCCTTTGAAGTAGATACGAATATTATTCAGATCAAGGTCTTTAATAGCATGACCGGGTATGCCGGTAATAATGCAAGCCTGCTCAGCATCACCATTATAAACCCGCACATTACTGATGGAAACGCGTCTAATCTCGCCAACTGGTGTGCCTTCCGGCCCACGCATGCGGGCGCCGAGGCGTAAAAATATTGGTGCGTTTACGATGTCGCGCATTGTAATATTGCTGATCTCCACATCTTCAAGCAAGGCTCCGTCTACGGACTCCAGGGCCAGTCCACGGCAATAATCAAACACACAGTTAGTGATCGTGATATTTTTGAAACCGCCATTTGATTCAGTGCCAAACTTAATGCGCCCGGTTGGGTGCAATCCGTAATGCGGATTGTCAGTGCGTTTATAGGTGCCGTCCAGGAAAGTACCTTCATCATAACCGCTCACCTGGCAGTTGGTGATCGTAACATTCTCTGTTGCCCTCGCAAATCCTAAAGCATAAGTACTTTTAAGACAAATACCATCATCATAAGGCGAATTAACGCTGCAATTGGAGATGTGCACATTCCGGCAGCAATCAATATCCATTCCGTCACGGTTGGTGTCCATTTTTAGATTATCGATAGTCAGGTTATCTACGCCTGTAGCCAGGATAGCAAACCAGCCTGCATGCAGAAAGGTAACATCGCGGATAATAACATTTCGGCATTTATATAACGTGAGTGCTTTGTTGGCTACTTTGCTATCCTTTTTATAATCGTTTATCAGCCCTTGACCCCAGATCATACCCGGTCCAAGTATAGAAACATCATGCAGGTCTTCTCCCCAAATCAGCGAGTTATGGAAATGGCTATGACCGTAATCCTGGTAGGTTGTGTTTACAGTTTCCTCAGCCTGGTCGTAAACCTCGCCGGGGTTTTCACTGGTAGCAATAATCGTTGCCCCCTGATCAAGATAAAGCGTGATGTTGCTTTTCAAATGAATTGAACCCGATAAATAATTTCCGGCAGGCAAATAGACTGTGCCACCACCTGCATCGGCTGCTGTTTCAATAGCTTTATTAATGGCTTTTGAGTCGAGGTTACTGCCATCACCTTTGGCCCCGAATGTTCTGATATTATAAACTCCGCTTTGCTGCATAGCTTGACTAAAAACATTTGTATAAAAGACAGTTATTAATAAAGTCAATAAAAAAACTGGTTTACGGTTCATAGCAGGTTTATTGAGTAAAAGAGATGATTTTACAGGCTCGGTAACGAAGATAAATCTAATCTTTATTTTTTGGAAGTTTTTTGGCTGGCAGTTTCCCACGCTGTGGTAATAACATCCTGAAGCATATCCAACCGCACTTTTGAAAGCTCAACATAGGTAGCACCCTTTAATCCCCATTTGTTAGGGATCGAATAAAAAATAGAAGAGTCGAAGGAATGGAATACAGATTCATCTATCGGCGAAAGTATCACCGTCATGCGGTTATCAGCGGGCCATAAAGTAACGAATGTACGTTTATTTTTAACCTTAAATGCTGGTCGGCCCACATGAACATATTCTTCCACATTGGGAAGCGATAAGGCAATCTGACGGGCGGTTTCGATATCTGCCATTCTAATTCTTTCGATTTATAAATATAACTACTCTGTTTGCAGGTACACCAAAATGTGTCGACATTTACAGCGATCTTTTAAATCTGACTATGTCTGAAAACCCAAACGGATATGTAATTGCCCGCCACAAGGATGGTATTTGCACTATTACTTTTTATCACCCTGCACAGAACTCTTTGCCTGCTGATCTTTTGAAACAACTTTGCTCAGAGATAGAAAATGCCGGAAATAGTCCAGAAACAAGGGTAATAGTTCTGAAAAGCGAAGGTGACCGCACCTTTTGTGCCGGTGCCAGCTTTGCCGAATTAGTGCAGGTAAAAGATAAAGAAGCCGGTGCCGAGTTCTTTTCAGGATTTGCACGGGTGATCAATGCCTGCCGCAAATCACCAAAGATCATCATCGCCAGAGTACAGGGTAAAGCAGTAGGGGGTGGGGTTGGACTTGCAGCAGCAGCCGATTACTGCCTGGCAACGGAAGCCGCAGCTATCAAATTAAGTGAATTGGCTATCGGTATTGGTCCATATGTGATTTCGCCTGCAGTTATACGCAAAATAGGTTTGTCAGCATTTTCGCAGCTTACCATCCGTGCCACAGATTTTCAATCAGCTATATGGGCAAAGGAGAAAGGGCTATACAACGATGTTTACTCTGACATTAACACGTTGGATGCTGAATTAAATGCATTGACTCAAAAACTGGCGTCCTATCATCGTGAAGCCTTATATGGACTAAAGCAAATACTTTGGGAGGGTACTGAAAACTGGGACGAACTATTAACTGAACGTGCTGCTACAAGTGGAGAGTTGGTGCTGTCGGAGTTTACGCAACAGACATTAAAAAGCTTTCTTGAAGGAAAGCGGGCTATCTGATTGTATATCTGTATTTTTTACCTGAATTTTCTTTTGACAGTATAGTTATTTGCTGTTTTTCTCCTAAATTTATTCAAGATTAATTTTTTAGTTAAGCCTTAAAGAATTGAACCCCGGAATTTGTTTCTAACGTATAAAGGTATTAGGTCTGTTTATGACTATCCTGCAAAAGAATAGAACAATTACGGTTATCAGCTGCATTACTATAGCAACGGGTATTGTTGTTATACTGGGATGGCTATTGAATATCCCGGTTCTTAAGCAGATTATCCCCGGTTTTGTCAATATGGTGTTCAACACCGCGCTGAGTCTCGTTTTATTTGGCGGGGCATTATTATCTACACAATATTCCAAATCAAAATATCGGAATATCACATTCCTTTTTTTGTCATCTGCCGGGACACTTGTCGGGCTTGTTACCCTGTTGCAATTTATATTTCATTTCAATTCAGGTCTTGATGAATTATTCATTAAGGATACTGAGAAGGTTTCATCCAGCCATCTGTTTGCAGGTCGCATGGCAACTAATTCTGCTATTTGCATCACTATTCTGGGATTCGGTTTTTTGATGCTTTCCGTTAAGAAAAAGGCATTTGACAAGTTGGCGCAATGGTCGTTTCACACGGTAACCATCTTTTCAGCTATTGCATTGATCGGTTATTTATATGGAGCCTCATTGTTTCTGTCGGTTTTGTATATCAGTTCAATGGCGGTTCAAACAGGTATTCTTTTCTTTATTTTATCCATTGCTGCATCGCTTCTGAATCCCGAAATCGGCATTACGCGGTTATTTACCGGCAAGCTTATCGGTAACCAGATGGCTAAAAGACTGTTTACCCTGATGCTTACTATGGTAATTATTTTTGGATCGATCAGAGTACAAACCAACCAGTACAAACTATTTTCTTTAGAGATATGGATATCGCTACTGGCTGTTTGTTTTCTGATCATGAGCCTGATTGTAATTTGGAATACGGCGTTGTGGCTGAACAGAGTTGATGCGGACCGTTCAAAAGCCGAAGCCGAGGTGAAGCAAATGAACACCGAACTGGAGCGAAGAGTAGAGGAACGTTCAGCCGAATACCAGAAAAGCGAAAAGAAATACCGGTTGTTGATTGAACATGCTTCGGATGCCATTTATGTATTAGATGCAAACGGGTGTTTTACTGATGCAAATGCCAGGATGTGCGAAATGATGGGATATACCCGCGATGAATTACTACTGTTAAATGTAGATGCAATTGTTGACCCTGACGAGCTAAGAGTTGACCCATTGCCAAAAGACAAGAAGGGTGAAGAGTATTCAGAGATTCGCGAACGGCGGTTTATGCGTAAGGGTGGCGAAGTTTTTCCGGTGGAGATCAATGTAAAAAGATTTATGGACGATCGTGTACTGGTAATGGCCCGGGACATCACCTATCGTAAAAAGATGGAGACTGAATTGCGTGATGCTGAATTGAAATTCAGAACGGTAGCGGAAAAATCAATAGTAGGTGTGTACATTGTCCAGAACGGAAAATTTGTATTTGTAAATCCACGCTTTGCAGAAATATTTGGCTATCAGCCACATGAAATAGTTGATGCAATGCCTGTGGATGGTATTATTCATGATAGCTACAAGCATGTTACTATAGAGAATGTTCGTAAGCGGATTGACGGCGAAGTTGAAAGCGTTCATTACGAGGCAATGGGACTGAAGAAGGATGGATCGGCAAATTGGGTAGAGTTTTTCGGCAGCAGGGCAATAATAGGGGGGCTTCCAACCATCATCGGTTCCATGGTAGATATCACCCAGCGCCGGGCTGCTGAGGAAGAGCTACGGTCATCGGAACAGCAATATAAATTATTATTTGAAAGTAACCCTTTGCCGCTCTGGATGGTAGACAAGGATACAATGCAGGTTATAGCCGCTAATGAAGCAGCGGCCAAGCTATATGGATATACAAAGGATGAGCTATTGAATATGTCTGTTACTGCTTTCAGAGTTCCGGAAGACAGGGGTTTGCAGATGCGGGAATGGAGAGAGGATATGACCAACGTTACAGAAAGAAATGTATTACGCCATGTAAAAAAAAATGGAACGGTAATGTTCGTCCAGGTGGTGGCAAATGATATCATATTTGAAGGTAGGCCGGTAAGACTCTCGTTGACCCATGATATCACGGAAAGGCTTAAATCTGAAGATTTATTACGGAAATCACAAGCTAACCTGCAAACGATATTAAGCACTACCGATACAGCTTATGCTTCTTTCGATACTGATTTTAAACTCATAGCCTATAATCCAACTGCCTTTGATTTTATCAGAGATCAGTATCATCATGTACCTAAGGAGGGTGACTACTTGGGCGATTTTATACCTGCATACCGCTGGCCAAAGCTCATGGAGATGGCAAACCAGGTATTGGTGGGCGATCATTTTCATTACGAGATCGATTATCCGCAGGATGATGGCTCAATACAATGGTATGATGTGAAGCTTTCACCATTAACAGATGGCGGCGATCATGTATTAGGCATGCTGGTAGCGTTGTATGACATTACTGAAAGAAAGAATGCAGAGCATGATCTGCAAAGCGCCTATGTACGTATCCAGGACCATGTAGATAGCATAAAAGGAATGGCCTGGAAGCAATCGCACCTGATACGGAGTCCCCTGGCTAATTTGAAGGCCTTGTCAGAAATGCTGAAAGGGCACCCGATGGATCCGGAAATCCTCAAACACTTCCAAACCGAGCTCAACCGCCTCGACGATATTATACACGAAATGGCCCGCGAAGCCGCAGGCCATGGGGTGTGATAAGAGGGTTAGAACTAAAATATAGGATCGGAAGTGTCAGGGTTGTCTTGCGTCAGTATCTTCCCATTGAAATCTTTCGTAAGAGTATGCGATTGATTATTTTCGTCAACAAAGGTGATCCTAACTGTATAATTGAACTCCCATTTATCATTACCATTAGGTGATATATGTAATTTCATAAAAGCATTCTTGTAATTTTCTAAATCATAATCGCCGCCTAAGTCGAGTGTAACGGAATTGGTTGAATTATTATTCCAATGACCCCCAATTCCATCTTTTTTTGCAAGATAATAATCAACGTTGTCATTGAAATCGTGAATGTTTAATGACACATCCAAATATGTATCGTGGTCCTTGTCATTATTGGTAGTATTAAAAATAACTTCAACATTTCGGATTTTCTTTTTGGTTTGAGCATTAGAGTTGAAGAATAGCAGCAACAAACCACAGGTTAAAATAAATAGCTTTTTCATTTTCGTTTTAAATTTTGGATTACTGATTACCCAAAATTCTTTATGATTTGAAATTATATCGAACGTAATATGCAGTTTTCTCACAGGGTGTTTTTACGGTATTAAAATGGGTGTAAAAACGGTGATAAAGTGTTGATTATTTGGGGAATTTAGGGGGTAATTAATTAATCATTCACGCTTAAACCCTAACAGTTATGAAAAAAATATTGACATTAATCTCCGTAATTACCCTAATTACGGGCTTTAGTCACAAAACGTCGGCACAAACTCCATCATCTGATCCTATTGTAGAATCAACATTAACAGGGACATCTCAAACACAAGCGAAAATAGATGTGCAGGATTTTGCATCTACCTACATTACGAGTAATCCGGTTAGTCTACATTTAAATACACAGATTTGGATTAGTGAACCAGTACTAGAGGCTATAAAAAATTTACTCGTAAATGAATCCAAAACTGGTATTGTAAAACCAGATGGAGTACGAATATATTTTGCAAGTACTCCGCCTACATCTTCAACCATAAGAGAGGATGCTCTTGTGGTTGTATCAACATATTTTTCTGGCATTATTATGCAAGATACGGCCCATGTGAAAGTTCATACTGATTATTTCGAGCATTCTAAAAAAGTAATAGACTCTATATCAATGCTAGTTTCGAGAAATGGTATTAAAATAACTCACTATTCTGATACTACTAACGGAGCATTGTTATATAAAATATGCAATTGTGATATTCAACAACCTTGTATTGTTACTTCTGGTCACGATATCAAAAGAAGTCGAGGAGAAGCTTTAGTTCAGCATTTTCAAGGTATGCCATGCAATGCCTATAGCGAATGGTTTGACATCGATATGATAAGTAATCTTGTCAAAGAAATGAAAGACCCTTCAGAGAACGACGATGGCATAAGAATTTATTATGCAAGAAATGATATCCGATCAGGCCCAAATAAAGATGAAACTGAATTTGTAATTGTAACAACACAAAGCATTAATGGTATAAGTAAAGATTATTTCGATTGTAAACATGTTCCCTTTGAAGGGAAAAAGACACCTGGACAAGATAATGGTGAACAATGTCCTAATAATTGTGCAGGGACGAGTATGCCATAATTTAATAACTTTAGGGTAATTGTCATAACCATTACCCTAAAGTTATATGTTACAATATTTTACATTAAATACGAGTGTCGAGATAATTTGCTTTTTAATTGCTGTGATTTGTTTGCATAGTGATGAGAAAGTAGAATGGAAATTCTTTATAGTCTTTCTTTTCATAACATGTATGACTGAAATGGCAGGCGTTCATTTCAAGAAACTATATCTTGCAGATCGTATTCATAATCATCCCAATATATGGCTTTATAATATTTTGTTGTTATTTCAGATATGTTTCTTCTGTATGATTTTTGAGATGTTGCTGAGCAAATATTTTAATATAAAACCCGTAATATTTGGCATGGGCATGTTACTACTTGCTACTCATAATTACGAGTTGTACGAACACGGAATTTTTGCATATAATGAATTAACAAATACTATAATGCTGGTTTTTATTGTGCTCGGTAGTCTTTATTATTTTTATTTGTTATTAAAGGGTGAGAATTATGTTGAGTTGAAATATGCATACGACTTTTGGTGGGTTGCAGGAATACTGTTCTTCTATTTTGGAACAACTACTTGTAATATTTTCTTTAAAAGCCTTTCTCCTGAAAAGATGAAATCTATTAAACATTTAACTTATTATATCTATAACGCCTTTAACATAATACTATATGGTTGCTGGAGTTATTCATTTATCTGTCGGAAATGGCTGACATCACAGAGCTTATCATAATTACAACACTTATTTTTTTAATAGCACCGGCTTTCCTGGTGCTATATATTTTTATTTATAATAAGCGTAAAAAGCGCCACATAGAAGAAAAGCAACTGATGCAACTCACCTTTGAATCGGAATTGATCAGAACCCAGATGGAAATCCGAGAGCAGACAATGCAAACTATCGGGGCCGATCTGCATGATAATATTGGTCAGTTGTTAAGTTTAGCATCGCAAACGCTCGGTTCTGTAAATTTAGATGATAGGGATAAAGCGCAGCAGAAAATTGATTCGGTACTCGATTTGACCAAACAGTCTATTAAGGAACTGCGCCTATTAGGCAAATTATTGGAAGGTGAACAGTTGATTGCCCTTGGTTTGCCCGAAGCCATCAGGCAGGTAATTAACTGGATAGAAAAATCGGAACAATGCATAGTGACCTACACGATTGAAGGTGAACACCCTGCACAAAATAACCCTGATAAAGACCTGATCCTTTTTCGAATACTTCAGGAGGTGTTTAATAATATCATCAAGCACTCAAAGGCGAACGAGATAAATATTAAACTGGGGTATATCCAAGATGGGATCAGGCTACAGGTGATTGATAATGGGACAGGCTTTGACATCGCCAACATGCCGGAGAATCAGAAGGGGATGGGCTTATCGAATATCCAGAAAAGGGCAGAGATAGTGGGCGGACGGTTCTTCATACAATCGCAGCCGGGCGAAGGTACCTGTATCGAAATATTTATTCCTTATCCATAAAGAAATGACAGCAGAAAAAATAAGCATTGCTATTGTGGACGACCACACGCTGTTCAGAAATGGTGTGGCCGGACTGATGAGCGAGTTTGATGAACTGAAGGTGGTTTTTGAGGCCGAAAACGGTCAGCAGATGCAATATGCCTTAGCGAAACACGCTGTACCAGATGTTATACTGATGGATATCAATATGCCGGTAATGGATGGGTACGATGCGACAAGCTGGTTAAAGAAGAATTATCCGCAGATAAAAGTGTTGGCGCTCAGCATGTTTGAGGATGATAAGGCTGTGATAAAAATGATCAAGAGCGGCGCCAGCGGTTATGTGCTGAAGGAATCGAAACCCGGTGAATTGCTGGATGCCATAAAAACTATTTATACAAAAGGTGTTTACATTAATGATATGGTTTCGGGCAAGCTGATCCGCACAGTAGCGGATGATGAGGATGGCCCGGACTTCACCAAAAAGGAACTGGAGTTTTTGCGCCTTTGCTGTTCGGAACTGACTTATAAAGAAATAGCCGACAAGATGTTTGTTAGTCCGCGAACAGTAGATAATTACCGGGAGGCACTTTTCCTAAAACTGAACCTGAAATCAAGAACAGGCTTGGTGCTTTACGCCATACAAAACCAGATATTTACCTTCTAAATATTTATCGTAAAATCGTTTAAGCCTAGAAACTTAGTATAACGTTTTGCTGCGGCTTCAACGGCTGTTTGATTTACTTTGCTCAACGGCTGAAAAGGTATAAGCTCAATATCAACTTTTGATTTTCCGATAGCCCGTTTCCATATACCGATTACCTTTCCGTTTACAATTATAGTATTATTGAAAATGGTTCCGCGTGGGTCGGCCTTATTGACGTCGGATGCGGCTATGGTGGCGCTTCTGTCTTTGTAGCTTACAATATACTCGTCATAATTCGGCAACAAAAAAGCGCCCGGCGATTTGCTTTTGGGTAGATTTCCCTGTTCGACAAACCAGTAGGTATTCCTGTTCAATTCTATACTGGTTAGTTTGTGTTTAACCGCTTCCAAGCCTGCTTTGGCATCAATTACAGTTAGTCCGCTCCACCACACATAATCCTGCAAGGTAGCTGGTCCGTGCGAAATAAAATAACGTTCGGCTAAAGCAGCGATAGCTTCCTGCTTGTCAAATAGTTTTGTTGCCGGTACACGCTCATCTAACAAAGCATAAGTGAATTGCTTTCCCTGGCGACCACCGCTGCATACTAAACCTACGAGCTCCATCTGCATCATGATATGAATAAAACGCTGCTCATTTGTGGCGACCCCTGCCCGCTGCAATGCTTCCGCAATTTCATCCCGCATTAATTGCTTGCCACCTTCCATCGCTTTCAGAATAGCTTTTTCACTTTTTGAAAAAATTATGTGATCGAGTTGATGCTGCCGGTGTTGTGTGCCGGCAATCTTCATTACCCGCGGTGCAGTTAATTGAATCATCCAACGAACATCCTTAGAATGAACAAAATGCCAGGTAGGGCGCATCACATGGGTGCGGATGATGTTGCCATTAGTAAAAGCGTCTTCAATAGTTTTTTCTGAAGCTCCCTTAAGCCGCTGGGCAATTGCCCATTTAGCGCCCGCGTAATCCTGTGATTGGATAGCGCCCATGTAATAGACAAGATCTGCGGGTTGGGTAAAGACAGGGGAGGCCAGGTGCTGGTTCAGCAGGCGCAGTTCGCGGAGGTCGGATACGGTCATTTCCGGTTAGTCTTCTTCATAAAGCCTTAGGCGGTTTTTCAGTGTCCGCATTTCCTGGTGTAAATTCTCCACACGATCAAGCAGGTGCGTAATGGCTTCTATGCCTGCAAGATTAATATCCAGTTCATGATGCAGGCGTACCATTTTTTCAAGACGTTGCAGTTGGGTGTCGGGGATAAACTCACCCTTGTCAATAATAGTGATCTCGATAAGCCCCGCATCGCCGAGCGAACGAACAAAAGTATGTTCCACCTCATGCCAGGTACAGAAATCGGTAGTGGATATTAGTGTTGTTGTAGCCATCTTTTTCAAGCTCTAAATTCTAAAATCTTTTAGCTTTAAGCTTTAGTCTTTTCGCTTTCAGCTAATTGAGTAAATAACTCTTTTTGTTTATCAGTAAGGTTAGTGGGTACTTGTACTTCGTAAGTAAGATACAAATCGCCAAACTGACCTTCATTTTTATAAACCGGGTAGCCTTTGCCTTTTAGTTTCACTTTGGTATTGTTTTGAGTTCCAGGGGCTACTTTGAGTTTTACTTTGCCGGTTAAGGTATCGGCCATTATCTCTCCGCCTAAAACCGCTGTATACAGATCGATCTGCTTATTTACATACAAATCAGCGCCTGAACGTTTAAAATGCGGGTCGTTCGCAATAGCAAAAGTAATGTATAGATCGCCTGCGGGGCCGTTGTTACTGCCTGGACCGCCATGGCCGGCAATTTTGATTGTTTGTCCATTCTCAACACCTGCCGGAATGGTAATACGTATCTGTTTGCCATTGACCGTCAGCGTTTGTTTATGAGTCTCTGCGGCTTCGCGGAAGCTCAGGTGCAATTCGGCTGTAAAATCTTGTCCTCTATATTTGGCCTGAGCACGTGAACGACCGCCGCCTCCGCCAAACATCTGCTGGAAAAAATCAGAGAAGTCGCCGCCCCCGCCACTAAAGTCTTCATAATTTTCAAAGCCCTGCCCGAAACCACCGCCAAAGCCACTATACTGACCGCCGCCATACTGCTGCCGGTTTTGCTGCTGTTGACGCGCGTATTGCTCATGCTCTTCGCCGTGCTGCCAGTTCTCGCCATATTTATCGTATTTCTTACGCTTTTCAGCATCACTTAAAACTTCGTTGGCTTCGTTTATCTGCTGAAATTTTTTGTTAGCTTCCGGGTCGTTGGGGTTAAGGTCGGGATGATATTGCCGGGCCAGCTTGCGGTAAGCGGCTTTTATATCCTTTTCGGATGCATTTTTATCCAGACCAAGTATTTTGTAATAATCAATAAAGGCCATATCCAGGTATCTGTACAACCTAAACCTGTTAGTGTGGGTTTAAGTTTTGATGTGTATAAAATTAGCACTTTATGTTTAATTTGGCCCTTATTAGCATCTACTATGAAGATATTATTATCAGTAATCTTTTTTACAGCTTTTTCTTGTCTGTGTTTCGCACAACAAACGTATGCACCATCCGCGCCTTTGCCTGCAAAAAACCTGGCCATATTTGGCAGAGGTTTGTACCCGGGCGATGATAGTACTTACTATTTATTAAAACATAGCGGGTTTAACACGCTGCTCTTATCCAGTTTTTATATTCACGCCGATGGGGACCTTTATTCTGGTGATTCTCATCAACCCATTATTCATAACGGCAAATGGGTGGGAGATTCTTCCTACGTGCGAAGGGTGGCTGATCTAAAAAAGAAATCTTCTATAACCCGTATCGAAATTTTACTGGAAGGGCGCTGGTACGGGCAACCGCCGAACACCTATGATTTTATCCGTGACTGGTATGATTCAACTAAGACTGTGCCGGGTATCGTAACCGGTATTGATGAACGTAGTACCTTATATAATATCTGTAAAATATTGAAAGAAGTGCTGGGCGCAGATGCTTTTTGCATTGATGACGAATCCGTGTATGACAGTTCCTCAATAATTGCAATGGGCAAGATTGCAGCAAAACTAAATATGCATATGACGTTGTGCCCTTTCACCAAATACGAATACTGGGACGATATTTTGAAATCGTCGGATGTAAATGTAGTTGATGCTTTGTATTTACAGTGCTATGATGGCGGAGCTAAAAACGATTTAAAAGACTGGGTAAATGCGCTGAAATGCAAGCAGCCGATATATCCGATATTTATGGCACGTGGATCGTTCAGCACCTGCAGTACTTATAAAGGGAGTAAGTCTGTAGAAGAGATCAAAGCCCAGTTAAAAGGCTTTAAGAAAGATTACCCGGAAATAAGCGGTGCTGCAATATGGCAAATGCAGGATTTGAAGAATTTTGTGAAAATGGGATGCGCTGTAAAAGATCCGACGTCGGGAAGTGCGCAAAGTGTGGCCCAATTTTTAAGGGAGTTGAAGAAGGCTTTGAAAAGGGGGATATAGTAAAATACCGTGAAAATACGGGTTGACTGCTTATAGATATTGTCCTAATATTACATTGAGCAACCTTTGAATAACAAACGTGCCGTTTACGATTAATACTTGAATAGTAATCTATCCATTATCACATATTACCATGGAGTTGTCAAGTCATATTATTGGGAATCAGAAGTATATATTCAATGCAAATGGTTTAGTCAAAAGTTTAAAGGACTATTTGGATTTGTATCTTTTGCAGAAAGTACCAAATGAAGGTCTTACTGATCGTCACTCACCCGATGTCATCTTCAAGTCTAATTCAGATTTTTGGAATAGCTTACTTGAAGTCAAAAATTATCCAGGGAAAATTGTGAGACTTGATAGCTTTTCTATTTTAGAATGGTTACCGGCTTCTCCGGGATTGTTTTATACCGAACAGGCATTTTTTGAAAGGCGACATGCTTTAGAGCGAAGTCAGCAATATATAGGATATCAAAAATCGGAACCAGTTGGCAATAAATTTGTCGAGCTCCAGCCAAACGAGAAAATAGGCATGATCCGTGGAGGCTTCGGTTCCGTTAGGTTAAATTCTAAGACGATCAACGGAAGCAATAAATATTTCTTATGTGCATCATCTACCAAAATTAGCCATGAGGGCATCCCTATTGTAGTCGAAGAAATTATGTACCAAAAATTGATGGAAGTCATTGCTTCGGATCAGTTGCCTTTAGTGAATATTGTGGGAAAGTTGCGACTGCTGCCCGACGACTGTTCTTTACTGAAGATTCAATACCATTCATCATTTCCCAAGTTTTATGTAGAAGTTATTGATTACGAGATTAAAGCGATCAGCAAAAGCGATGATGCAATTGTCAGTATAACGATCACCTACACCCCGGAAAAAACATTTGTCAGTTATACCGATATGTCTTATTCATTCTGCACTTTTTCTCCTTCTCGCAATGATCAAGAACTGAAACAATCTATCCAATGGCTTAACGACTATGCAGTTAGGTACTCCGGCTCTCAAGAACCACTTGTTTTGGGCGATTTTGATGAATTTTTCGATCACTATAAAAATGTGCGAATTCCTTTGAAAGAATTAATGAATGGGCACCTTTCGTCAGAATCGTTAGAAGCGCTACAGAAATATTTCCATTTCGAAATTAACTACAATGTATTCGAGAAGGTTTATAAATCTAAGATTATCAATAATTCCAACGTTAATAATTCAAATATCTAAACGCTATATCGTGAAAAAAGAATATCAAAACATTCAAAGCTCTATTATCATTGATGATTCGAATTTGACAAATGTCACTTTTAATCAGGCATGGGAGCAAAAGGGTAAGGACATCGACCTTGAAAAACTTTCCTTAGAACTTGTTAAGCTTAAAAAGGAAATGCTTTCACATGCCAACGCTGCAGAGGAGTATACCGCTATTGCTAACGTTGCGTCAGCTGAAGAAGCATCTGAAAAAGGTGAAGGATCGAAAACAATGCAGTTTTTGGCCAAAGCTGGAACATGGGCTTTTGATACCGCCACGAAAATTGGAGTGCCACTAGCGGCTGCCGTAATTAAAGAATCTTTGGGAATAAAATAAAACGTCTTTTGCTGTTCGAAGTTGCAAACTTCGGACAGCGGGCTGAAAAAATTCGTAACGAAAAATTTTTACAGTTATATTTAAGACATTAATCGTTAACCACCAATGCCTTCCCATATGAGCCCCGAAGAAAACAAAAAATTTATTGGTCACTTTATTGATGAAGTGATAAACAGGAAAAATTTAAATGCAGCTGATGACATAGTAGCTGAAGGCTTTATTGAGCATGTGCCATTTCCCGGACAGCAACCCGGAAGAGAAGGGTTAAAATTTGTGCTTAATGCCATGTTTACCGGATTCCCTGATATGAATTGGACGGTTAATGAACAAATAGCAGAAGGTGAAAAGATCGTAACCAGGTTTACATGGACCGGAACTCATCAAGGTGAATTTATGGGGATACCACCTACTCAAAACAAAGTAGAAGTTTGGGGAATAGTTATTGATGTTGTTAAGGAAAATATATTTTCTGAAAGCAGAATAATTATGGATAGCATTGGATTATTGCAACAATTAGGTGTGATGCAATAGCATAAAGAAAGACTGACATTTAAAAAACTTCCTGGTAATGAAAACAAAACTCCTTGTCCTTATCTTGTTTCTCTTTTGTTTGAACTGTTTTGCTCAAACGCCCAAACTTTTAGATTACAAAGTAAAAACTGCAGACAACGCCAAAGAACGTACCGAAATGCTGGATGCATTCAGGGCTGATTTGTATAAGGAATGGAAGCTGAAATTTGAGTTTGTGGTTAGTTACTTTAAAAGGAGCGGCGACTATGCGTGGTTTGAAGGCACAGCTGAAAGAAAGGACGGCAAGGACATGACTTTTCCTGAGGATAGTTACGATTGCTGCCATGCCGAAGCCTTATTCCAAAAGAAAGACGGGAAATGGATCATGCTGGAAGGGGATGCTTTTAGCACAGACGTTTGGTACTGGGGTATCGGCAAACGACATCCGAAGGCTTCTGTCTCCATTTTTCCAAAAGATAGCGCCGCACTGCGATAAAATAAAAACTACATCACCAATTTTATTAAACCACGGTCTCTACATAATGGCTCACTTTTTTCATAAAGTGGTCAATATTAAATGGTTTGCGAATAATGTCGTTGGCGCCGCATTCCTCTTTTATTTGGTCAATGTCGATATTCGCTGACACCAGGATTACGGGTATATGTTTTAGGTCATCCTGCCCTTTTATGTATTCACAGAATTCCTGACCGCCTTCGCCATGTAAATTCAGGTCGAGCAATACCAAATTTACTTCTTTACCATGCAGTTTCTCCCGGGCACGGCCTGTGTCTGATAAACTAATGACGTTCAACCCCTGTATCTCCAGAATAATGCTGATCATCTCAGCAATTATTGGCTCGTCTTCGATAACTAATACATTTTTTCCCATAATTAAACCGGCATTTTAATCATGGTGTGAGCAAAACAAGAATGATGCCTTTCTTTTTAAGAAAATATAAAAACTTATTGTAAAACGCTTGTTTATAAAATATACCTATCTATTAAAAATATGGCACATTTAGAAGTAAAACCGCGGAGCCGTAGCACATGGTGGATATGGCTCATCATCCTTATTATTATCGTGGCCGCTGCCTACTACTACTTTTATGTTTATAAGGGAGGAAGTAAGCCAATGGTAGAAAATGACCCTTACCTGTCAGTAGCTGCTGCGGTGTTTAAGAACATTGTTTAAGAAAAACTAATTCAAATTGAAAATTATGGCAACTGTAGAAAAAACAGATCATCGTATGGAGGAGCTCCATGATAGTAATTTCGAAATTGTTGACGGTGAACCAGATATCTCTGGCTGGAAGATAAAAGCCCGCAGCGGCAAAATAATTGGTAGAGTAAAGGACCTTCTTTTTGATACTTATTCGCGCAAGGTCAGGTATCTTATTGCAGATTTGGATGATAATGAACTCGGAATCCAGGATGACAGGCGTGTACTGATCCCAATCGGCATGGCTGAACTATATACTCGGGCTGAACGCCATGAGCGCGATAGAGAACACGAGCGGCGCGATCCGGCTTATAACTCATATGACCCCACGCTGGATGAAAAAGTAGTGTATTTACATACGGTTACAGCCGATCAATTAGACGCTCTGCCTTCATATGAAAAGGGACGGGTTTCGCGTCATATTGAAGTGGCAATACGCAGGATATTGGAACCACCGGAAAAAGATGATTATGAAAGAGATGAATTTTATCATCACCGGCACTTTGATGATGACAATTTCTACCATCATTGCCATCATCATCACTACGATGAGTAACAATCGGAATCAGAATAGGCTGTCTCAACAATGAGGCAGCCTATTCTGATTTATTAACTAATCCAGATAATCAGGTGGGAAAACTTGCTGCCCGTATTTTTCCAGTATGGGGATCAACTTTTTCAGTGCTTCGGGATCCATAGGCGGTGGTGGCAGGAATTCTCCCGGAGCAACCGGGTGGCCCAACTCCAGAAACAATTCTTCCAGTCCCGATGGTACAACTGTGCAAAGCAAATGGGCAACCTGGTCCGTCTTATTTTTAAAACAATGCACCACACCTCCCTTTGGAACAACCACATATGAGCCCTTTTTTGCAATGTAAGTCCCCGCTTCTGATTTAACCTCTATTTCCCCATCTGCGACATAAAAGGTTTCTTCAAAATCTGGGTGTGCATGCGGGCCGGGGCCACCACCTGGTGGTACCAGCATATCGATGGTAGCAAAGGCATTGCCTGTTTGTTTACCTGTAACCAGGATACGGTAGGTATCACCTACCACAGATACATGTTGTCCTTCTTGGCTACCTACAGTAATAGGGGCCGGTTTTTGATTTTCCATAGGTCATTATCGGGTTTTTGTTGTCTGACTAAATATAAGCGTTTCGGGTTGGAACCATAGTAAGATCAGAAATTGGGATGTTAAAAAAAGTTAAGTTCTTGTTTGGAGGTAAGAAATAACCCTACCTTAGGCTTACTGAAGCCTAACCGAATTAAATAGAATGGTTCTAACTTTTAACAAGCTTATTAAGCTATCAATTAGCATCACATTAATTTTATTTAGCAGGGTTGTGAATGCGCAAATCATATCTGTTCAAAATATAATTGATAAAATTGAGAGTTATAAAAACTTTAGCTACTTGTCTATTAATGAGAAAAAGGAACTATTTACCAGCGACACAATAACAGAGCGGCACAATGCCATTTTTGTAAAAGCTCCCCAGGATAAAAATTTCGGCTATTTGTTTAACATTGAAACACGGAATGAGAACGAGAAGTCGACTTATACAGACCGGTACGATGGGAAAAATCTAATCTATATAACTCCCGGAGACAGCACTTATTCGATCCGCGACATCCCGGAATTCGTTACGCAGGGTACATTATTGGGTAGTTTAAAATGGATACAAGACCGCGTGGAAAAAAGGCTATCCAAAATTGCAAAAGTCAGTGATACCACCATTAACGGAATTGAAAACTATCATTTAATTGCCAATGTATATGATACGATAATCAATAAGGAACATAACTATACATTTGCGCATTTTTATATTGATAAGTTATCAGGTATGCCTGATTGTATTATAATCAAATCCAGAAATACTACCTATGCTGATGGGGTATCAAACTATTATTCAAAAACACGCTATTTTGATTATAAGTTTAATCAGGACAATATTGATATAGCTTCGATGGTAGTTCCTAACGGGTTTCACCCTTATAAAGAGGAAGCTAAACTACCTTTATTAGCGTCAGGAACAGTTGCACCTGATTGGACTTTATATGATGCTGACGGCAAGGGTACGTCCTTAGCACAAATGAAAGGCAAAATTATTTTACTGGATTTTTTCTTCATCGGTTGTGGGGGATGTATGGAGGCTTTAAAGCCGTTGAATAGGCTTCATGAAAAATATAAAAGCCAAAACGTTGCAATGGTAAGTATGACTTTTAGAGACAATAAGAAATCAGTTACCGGATTTAAAGAAAATTATAATATAAAATATCCTATTTATATCGATGCTGGTGATGTAGTTAAATTGTATCATGTAGAAGGATTTCCTACTTTTTATTTCATTGACCAAGAAGGAAAGATCAGAAGCGCTTTTGTTGGATATTACGACGATTTTGAAGCGAAAGTAACTTCGATAATTGATGGTTTGTTAAAGAAATAACTACATGTGGGCGGGAATAATTGAAAAAACAAGGTGTCATGCAGGCTTTGTGATGCATGACACCTATCATGGGGATTAATCATATATTCTGTCCGCCTGATACCTCAATGCGTTGCGCATTGATCCAGCGGCCCTCTTCGGTGCATAAAAATGCAACTACGCCGCCTATATCGTCAGGCAACCCGGCGCGGCCCAATGCTGTTGCTGCGGCCACCATTTTGTTTACATTTTCATTATCGCGTACATGACCGCCGCCAAAATCGGTTTCTATTGCACCCGGAGCTACCACATTTACAGCTATGCCTCGTGAACCGAGTTCTTTAGCCATATAGCGACTAAGCACCTCAACAGCTCCCTTCATAGAAGCATAAGCTGAATAGTTCGGATAAGCAAACCTTGCCAAGCCGGATGAAATATTGATGATTCGCCCACCTTCGTTAATAATTGGCAATGCTTTTTGGGTCAGAAAGAATACGCCTTTAAAGTGAACATTCAGTAACTGATCGAACTGCTCTTCAGTAGTTTCGGCAAATGAGTTGTATGAACCGAAGCCCGCATTATTGATCAGAAAATCGAAATGATCTGTTCCGAATTTATCATTCAAGACTGTTTTTAGTTGAGTAAAGAATGCATCAAAGCTCTTTACATCTCCTGCATTTAATTGAAGTGCTGCTGCTTTTGGCCCCATCTTTTCAATTTCAGCTACCACCGCTTCTGCTTCATCTTTTTTACTGTTGTAGGTAAGTATTACATTGATACCTTTTTCGGCTAATTTAATTGTCATATTTTTGCCCAGTCCGCGACTGCCGCCTGTTACCAGTGCTATTTTGTTATTTGTTGCCATCTTTTTCTTGTTGTTTTGATAGAACAAAATTAGCCCGGAATGTGTGACGAGTGTTTGCAAACTTCAATCCAATGTTTGCAAAAATCAAATATCAGGTATCAGGCACGAAAGGTTAGGGGAGTCAGTGCGGTTTGCTTTCTGAAAAAGTTGGAGAAATGCGCCACCTGTTCAAAACCCAGACTGTAGGCAATCTCCGAGATATTCCAGTTGGTTTGTTTAAGCAGAATTTTAGCTTCCTGAACAACACGGCTGCTGATAATATCCGTAGTAGTCTTCCCGGTATTTTCTTTTAATACTTTATTCAGGTGGTTTACATGCACTGCCAGACGATCAGCATAATCTTTTGCTGTGCGCAAGCTCAGGCGTTGGGCAGGCGATTCGATAGGGAACTGGCGCTCAAGTAATTCAATAAATAAGGACGAAACCCTCGCGGACGCATTATGGGCAGGGTACAGGGAAGTAGCCGGTTGCAGCTTCTGGCCATAATGTATTAACTCCAATACATAATTGCGTATCAGGTCATATTTATAGGCATAATCAGAAGATAATTCCCTATGCATTTTGATCAGGATGGCAGATATTTCCTCTGCCTGTTCATCAGAAACCTGGAAAATTGGATAACCACCGGGTTGGTAAATAGGCAGGTCGTCGAGCACTATACCGCTTTTGGTTTGTACAAGAAACTCAGGTGTGAATATGCAGAACAGTCCAGCTTGGTTTTCATCGAGCGGGACATAGTTATAAGGGATCTTCGGCGTAGCAAACAGCAGGGCATTCTTTTCGATATGGATCACCTTGTCGGCATACTCAGCCTTGTTTCGGCCGCGTATCATGCTGATCTTGTAGTAAGCCCTGCGGTTATAAGGCATCACGCCCTTTTTTTTAGAAAGGGCTATTATATCATTAATCCGGAATACATTGAAGTGACCGATTTCTTTATTGATCCCCTCTGGAATAAGAAAAGAAGTTTGCTGATAAAAATCCTCAATCGTTGATATGGCCATAACATTCTGATTTGCAAAAATCAAATATATGGATTTGTTGTCGGTTATTGGTGACCGGTTAATCAGTTAACCAGTGATTAGGTAATGCCTAGTCACCGGTTACCGATCACTGATTAACTAGTCACTAAATAGCATGCACCTCAGTCAGGTTCCTCAAAACATATATCTGACCTACAGGCACACGGGCTATGTTTACTTCATCAGGCCTGATGGTTGCAAGGTTCGGGATGTAAAGTTTTACGTTCTCCAGTTGAAATACCGACTCTTTTCCGCCGAGTTTGATTTTAAGTGAGCTCAGGTCGTCTTCGGTATCCAATATGGTTTGGAATAGTTTATTGTTAGCAGCGAATTGTTTTGCAGGTTTACCAGTCATTCTATGCTCATGCAAATCAAGCAGGTCCCGGGCTTCGGTATTGATGTGCAGTATTTCGCGTTTTTCATTCAGAATGATTACCGCATCATGCATTTGTTCAAGAATCGCTTCTACACGTTGTTTTTGAGCCAATACTTCGCTGAGACTATCATGGTCGTGTTTCCTGAGGTTCACCGCCATTTCATTAAAGGCGTCCGATACCGCAGCAAATTCATCACTCTTGGTAAAGTGCAGACGGCAATCGAAATTTTTACGCCCAATTTCATCCAAGCCATCTGAAAGAGCAATCAACGGATCGGAAATGAAACCACTGATATTCACGGTAAAACTGAACAATGCCAGGAAGGTTAAGCAACCTATTAACCCCAAAATAATGGTCGCCTTATTTACTGAATCTTCCGCAGCAGTATGTTTTTGAACAATGGCCTGCATGTTTAGCTGCTCAATATTGCGCAGATCGACGCGTATGGCATGTAATGAGCTTTGCTGTTGGGTTGCATTAGCATTAGCATTAGCGCTTCCCAACATATTAAAGTCTTTCCTTAAAGAAGCTGTAACTATGTCTTCGCCCTTTTCGGTTATGTTATGTTCCTGTTTTATCAAAGATTTATCGAAAGTGGCCTTTGCGGCATCGTTTAACGGGATAGTATTATCGTCAAGCACCGTTCTCATCTCACGGGCGAAGGCCAATGTTTCGTAGTTGTTTTTGAGTACAACTTTAGCGCTTTCAGACAGCCGCTCGATATAATAAATGGATAACGATCCCGCCAAAAGGTTCGTGATGAAAATTAAGCCGAAGCCAACGCGTATCTTATGTTTTAGTTTCATAACCGTTTGTTTAAATGGTTAATACTAATGGTTGCCGGAAAGAAAATCAGTTAGGGGAAGACAGTAATAATTGATATGCAGATATATAAAGCTAACGGCGTATATATCTTGTTGTTATAAAGATAACGAATATTTTTTTGAGAATCCAAGTCTGTTCTGCCCGGCAAGGCCAATTCTATTTTTTATTACCTCCTAATTGCAATTTGATAGAAAATTGGAAAGTGTTATTGGTAGATCGGTGTATCAATGAATCAGACACGATATTGTGATGTTTCAACCCTTTTAAATAGTTGACTTCGAAAATCAGCCGTTTATATTGATAGCTTGCTCCTCCTGCAAAACCGAAATCTATTTTCTGATCATAGCGGGAATGATTTATTATATCCTGCGAGATGGAATCAACCTGAGTAGTAATATTGTATTGTTTTAAGGGAAAACTAATTACTGGCCCAGCCTTGAGATTGATATTATTGGCAACCTTGTAAGTGGCATACAGGGGCACTTGCACAGAATATATTTTTTTTGAATCGGTTATCAGCTTGTGTTTTATGACGGCGTTTGAATCGGTGTATGAAAAAAAGTATGGGCGATCATATGTTCCTCCTTTTGCAACTTGTGGGTTTAATAAAGTAACTTGTGCTCCGATTCCCCATTTAGTATTCAGATTGTAAGTGGCGTAAATACCCGGAAAAACATCCACCGGTAAACTTCCATAAAAATTCTTATTCAAATTGCCGGACGTAAAGCTTCCATTGGAGTTAGCGCCTATTAGAATGCCCCAATCCCAATCACTGAGATCAATATGCAGTGGTGATTTGTTTTTGCTTTTCCGGGTTTTAGATACATCATCAATGCTTGCCTGGAAAAGCGGTTTATTACTCAAAATTGAATAGGCATTGATCAAACTTTGATCTGTAGCTATACTTATGTTGCCAGGAGACGGTAATAGTTCAAGGTTGCGTTGATTATACTGTTGAGTATGAAGTGTTGAGTTAAGATTAGTTTGAGCAGATGAATTATTAGTATTAGAAAGATTGTCGTTGCCCGAAAATGGATCCGGAGTATTTCCAGATGATCGTCCTGTCGAATGATTTCTTTCATTGCCTTCAGTAGTTAGCGAGTGCGGCTTTTTATGGTCATAAGGTTTGGTTAATGAATTTGATGATAAACGGATGGGTTGCTCACTGGAAGCTTTCTCTTTAATATAAGCAGGTAAACTCAACTTTTTATTATCAGGCAGATGAGATAGATTAGCAGACGTGCCGGAGTTTTGTACATCGACTATCTTCTGTCTCTTATTGCTGTTTGCTTGGGCAGGCGAAATCTTATTATTAACAGAATTGGTTTTTACTTGTTCCCTGCCATTTTTCTTATTTGCCCCGTTATCTGAAGCAGTTGCAGTTGTTGAGGCATCTTGAGAGACCGAAGCTGAATCCCGATTTAGCATTTGATCTTCGCTCTGCTGCAAACTATCGTAAATTGCCAACGAATCGGTACCCGATGCAGAGCCATGTTTTTTATGGTGTAATCTGTGCTTATGGTACGCTGTCTTCTTTTTTGATTCAATAACAGTGTGTGCAACATAAAACATTGCTGCCGCAGAAAGCGTGATCAGCATCATAGAGAATAAACTGATCCCTTTCTTTGGAGATGAACCGCCTGAATTATCATTAGCAGGCATATGCTCGTCAAGCAATTTGCTCATCCCGAGCCAATCGCTGCCGGCATCCGTATCTACCTGAAGCTCGTCCCGCTTTTTCTGCCAGAGTTTAAGATATTGGATTAGATTTTTCATATTCTCTTTTCCCTCCTTTCTTCCGGTGAGTCTTCGAGCAATGCTTTTAATTTCTTTTTTGCCTCGGATAAGTGCCACCGCGATGTGACCTCGCTTATACCGAGTTGTTCGCTTATTTCTTTATGGGTTAAACCATCCAGTATATATAAATTAAATACGGTTTGCATAGAGTAGGGCAGTGTGTGGATACTGGCCAGTATGTCCTCAAAATGCAATCGTTCTAAAATGTTAGGGGTAATAAATATCTCTTCTGCTTCATCATTCAGAGGGACAATTTGTTTAAACACAAGCTCCTTGCGGCATAAATCGATGGACGTATGGATCATGAGCTTCCTGATCCAGCCACCCAGATTACCCTTTCGATCATCAAAATTCCCAATCGACTGAAAGACTTTTAAAAACCCTGAATTAAGTGCCTCTCGTGCTAATTCTCTGTTATTCAGGTATGTGTAACATACACGGAGCATGTCACTGTGAAATAGTTTGTACAAGGCTTCCTGTGATGCCCGGTCGTTACTAAGGCAGCCCTTAATAAGTTTATTCTGTTGTGTTTTAGAAAGCGCCATTAGTTACAATCAGAACACTTTTGGAAGATAGGTTAGAGGCATATAGACATGGTCAAAGTAATTATTTTTTCATATTAATGAGATTAAATGTAAAGACAAAAGAGACCGGTTTTTACATCGGCCTCTTTTTGTCAGCGTATTTTAACGACTGATCTGTTTTGTAGTAAATACTACACCCGAATTATAGTTCCAGTTAAAGCTAATTGCAGTCGGTGAAAAATTTATACTTCCTGTATATGTTTGTGCTGCATCATTGTTCAAAACGATCTTTAATGGATAGCGGGCCGTATCGGCTACATAGTTTTGATGATAGCCATTAAAAGTCACAGTGGCGATTAAAGGCAGTCCCCCGTTGGTGCAATGCGAAGCATCAGGGGTTTCTATACCATTAAATGACACGATGAAATTATCGTTGCTGGTAAGGAAGCTGCCAAATTCCAGGTAACTATTTCCGCAAGATGATACGTTAGCAGTTTGTACTGTGAAAAACAAATATGTGCTATCTGCAGAAGACCCCTGATGAAAGTGCGGTGTTAGCTTAATGTCACCCGTTATTGATGCCAAATGATAGGATGGTGGCGTAGAAACCGAATCTATAACGGTAATTGATGTAGAAACCGAGTCACTATTATTTACAACAGCTTTGATTCTGTAAGTACCCGGTGCAGAAAATGACAGAATATAATGGCTATTTGTCTTTTGCAATGAATTCACACTGGCATTAGGACTAACAAACCAATGCACCGAATCGGAAGAACTTATACCATTAATTCGTACGGTGTCGGCAAAATTTTGGCTAACTCTCGGATTGCTTACTGTTAACTGAAGTCCGCCAGGAGTTGCGTTTAAGCTTGAGGCGGCCAGTTTATTCTTGGGTGCTGGAGCCAATTGTGACTTTGAGCATCCATAAAAAACAATTGTGATAAGGATTAGGGCGAGTAAAGTGCGGGTTGATTTTTTCATTTTTTTAAAGATAAGGTGATGTTTTTTATTGTTCTTTTTATTGCATCATCGCAGGCAAATGCGAGAACGTTGGGTGATAAATGAAATAAATTTTCAACTTTGCCCTTTAATAAAAGCAATATGTGCAATACCGATGATTTTACATGGCAATTGCACAAAATACCAATCGGTATGATATATTTGCGCGAATTTTTTAAAGCTATGTTGAACAGGGTAGTAGTAACAGGGTTAGGAGCGTTAACGCCGCTTGGTCATAATGTAAAGTCGTTCTGGCAAAATATTGTTGATGGAAAAAGTGGTGCCGGCAGGATCACCAAATTTGATCCGTCATTGTTCAGGACACAATTTGCCTGCGAACTGAAAGGTTTTAATGTTGCCGATCATCTTGATCGCGCCGAAATAAAAAGAACCGATCCATTTACGCAATATGCTTTGATCACCACTGACGAAGCCATAAAAGATTCAGGATTTGACCAGAACACTATGGATCCATTTGACGTAGGTGTAATATGGGGTACCGGTCAGGGTGGTATGGAGACTTTTGAACAGCAGGTAACCGAATATGCTAAGGGTGATGGTCATCCGCGATTCAGCCCTTTCTTTGTTCCCAAATTCCTGACCAACATGGCATCCGGCATGATCTCAATCCGCAATGGTTTTATGGGAGTAAATTATACGCCAATATCCGCTTGTGCAACTTCCAATACTGCCATAATGGAGGCGTTTAACCACATCCGTCTGGGTCACGCCAAGATTATTGTCAGCGGTGGTTCGGAAGCTCCCATTACACCAGCCTCATTTGGTGGGTTTAGTTCGATGAAGGCCATGTCCTCAAGAAATGATGATCCGCAGCATGCTTCACGCCCGTTTGATGTTGACCGCGATGGTTTTGTAATGGCTGAAGGCGCAGGAGCATTGATATTAGAAGAATACGAGCACGCGGTTAAACGCGGTGCAAAAATCTATGCCGAAATAACCGGCGCAGCCATGACAGCAGATGCTTACCACATGACCGCCACCCACCCTGAAGGTATTGGCGCAACAAAAGCCATGCAAAAAGCGCTGAAAGAATCAGGCATCAACGTAACCGATGTGGACTACATGAACATGCACGCTACGTCAACCCATGTTGGCGACTTATCTGAGACTAAAGCTATCTCGGCTTTGGGCAAAGATTTGAATATGAAGATCAGTGCCACTAAATCCATGACGGGCCATTTACTTGGCGCAGCTGGGGCAGTAGAAGCGATCATTTCGATATTAGCTATTCAAAACAACATCGTTCCGCCAACCATCAATACTGAAACACTTGATCCTGAAATCCCTTCCGACCTAAAAATCGTTTTAAAGGAATCTATCAACCACAAAGTAAAAGTTGCGATGAGCAATACTTTTGGCTTTGGCGGGCATAATGCGACGGTGGTTTTTAGAAGAGTGTAAGATAAAATTTGCCACCATGTCATTGCCTTTAGATTAGCTTCAACAAAATAATAGGGGTTATTATTATTG
>JAFDZM010000022.1 GCA_018266915.1 Bacteroidota bacterium | reverse complement strand
TCTTTAGAAGTTTAATGCCGTCTGTCAAATGATGGGCTATTACTCTTGAGAGGGGCAGGGGTGTGTTCTTCAACAGGACATTCAAGCTATTCAGCATGGCGTAGAAACACACCCCTACCACTTCACAGTCTTACCCGCCCCTCTCAAGATGGGAGCTGGGTTTAAGATATTGCTTTACTATGCATGCATAGTAAATATTTTTGTTTAAATTGCAACATATTATATACCTCTATGGATAACACCTATAAAACTGATACCGGCCTTGATTTTTCTATTTCTGAGAACCAGCAGATGGTGGGACAAATGGCTAAGGATTTTGCTGAAAAGCATATCAAGCCCCATATAATGGAATGGGACGAGGAACAGCACTTTCCGCGCGAACTGTTTAACCAATTGGGCGAACTGGGTATGCTTAGCGTGTTTGTTCCCGAAGAATATGGTGGTTCGGGCTTTGGTTATTTTGAGTATGTGACGGTGATACAGGAGATCGCCAAAGTATGCGGTTCGATAGGGCTATCCGTCGCAGCGCATAACTCACTTTGCACCGGACATATCCTCAACTTTGCTAGTGAAGAGCAAAAGAAAAAATGGCTGCCCAAGCTGGCAACCGGAGAGTGGCTGGGTGCCTGGGGACTCACTGAAGCCAATACAGGTTCAGACGCCATGCGCATGAGTACCACTGCTGTATTGGATGGCGACCATTATATTATTAATGGTGCAAAAAACTGGATAACCCATGGCAAATCTGGTGGCGTGGCAGTAGTAATGGCAAGGACAGGGGAGAAGGGAGACTCCAAAGGTATATCCGCATTTGTGGTAGAGCGGGGAACGCCAGGTTTTAATGCAGGCAAGAAGGAAAACAAGCTTGGCATGCGTGCCTCGGAAACTACCGAGATGATATTTGATAATTGCCGCATCCCTAAAGAAAACCTTTTAGGTAATGAAGGCGAAGGTTTTAAACAGGCCATGAAAGTATTGGATGGTGGACGTATATCTATAGCTGCTTTATCACTGGGCATAGCTAAAGGCGCATTTGAAGCAGCGGTGGCTTACTCGAAGGAACGTCATCAATTTGGACAGCCAATAAGTAATTTCCAGGGGATATCCTTCAAACTTGCCGATATGGCTACACAAATAGAAGCTGCCGAAATGCTGGTGATGCAGGCAGCTGATCTGAAAAACCGTCATCAACCTGTAACCAAACAAGCTGCTATGGCTAAATACTATGCATCTGAAGTTGCAGTAAAAATAGCTAACGAAGCCGTACAGATATTCGGTGGGTATGGTTATACTAAGGATTTTCCGGTTGAAAAGTACTACCGCGATGCCAAACTATGCACCATAGGCGAGGGGACATCGGAGATACAGAAGATTGTGATTGCAAGGGAAGCGTTGAGGGGATAGGATGAGTTGGATTGGGTTGATCGAGTTAGATTCAGTTGATTGAGTTTTAAATCGTGTTTTTTTTAATAACTTTAAGAATCAAAAGAGCTATTAATGACGTAGCGATCGGTATTAATCCAAAGCACAAATTTATCGTATTCATATTTTCTCTGTACGGAATATCGCCTGTCAACCAGAATAATAAAAAGAGTGTTAGGGCATAAACAATTATTAGAATAATTTTCACTGAATCATTAACCTTAATTACAATCAATCCAATCAAAAAGAAAATGATTGATGCTACAATACTATAAATTAAAGTTATACCTTCATCGCCGCTCGCAAAGGCAAAAATTGGCAATAAAATCAGAAGTATCGAAAAAGGTATTTTTTTGTCTTTCATGCGGAAGCTTTCAACCACTTAAGCGGGATCCGGAAATAAATGTACTATTTTTCTCCAATCAACCACTTAACTCAATCAACCCAATCAACTATTTTTATTATTTTTGTGTATGATGAGAACCATAGATATAGCGACTATAAAAGTGGAATTGCATGATTTTGTAAATAATGCAGACGATACAGAATTGAAGGCCATATACACAGCTATTAATGAATCTGAAAAATATGGTGAATGGTGGCGCGATGAAAAATTGGTCGAGGAATTGAATCAGCGGTATGCGGATTTGAAGAGCGGTAAAGACAAGGGAATGACTATCGATCAAGCAACGAAGCATTTATTGAACAGACTGAAATAAATGCCGGCTACTGTTATCTATTCATCTGCGGCTATTAGAGAGTTGGAGCAGTCGTCCGATTGGTATGAGAGCCACTTAAAAGACTTGGGGAAAAGATTTGTGCTTACAATTCGGGAAACCTTGATATTGGCATCTACCCATCCCGAAGCATTTCCAAAAACAAAAGCCCATTTCAGGGAGGTTGTCGTTGACGGCTTCCCATTTGTAATCGTTTACCGATATGATAAAAAAGCGGACATTATTAATGTTCTTCATGTTTTTCACACCAGCCGAAACCCTAAATTTAAGTATAAAAGATTGTGATTTGTCAAGTTGGGTTGTTCAGCTTATGGCCGGTGTTATAACCGCACCACTAACCCAATCAACTATTTAACAAATTCATTTTCAAATTAAAAACAAATCCCTTACCTTTGTCGTCCCATGAAAGGAGGTATATAAGGGAATATGATCATTATCAATGTTAAAGAAGGCGAATCATTAGATAAAGCGCTTAAACGTTTTAAGAAGAAATTTGAAAAGACCGGTGTTTTAAGAGAACTTCGTAGTCGCCAGGCTTTCGAAAAGAAATCTGTTACCCGCAGGCACGTTGTTAAACATGCCATATACAAACAAGGCTTGAACCAGGAAACTGTGTAATTCTTGTTGAAAGAATTTTCAGTTTTTTTGAATATATATTAAAACTATTTGTACATTCAATTCTCCGTGTGTACAGATAGTTTTTATGTTTTTAGAGCGGTTTATACAATATATTCAATTTGAAAAACGGTATTCTCCGCATACAGTCTCAGCTTACCAGTCAGACCTCGATCAATTCTTTAAGTTCCTTAACGAGCCTGAGCAAACTGTAAATCATCCTGCCGAAATTACTTATCAGCAAATCCGCAACTGGATGGTGCATTTGATGGGCGAGATGACCGCAAGGTCCGTCAACCGTAAAATAGCTACGCTTAGGAAATATTTTAAGTTCCTGCTTCGTGAGGGTTTGATCACCGATAACCCTACGTCTAAAATTCAATCGCCCAAAAATGTAAAGCACCTGCCCGTAGTGGTGGAAGATGAAAAGCTGAATGCCATGCTGAACAGCGAAGAAGTATTTGGCGACAACTTTGAAGGCACCCGCGATAAACTGGTACTTGAGATACTTTTTGGTACCGGTATCCGCCTTGCCGAACTGGTGGGATTGAAGGAGCAGGATATCAATGTTTACGACGGAACCATGAAGGTTTTGGGCAAGCGCAATAAGGAGCGTATAGTGCCTATCAACCATGAGTTGAAAGTGCTGCTTGAACAGTATATTGAGTTAAAGAAAAATCAAAATTTCCATAACAATTCCGTAACTTTAATCGTTACAAACAAAGGATCGGATGTGTATCCAAAGTTTATCTATTTAATAGTGCATAAATACCTCTCATACATATCAACACAGAATAAAAAAAGTCCGCACGTGCTGAGGCACACATTTGCAACGAGCCTGCTAAACCGGGGAGCCGATTTAAATGCTATAAAGGAGCTCCTGGGCCATGCAAATCTCAGCGCCACCCAGGTTTACACACACAATTCAGTTGAGCGATTAAAATCTATTTACAAACAAGCCCATCCAAAGGCGTAAAAAGGAGGAAAAATGAAAATTACAGTGCAGTCTATCCGTTTTGATGCAGACAAGAAATTATTAGATTTTATTCAGAAGAAGGCCAACAAGTTAGATCAGTTTTACGACAGGATCATTAGTGGCGAAGTGTATTTAAGATTAGAAAACACAGAAGATGTAGCAAATAAAATAACGGAGATAAAACTGACGTTACCGGGCACGCAGTTATTCGCAAAAGAGCAGTGTAAGTCATTTGAAGAAGGCACAGACCTGGCGGTTGAATGCCTCAGAAAGCAAATAGAAAAACATAAACAAAAGAAATCAATAGCAGCCGACACAGCAAAAAAGGCTGTTTTACAGGCCTCGGAAGAGGAATATGATTGAAACTCAGCGTTAAAAAAATGCAGAAATCGGTGGGTTTTAAGCCCGCCGATTTTTTTTTGTAAAATTATTTTGCCCGGCTCAAAAAATGTGTAAATTTGCAATCCCTTTCGGAGAGGTATGCATCGCGCAAAATCTTAATGAAAAGGATGGTTCTTTAAAATGCAAATTTGAAGTCTTTAATTTAAGCAGGTGGCTTTCAATGTTATTTGAAAGCTTATCGCAGCGATTAAGACAACACCATCACTTTAACTCAGCTGACGGATCCTTTAAAAAAGGAACGCCGGGGCGAAAAAAGTAGATACAAAAGCCTCCTTAGCTCAGCTGGTAGAGCAACTGACTTGTAATCAGTAGGTCATTGGTTCGATCCCGATAGGAGGCTCTGTTTATTCAATGAGTGAATTGTTGAATTAGTGAATGAGTGATTAAAAAATTCATTCATTCGCTAATTCACTCATTCACTAAATAAACAATGGGGAGATACCAGAGCGGTCAAATGGGACGGACTGTAAATCCGTTGCTTCGGCTACGAAGGTTCGAATCCTTCTCTCCCCACTTTTTTTGAATGAGTGAATTTTTGAATTAGTGAATGAGTGATTGACATAACGTTGATTGCTTAAATCAATAATTCACTAACTTACTCATTCACTAATTAAAAAGCGGAAGTAGCTCAGTTGGTAGAGCGATAGCCTTCCAAGCTATAGGTCGCGAGTTCGAACCTCGTCTTCCGCTCATAGGGCAGTTTGCACTGGGCAGTTAGCAGTAGGCAGTCGTATAACTGCAAACTAAAAACTGGTAACTGCAAACTGAATAAGGTTTGCACTGGGCAGTTAGCAGTAGGCAGTAAAACAACTGCAAACTGAAAACCGGTAACTGCAAACTGAATAAGCCGACGTAGCTCAGGGGTAGAGCACTTCCTTGGTAAGGAAGAGGTCATGGGTTCAAATCCCATTGTTGGCTCGGCGTATAAATACGACAATTAAAAATAAAATTAACCTACAAAAAGTTTATAAATCATGGCAAAAGAAAAATTTGACCGCAGTAAGCCGCACTTAAACATCGGTACAATCGGTCACGTTGACCACGGTAAAACAACCCTCACCGCAGCTATCACTAAAGTATTAGCTGACAAAGGTTTATCTGAGGCTCGTTCTTTCGATTCAATCGACTCAGCTCCTGAAGAAAAAGAGCGTGGTATCACAATCAACACTGCGCACGTTGAGTATTCAACTGCAAATCGTCACTATGCTCACGTTGACTGCCCGGGACACGCTGACTATGTAAAAAACATGGTTACTGGTGCTGCTCAAATGGACGGTGCGATTATAGTGGTTGCTGCTACTGATGGTCCTATGCCTCAAACCCGTGAGCACATCCTGTTAGCTCGTCAGGTAGGTGTACCTGCACTTGTTGTTTTCATGAACAAAGTTGACATGGTTGATGATCCGGAACTGTTAGAATTAGTTGAAATGGAAGTTCGTGAATTATTATCATTCTACGAATTCCCTGGTGATGATATCCCTGTAATCCAAGGTTCAGCTTTAGGTGGCTTGAACGGTGACCCTAAATGGGTTGAAAAGATTATGGAGTTGATGGACGCTGTAGATAGCTACATTCCAATCCCTCCACGTCTGACCGATCTTCCATTCCTGATGCCGGTTGAAGACGTATTCTCGATCACTGGTCGTGGTACTGTTGCTACCGGCCGTATCGAGCGTGGTGTAATCAACTCTGGTGATGCTGTTGACATCCTGGGTATGGGTGCTGAAAACTTGAAATCAACTGTAACCGGTGTTGAAATGTTCCGCAAGATCCTGGATCGCGGTGAAGCTGGTGACAACGTAGGTTTATTGTTACGTGGTATTGAAAAAACTGATATCCGTCGTGGTATGGTTATCTGCAAACCAGGTTCAGTAACTCCTCACACAGATTTCAAAGCAGAAGTTTACGTATTGTCAAAAGCTGAAGGTGGCCGTCACACTCCATTCTTCAATAAATACCGTCCTCAATTCTATTTCCGTACTACTGACGTAACCGGCGAGATCGGTTTAGAGCCAGGAGTAGAAATGGTTATGCCAGGTGATAACGTTACCATCACTGTAAAGCTGATCAACGCTATCGCAATGGAAAAAGGCTTACGTTTCGCTATCCGTGAAGGTGGTCGTACCGTAGGTGCAGGTCAGGTAACTGAAATCTTAAAATAATCTACCCTGACAATCCGCCGGTAGGCGGACATATAAGGAATAGGTTAATTTCTTTCAAAGTACTTAGCCAGATTTGGCTAAGTACTTTGTTCACAAAAGAGGAAATAAGAAATTTAAGTATAAACGGGAATAGTTCAATGGTAGAATAGAGGTCTCCAAAACCTTTGATCAGGGTTCGAATCCTTGTTCCCGTGCGTAATAAGTAACAAAAATGGCTGCAATAACAGAGTATATCAAAGAGTCTTATATAGAGCTAACCGAGAAGGTTACCTGGCCTACCTGGCGTGAGCTTTCAAACAGCGCGATGGTGGTATTGGTAGCTGCTATCATTATTGCCCTGCTTATATTTGGTATGGACCAGATCATCCATTTTATACTGGACAAGCTTTATACATCACTAGCCTAATTTGTATACGAAATGAGTGAACAATTGAAATGGTATGTGGTAAGGGCCATCAGTGGTAAGGAAAAAAAGGTTAAACAATATATTGATGCCGAAATTAATCGTTTGGGCATCTCGCATTTAGTTCCGCAGGTATTAATACCTACCGAAAAGTACTACCAGATGCGCGACGGTAAGAAGATTGCAAAAGAACGCAATATTCTTCCGGGATATGTGCTGATGGAAGCTGCTCTTGATGGTGAGCTGGAACACGTAATAAAGAATATCAATAGCGTGATCGGGTTCTTAGGCGATAAGGCCGGTAATGCTATTCCTATGCGTCCGTCTGAAGTGAGCAGGATATTGGGCAAGGTTGACGAGATGACCGCACAGGGCGAAACAATGAGCGTTCCTTATTATGTAGGCGAAAGCGTGAAAGTAATGGACGGTCCGTTCAATGGTTTCAGCGGTGTGATTGAAGAAGTGAACGAGGAAAAGAAGAAACTGAAAGTAATGGTAAAGATATTCGGGCGCCGTACGCCGCTTGAATTGAATTACATGCAGGTTGAGAAAGAATAATTAGTGAATGACTGATTGAGTGAATTAGTGAATGATCAGTCGGAAACTTTAAAAATATAAATGTTGATTATAAAATGGGTGAAATCACTAATTCACTCATTCACTAAATCAATCATTAAACAAGCTTAAATGTTACATAGCTTCCACTTATAACATTGAGTACTAACAAAAATTAATAAAATGGCAAAAGAAATCGGTGCTATGGTTAAACTTCAGGTGAAGGGCGGCGCTGCGAATCCATCGCCTCCAATTGGACCTGCTTTAGGTGCAAAAGGGGTGAACATTATGGAATTTTGCAAGCAGTTCAACGCACGTACCCAGGACAGACCTGGTAAAGTGTTACCTGTAGTGATCACTGTATACGTCGACAAGTCATTTGATTTTATCATCAAAACTCCTCCTGTAGCAATCCAGTTAATGGAAGCATCAGGTATTAAAAGTGGGTCGGCTGAGCCAAACCGTAAAAAGGTAGCCAGTGTAAACTGGAACCAGGTTGAGGCGATAGCTAAAGATAAAATGCCTGATTTGAACGCATTTACAGTAGAGTCAGCCATGAAAATGGTGGCAGGTACTGCCAGAAGTATGGGAATTACCGTTACCGGTACAGCTCCCTGGAGTAACTAATTTCGAATTGCGGAATGCTGATTGCGGAAGTTAAAATCCGAAATCGAAAATCCGAAATCCGAAATCAAAAAATTAATTTATACAAATCAGTTTAAGACAGTGGCAAGATTAACAAAAAATCAAAAAGCGGCACAGTCCAAAATTGAGGCAAACAAAGCGTATTCATTACAGGATGCGTCATCTTTGGTAAAGGAAATTAACTATACCAAGTTTGATTCATCAGTAGATATTGATGTTCGTTTAGGTGTTGATCCGCGCAAAGCCAATCAAATGGTACGTGGTATAGCAACTTTACCTCATGGAACCGGCAAAACTGTACGTGTACTGGTACTTTGTACTCCTGACAAAGAGCAGGAAGCAAAGGACGCAGGTGCGGATTTTGTAGGTTTGGATGACTATATTGCCAAGATTGAAGGCGGATGGACTGATGTTGATATTATCATCACTATGCCAAGTGTGATGGCTAAAGTGGGACGTTTGGGCCGTATTTTAGGTCCGCGTAACCTGATGCCAAACCCTAAATCAGGTACTGTAACTACCGAAGTTGGTAAAGCAGTTACTGAGGTAAAAGGTGGTAAGATCGACTTCAAGGTTGACAAAACCGGTATCATCCATGCTTCAATAGGAAAAGTATCTTTCCCTGCTGATAAAATTTATGAGAATGCTTTAGAAGTATTGCAAACTATCTCAAAATTAAAACCATCAGCAGCTAAAGGAACATATTTCAAGAGTATACATCTCTCTTCAACTATGTCGCCCGGAATCGAAATTGAAACTAAAACAGTAGCGGGGATCTAATCATGAATAAAGAAGAAAAACACGAAGTTGTTCTTGCCCTTACTGAACAGATGAAAGAGTACGGTAATTTTTATATCACCGATACTTCTAATCTGACGGTTGCAAAAGTAAACGATATCCGTCGTAAATTTTTCGAAAGCGATATCACCATGCAGGTTGCTAAAAATAGCTTGATTAAAAAAGCTATGGAAGCAGTAGGCGGTGATTTCACTCCGATGTATGATGCATTAAAAGGTTCATCATCAATCCTTTTCTCAAAATCAGCAACTGCTCCGGCAAAGCTGATCAAACAATTGAGAAGAACAGGTGACAAGCCAATTTTAAAAGCAGCTTACATCGATTCGTCTGTATTTATCGGCGACAAACAGTTGGATACCCTGATCAACCTGAAATCTAAAGAACAGTTGATCGGCGAGATTATCGGATTACTGCAGTCACCAGCTAAAAACGTTATTTCTGGCTTGCAATCAGGCGGAAATAAACTGGCAGGAATTGTTAAAACATTACAGGAAAGAGGTTAACGGACGCCCAGAAGTTCCGCATTAAACAACAAAGTATTTAAAGAAAAAAGTAAAAATAAAATGGCAGATTTAAAATCATTTGCTGAACAGTTAGTAAACTTAACAGTAAAAGAAGTTAACGAATTAGCTCAGATATTGAAAGATGAGTACGGCATTGAGCCTGCTGCTGCAGCTGTTGCTGTAGCTGCTCCAGCTGCTGGTGGTGGCGACGCTGCTCCTGCTGCTGAAGCTGCTCAAACTGCATTCGATGTAATTCTGAAAGAAGCTGGTGGCGCTAAATTAGCAGTAGTTAAATTAGTGAAAGACCTTACCGGCCTTGGTTTGAAAGAAGCGAAAGATCTTGTTGACGGTGCACCTAAAGAAGTAAAAACTGGTGTATCTAAAGAAGAAGCTGAATCTCTGAAAAAACAATTAGAAGAAGCTGGAGCTGTTGTTGAAGTTAAATAACTTCAACCGGCATAATTGACATAAGACTCCGACCTTTTTTGGTCGGGGTCTATTGTCGTTTATATAGTTTAGATATGAGATATTAGATTTGAGATATGAGACAAAAAGCACGATGAATATTACTTTATCAGGCAGCAAAATCTCAAATCTCACATCCCAAATCTCAAATCTAAGAGAACATCTACCGAAAAGTTTGTTATTAAACTAAAATCAAAGTCCCTTGGCAAACAAAAATAATCAAAGAGTAAATTTTGCAACGAGCAGAAAAGTATTGGATTACCCTGATTTTCTGGACGTTCAGTTGCAATCTTTCCAGGAATTTTTTCAATTGGAAACCACCTCAGACAACCGCCACAAGGAAGGGTTGTTTAAAGTGTTTGCCGAAAATTTTCCAATTTCGGATTCAAGAAACATCTTCGTTTTAGAGTTTCTTGACTATTTTATTGATCCGCCACGCTATGATATACGCGAGTGTATTGAGCGCGGATTAACTTACAGTGTGCCGCTGAAAGCGAAACTTCGCTTATCATGTAATGACGCTGAACACGAGGATTTCGAAACTATCGTACAGGACGTGTACCTGGGAACTATCCCTTACATGACCCCCAAAGGTACTTTCGTTATCAACGGTGCAGAGCGTGTAATTGTTTCGCAGTTACACCGTTCGCCAGGCGTGTTCTTCGGTCAGAGCCGCCACACAAACGGTACTAAATTGTACTCTGCCCGTGTTATCCCTTTCAAAGGATCATGGATAGAGTTTGCTACAGACGTTAACAACGTGATGTATGCTTACATCGACCGTAAAAAGAAATTCCCGGTTACTACGCTGCTTCGTGCTATCGGCTACGATTCTGATAAAGATATATTGGAATTATTTGAGCTGGCTGACGAAGTGAAAGTGAGCAAATCAGGGCTGAAAAAATATATCGGCCGTAAACTTGCCGCCAGGGTTCTTAAAAAATGGGTTGAAGACTTTGTTGACGAAGATACAGGTGAAGTTGTGTCTATCGACCGTAATGAGATCATCCTTGAGCGTGAAACCGTTTTGGAAGACGACCATATTGATATGATCATCGATGCAGGTGTAAAAACCATCATCCTGAACAAGGAAGATGCTTCTACCAGCGGTGATTATACTATTATATATAACACTTTACAGAAAGATACTTCCAACTCGGAGAAAGAAGCGGTTGAGCACATCTACCGTCAATTACGTAATGCTGAACCACCTGATGAAGAAACAGCTCGTGGTATCATCGATCGTTTGTTCTTCTCTGATAAAAGATATGACCTGGGCGATGTGGGCCGTTACCGCATCAACCGCAAGCTTCAGCTGGATACTTCAGATGAGACCAAGGTTTTAACTAAGCAAGATATTATTGCTATTGTTAAATACCTGATCAAACTGATCAATTCAAAAGCTGAGGTGGATGATATCGATCACTTGTCAAACCGTCGTGTACGTACCGTAGGTGAGCAGTTATATGCTCAGTTCGGCGTAGGTCTGGCGCGTATGGCACGTACCATCCGTGAGCGTATGAACATTCGTGACAATGAGGTGTTCACACCAACCGACCTGATCAATGCACGTACATTATCATCAGTGATCAACTCGTTCTTCGGTACCAACCAGCTTTCTCAGTTCATGGACCAAACCAACCCACTGGCAGAGATCACGCACAAGCGTCGTCTGTCAGCCTTAGGTCCGGGTGGTCTGTCACGTGAGCGTGCAGGTTTCGAAGTTCGTGACGTACACTACACCCACTACGGTCGTTTGTGTACCATCGAAACTCCGGAAGGCCCGAACATCGGTCTGATCTCTTCACTTTGCGTTCACGCTAAGATCAACAACCTGGGTTTCATCGAAACGCCATACAAACGCGTTGAAAATGGTATCGTAGCAGTTGATGAGCCGGTTGTATACCTTTCTGCTGAAGACGAAGATGGTAAAACTATCGGTCAGGCTAACGCGGTATATAACGATAAAGGTGTATTTGATACTCCGCGTGTAAAAGCACGTTTCGAGGGTGACTTCCCGGTAATTGAGCCTGAAAGATTGGATTACATGGATATCGCGCCGAACCAGATTACTTCGATAGCTGCATCATTGATCCCATTCCTGGAACATGATGACGCTAACCGTGCGCTGATGGGTTCGAACATGCAACGACAGGCTGTACCACTGTTGCGTCCTGAGGCGCCGATTGTAGGTACAGGTTTGGAGGGCCGTGTAGCAAAAGACTCTCGTACGCTGATCAACGCTGAAGGCGATGGTGTGGTTGAGTATGTTGATGCTACCGAGATCCGTATTAAATATGACCGTAACGAGGATGAGCGCCTTGTATCATTTGACGGTGATAGCAGGACTTACCTGTTAACTAAGTTTAAGAAAACCAACCAGAGCACTACCATGAACCTGAAACCTATCGTTAAGAAAGGTGAGCGGGTTGAAAAAGGCCAGGTGCTTTGCGAAGGTTATGCAACACAAAATGGTGAGCTGGCGTTGGGCCGTAACCTTAAAGTAGCGTTCATGCCTTGGCAGGGATATAACTTTGAGGATGCGATTGTGATCTCAGAACGCGTTGTGTCGCAGGATATATTTACTTCATTGCACGTTGAAGAGTTCGAACTGGAAGTTCGTGACACTAAGCGCGGTGAGGAAGAGCTGACACCGGATATCCCGAACGTATCAGAAGAGGCTACTAAAGACCTTGATGAAGACGGAATCATCCGTATTGGCGCTGAGGTGAAAGAAGGCGACATCCTGATCGGTAAGATCACTCCAAAAGGTGAGTCTGACCCTTCACCGGAAGAAAAATTGTTACGTGCGATATTTGGTGATAAAGCAGGCGACGTAAAAGACGCTTCGCTGAAAACTCCGCCGTCTATCAGCGGTGTGGTTATCGATACCAAATTGTTCTCACGTGCAAAGAAGACTTCAAAAGCCGAAGAAAAAGCACAGTTGGATAAGCTTGATACCAAGCATGAGAAAGCAATAAAAGATCTGAAGAATATTTTGATCGACAAATTATTCGAGATCGTGAACGGAAAAACATCGCAAGGTGTTTATAATGTTTACAAAGAATTGCTGGTACCAAAAGGTGTTAAGTTCACCCAGAAGATCCTGGCTGAGTTGAATTATGAAAATATCAACCCAACTAAATGGACCACTGACGATGACAAGAATGATCAGATCAAGATCCTTCTTCACAACTACGGCATCAAGGTAAATGAGGAGTTAGGCGCTTACCGTCGTGATAAATTCGCGATCAGCGTAGGTGACGAACTTCCATCAGGTATCGTTCAGATGGCTAAAGTTTACATCGCTAAGAAACGCAAGCTGAAAGTAGGTGATAAAATGGCTGGACGTCACGGTAACAAGGGTATTGTTGCCCGTATTGTACGTGATGAGGATATGCCATTCCTTGAAGACGGAACGCCTGTTGATATCGTTCTGAATCCGCTGGGTGTACCTTCGCGTATGAACCTGGGCCAGATCTACGAAACAGTATTAGGCTGGGCCGGTAAAGAGCTTGGTGTGAAATTCGCTACCCCGATCTTCGACGGTGCAAGCCACGAAGAAGTAGAGCAATGGATCGCTAAAGCAGGTTTACCAGAGTCAGGCAGAACATATCTGTACAACGGTTTGACTGGTGATCGTTTCGATCAGCCAACCACAGTAGGTATTATCTACATGCTGAAACTGGGCCACATGGTTGACGATAAGATGCACGCACGTTCAATAGGGCCATACTCATTAATTACACAACAACCATTGGGTGGTAAAGCTCAGTTCGGTGGTCAGCGTTTTGGTGAGATGGAGGTTTGGGCACTGGAAGCATTCGGTGCGTCAAACATCCTACAGGAAATATTGACTGTTAAGTCGGACGACGTTATCGGCCGTGCCAAAACTTACGAAGCAATCGTTAAGGGTGAAAACCTGCCTACACCATCAGTTCCTGAATCATTCAACGTATTGGTTCATGAGTTAAGAGGTTTAGGTTTGGATATTACATTAGAATAATGAATGAATTAGTGAATGAGCGAATGAGTGATTAAGATCTTCATTCACTCATTCACAACTCACTCATTCACTCATTAAAAACAAAGGAGACTATGTCTTACAAAAAGGATAATAAAATCAAGAGTAACTTCACCACCATTACTATCAGTCTGGCTTCACCTGAATCCATTCTTGAGCGTTCAAGCGGTGAGGTTTTAAAACCAGAAACCATTAACTACAGGACTTACAAGCCTGAGCGTGATGGTTTATTCTGCGAACGTATTTTTGGTCCGGTTAAAGATTACGAATGCCATTGCGGTAAGTACAAACGTATCCGTTACAAGGGTATCGTGTGCGACCGTTGCGGTGTAGAAGTAACTGAAAAGAAAGTACGTCGTGAGCGTATGGGACACATCAACCTGGTGGTTCCTGTTGCTCATATCTGGTATTTCCGTTCGCTGCCAAATAAAATTGGTTACCTGCTGGGCTTGCCAACCAAGAAACTCGATCTGATCATTTACTATGAAAGATATGTAGTTATCCAGCCGGGTATTAAGGAAGCTGATGGCATCAATGCTATGGACTTCCTGACTGAAGAAGAATACCTTGACGTATTGGATACTCTTCCAAAGGAAAACCAATACCTGGATGATAAAGATCCTCAGAAATTCGTTGCTAAAATGGGTGCTGAGGCATTGGAAGAATTGTTAAAACGCCTTGACCTGGATCAGTTATCCTATGATCTGCGTCACCAGGCTGCTAACGAAACTTCTCAGCAACGTAAAAACGAAGCTTTGAAACGCCTTCAGGTAGTTGAAGCTTTCCGCGATGCAAAAACAAGGATCGAAAATAATCCTGAATGGATGATCGTTAAGATCGTTCCGGTTATCCCGCCTGAATTGCGTCCATTGGTGCCATTGGAAGGCGGTCGTTTCGCTACTTCCGATTTGAACGACTTATACCGTCGTGTAATCATTCGTAACAACCGTTTGAAACGTTTGATCGAGATCAAAGCGCCAGAAGTAATTTTGCGTAACGAAAAACGTATGCTGCAGGAAGCTGTGGATTCGTTGTTCGATAACTCACGTAAAGTAAACGCTGTAAAAACTGAAGGCAACCGCGCTTTGAAATCGCTTTCAGACATCCTGAAAGGTAAACAAGGCCGTTTCCGTCAAAACTTATTAGGTAAACGTGTTGACTATTCAGCCCGTTCGGTAATTGTCGTTGGTCCAAACCTGAAATTACACGAATGCGGTTTACCAAAAGATATGGCTGCCGAGCTGTTTAAACCATTCATCATTCGTAAGATGATCGAAAGAGGTGTGGTAAAAACAGTAAAATCAGCTAAAAAGATTGTTGACCGTAAAGACCCACTTGTTTGGGATATATTGGAAAACGTACTGAAAGGTCACCCTGTGTTACTAAACCGTGCGCCTACGCTGCACCGTTTGGGTATCCAGGCTTTCCAGCCAAAACTGGTTGAAGGTAAAGCTATTCAGCTGCACCCGTTAACCTGTACCGCGTTCAACGCCGACTTTGACGGTGACCAGATGGCTGTGCACGTACCGCTTGGTAACGCAGCAATCCTGGAAGCCCAAATATTGATGCTTGCATCACACAACATTCTTAACCCCGCCAACGGTACACCTATCACCGTACCATCTCAGGACATGGTGCTTGGTTTGTATTATATAACCAAAGGCCGTAAAACTGACGCAACCCGCGTGGTTAAAGGTGAAGGTTTAGCATTCTACTCTGCTGAAGAGGTAATTATCGCCTTCAACGAGAAGAAAGTTGACCTGCATGCCTTCATTAAGGTTAAAACCAATGTGAAGGAAAAAGATGGCAGCATCAAAAATAAACTGATCGAAACCACTGTAGGTCGCGTGTTATTTAACCAGCACGTACCTGAAGAAGTCGGTTATATCAACGAACTGTTGACCAAGAAATCACTTCGTGATATTATCGGTGATGTTGTGAAAGTAACAGGTATGGCTCGTGCTGCCCAGTTCCTGGATGATATTAAGGAATTAGGTTTCCAGATGGCATTCAACGGTGGCTTGTCGTTCAACCTGAAAGACTTGAACATCCCTGCTCAGAAAGTTACCCTGATCGATCAGGCTTCTAAGGAAGTAGAAGAAGTAATGAACAACTATAACATGGGTTTCATTACTAACAACGAGCGTTATAACCAGATCATTGATATCTGGACACGTATCAACAACCGTTTGACTGCAAATGTGATGGAGATATTGTCGACAGATAATCAGGGCTTCAACTCTGTGTATATGATGCTTGATTCTGGTGCCCGTGGTTCTAAAGAGCAGATTCGTCAGCTTGCAGGTATGCGTGGCCTGATGGCGAAACCGCAAAAATCAGGTTCTGGTGGTGAAATTATCGAGAACCCGATCCTTTCGAACTTTAAAGAAGGTTTGTCAGTATTGGAGTACTTCATTTCAACCCACGGTGCCCGTAAAGGTTTGGCCGATACTGCGTTGAAAACTGCCGATGCCGGTTACCTGACCCGTCGTTTACATGACGTTGCCCAGGATATGATCGTTGGCGAAGTTGATTGCGGAACGCTGAGAGGTATATTTACTACTGCATTAAAAGACAATGAAGACATTGTTGAACCATTGTATGACCGTATTTTGGGCCGTACCTCATTACATGATGTACACGACCCTATCACTGGCGATCTATTGGTTTCGGCAGGTCAGGATATAGACGAGGAAATTGCTAAAAACATAGAAAACTCACCGCTGGAAGGTATCGAAATCCGTTCGGTATTGACCTGCGAAAGCAAACGCGGTGTGTGTGCATTGTGCTACGGCCGTAACCTTGCAAGCGGTAAACGCGTGCAAATGGGCGAGGCTGTTGGTGTAATTGCAGCACAGTCTATCGGAGAGCCTGGTACACAGTTAACACTTCGTACATTCCACGTGGGTGGTACCGCTTCGAACATTGCTGCTGAATCGCAGATCAATGCACGTTTTGAAGGTATCATTGAGTTTGAGAACGTACGTACAGTGCCTTTCGAAACCGAAGAAGGTACAGTTGACGTAGTATTAGGCCGTTCCGGTGAGTTCCGTATTCTTGAACAGGGAAGCAATAAAGTGATCATGACCAACAACATTCCATACGGCTCATACCTGTATGCGAAAGATGGTAGCAAGATATCTAAAGGCGACCGTATCTGTTCATGGGATCCATATAACGCGGTGATTATCTCTGAATTTGCAGGTGTTGCCAAGTTTGACGCTGTATTGGAAGGTATCACTTTCCGGGAAGAATCAGATGAGCAAACTGGTCACCGCGAAAAAGTGATTATCGATACCCGTGATAAAACCAAGAATCCTGCTATCCAGATTGCCGATACAAAAGGTAACCTGATAAAAGGATATAACATCCCGGTAGGCGCTCACATTGCTGTTGATGAAGGTGAAAAGATCCAGACAGGACAGGTTATAGCTAAAATTCCTCGTTCGACTGGTAAAACACGCGACATCACCGGTGGTTTGCCACGTGTAACTGAGTTGTTCGAAGCCCGTAACCCATCTAACCCGGCTGTAGTAACCGAAATCGATGGTGTTGTAAGCTTAGGGGGCGTTAAACGTGGTAACCGCGAGATCACTATCGAATCAAAAGATGGTCAGATCAAGAAATACCTGGTTCCACTGTCAAAACACATCCTTGTACAGGATAATGACTTCATAAAAGCAGGTATGCCATTGTCTGACGGTTCAATATCTCCTGCTGACATCCTGGCTATCAAAGGCCCGGCTGCAGTGCAGGAATACCTGGTAAATGGTATACAGGAAGTTTATCGTTTACAGGGTGTGAAGATCAACGATAAACACTTTGAGGTTATCGTTCACCAGATGATGCAGAAAGTACAGATCGAGGATGCCGGCGATACCCGTTTCCTTGAAAAAGAAGCTGTTGACGGTTGGGACTTCATGATGGAGAACGACGAGATATATGATAAGAAGGTTGTTGTAGAGCCAGGTGATTCTACTTCATTAAAAGCTGGTCAGATCGTATCGGTTAGAAGGCTCAGAGATGAGAACTCTATCCTGAAACGTAAAGATATGAAGCTGGTTGAAGTGAGAGATGCAATCCCTGCAACATCAAGCCCGGTACTGCAAGGTATCACCAGGGCATCATTAGGTACTAAATCATTTATCTCTGCCGCATCATTCCAGGAAACAACCAAAGTACTGAATGAGGCTGCTATTGCGGGTAAGAAAGACTTGATGCTTGGCCTGAAGGAAAACGTGATCGTTGGTCACTTGATCCCGTCAGGAACAGGCTTACGTGTTTACGAAAATATCCGCGTAGGTTCGCAAGAGGAATTTGATCGCCTGATGGCTTCAAAGACCGAAGAAGTTGAAGCTTAATTCAATTTTCTTAATAAATTTCGTAAAGCCTTCTGTGAAAACGGAAGGCTTTACTCTTTTAAGCAGGTTTTGTAACTATTTCGATATTAGTTACTTTTGTATTAGAAAGTGGTTAAAGTGAAACTTATATCAGTCAATCTTTTTTAATTTGCTTATAATTGCACGCAAAACTAAACAAGAGTTTTTGCGTTTTCACTCCTATGATTAACGAAGAAGAATGAATAGCCTTAAAATCTACCTAACCATACTTGTTACTTTTCTGTTTTTTTTAGCTTATACCCCGGCTTCTGCCCAGGGGCTTTCTCAAAATTTATCCAGCATAAATGTTGATGATTTGTCGGATCAGCAAATAATGCAGCTGATGCAAAAAGCGCAGCAGATGGGATTGAGCGACTCCCAATTGATACAATTAGCCCAGGCCAAGGGAGTATCGGATGATCAGATAAAAAAACTGCAGGCAAGAGTAAATGATATCCGTAAGAAAAATGGAATCACCGGCAATAATAACAATGGTAATAACACGCCCGGCAATTCAAACGGCAGCGATACCACTAAGCAAAGTGGCCGGAAACTAAATTTTACCCCGGATACCACAAACAATCAGAAGCAGCTTAATCAATTTGATGTATTTGACGAACTTAAACCAAAGATATTTGGTGCGGACCTGTTTAGAAACAGCAATGCAAATACCTTTCAGCCCAATCTAAAGCTGGCTACACCTGTAAATTATATAGTTGGCCCAGATGACCAGATCAGGATCAATGTTTATGGCAATTCATCTGTTGATTGGAGTTTAACTGTCTCGCCGGAAGGTAATATCAATATTCCAGGAATTGGGGTATTGAACGTTGCTGGCAGAACTATAGAAGAAGTGACCTCAGCCGTGAAAAGCAAGCTGGCTGCAAATAATTACGCTATTGGTAAAGGCACAAATGTAAAGGTGAGCTTAGGCGATATCCGCAGTATCAATGTGATTTTACAGGGACAGCTGATGAAGCCGGGAACTTATACTTTACCATCATTAGCCACCGTATTTAACGCCCTTTATGCAGCCGGAGGACCGAATGACGTAGGTTCATTCAGGCAGATCGAAGTAATACGTGATAATAAAGTGATCCGGCACGTCGATTTATACGATTTCCTGGTTAAGGGCAGCCAAAAAGATAATATTTCACTGAGAGACCAGGATGTGATACGTGTACCTGCTTATAAGGTCCGTGTTCTGTTAAAAGGTGAAGTAAAGATCCCGGCATTATTTGAGGTACTACCGGGTGAAAAATTGCAGGATGTATTAAATTTTTCAGGAGGTTTTACTGATGAGGCGTATACAAAGCGTATCAAGGTTGACCAGGTAAGTGATCAGCAACGAAGGTTTGCTGATGTCCCTGAAACAGATTTCGACAAATACACGCCTTTACGGGGAGATAAGTTTACGGTGGATAAAATTATCAATCGTTATGAAAATAGGGTACAGATTACAGGAGCTGTTTTCAGACCGGGAATTTTTGAACTGAAGAAAGGTTTAACCTTGTCACAATTAATCAAAAATGCCGGGGGATTAAAGGAAGATGCCTTTACGGCTCATGGAAGTATCGTGCGGCTTAATCCGGATAATACGAAGCAGCAATTATCATTTAATGTGAATGATGTCTTAAATCAGCCTTCAGCAGACATACCGTTACAAAGAGAAGATAGTGTATTAATCGCTTCCATTTTCGATTTGCGCGATAAGTATATGGTCACCATTAAAGGAGAGGTCAGGAGTCCCGGAGATTTCGCATTTGCAGATAGTATGAAGGTGACTGATTTAATTATCAAAGCAGGAGGATTTAAAGAAGGGGCTACCGGGAAAAGGATTGAAGTATCGCGAAGAGTTTACGACAGTGACCCTACTACAGCAAATACCAAGGTTGCCCAGGTATTTAGTGTTGATGTCGACCCGAATTTAAAGACCAACGATGCCAATTTTACGCTTAGACCGTATGACATCGTATCGATATACAGTTTGCCAGGATTTGAAGTTCAAAGAGTAGTAAAGATTGAAGGCGAAGTATTGTATCCGGGGTATTATACCATTCAAAATAAGAATGAGCGGATATCCGATATGATCAAACGGGCAGGCGGCCTAACAAAATCTGCAGATATTGATGGTACAAGCTTACGGCGGGACAATGCAGCGGTATTGGGAATAGATAAATCCAAAATTGATACCTCTGAAATAAACAAAGAACGTGCTGAAAATTTTCAACGTCTTCAGAACGATTACAATACATCGGCAGAAGATTCAAATCTGAATGGTACATCCGGAAGTGGTAGCGGTACTATAAATGGAAATAATAAGGGGCAGGCTAATAACAATGCCCTAAGCACAAAGAAGGACAGCATTTATCAACCCAGGAATAACTTTATAGGCATAGATCTTCAAAAGATACTAGAAAATCCGGGCGGTACCTATGACCTTATCCTGGAGGACGCGGATGTATTAAGAGTACCCAAATTACTGCAAACGGTTAGGGTAAACGGTGAAGTATTGTATCCAAGCGCTGTGGTATATACAAAAGGGAAATCATTTAAAGAATATGTTCTGAATGCCGGTGGATTTTCACCTAATGCTTTAAAACGAGGGGCTTATATCGTTTATCCCAATGGAACGGTTAAAGGAACGAGAAAGATACTGTTCTTTAACAGCCATCCATCTGTAAAGCCGGGAAGCGAAATATATGTGCCTGAAAAACCGGAGAAAAAATCCAATCCCCAGGAGTTAGTGGCATTTACAACCGGGTTTGCGTCATTGGGGGCTATTATTCTCGGTTTAATTACTTTACTAAAAAAATAATACCTGATTAAATTCGGAATTAATGATTCAATCTGATATAGAAGATAAGGATACAGATATTGACGATAAAACATCGTTGAAGCACTTTATTCTGCGGGTACAGTATTGGTGGATGTATATGAAGCACAAGTGGAAGATGATCCTGTTAGGGTTTCTGGTTGGCGCTGCTTTAGGTCTAACTTATTCATTCTTAAAAAAACCGCTCTATGACGCAGAGCTTAGCTTTGCTATACAGGATGACAACTCTTCCGGAGGAAAGCTTGGCGCCGCAGTAGGCTTAGCCAGTCAATTTGGTATTGATCTTTCGGGCAGTAATATCGGCGGGGCTTTTTCGGGCGACAATTTGTTAGAGTTGTTACGCTCACGTGCGATGGTAGAAAAATCTTTGCTTACTTCTGTTACTATAAACGGGAAACAAGAGACGCTTGCAGAGCTATACATCACTTTTAATAAACTGCGTGAGCGCTGGGGCGATGATCCGGCCCTAAAGAATATTCAATTTTTACCCAATTCAGACAGGAGTAAATTTACTTTATCACAAGACAGTTTATTGGGAACATTTTATAACGTTATTATAAAGAAGAACCTTAACGTGGATAAAGTAGATAAAGACCTTAGTATAGTTACTATAAAGGTAGAAACTAAAAATGAGCTGTTTTCGAAATATTTTACCGAAGCAATGGTAAAAACAGTATCTGACTTCTATATCGAAACGAAAACAAAAAAATCGGCTCAGAATGTTAATGTACTTCAGAAGCTGACAGATTCGGTTCGCAGGGAGTTAAACTCAGCCATTACGGGAGTTGCCACCACATCGGATATCAATCCAAATGCTAATCCAACATTGCAGATATTAAAAGTGCCATCGCAACACCGCCAGGTAGACGTTGAAGCTAACGGCGCTATGCTAACCGAACTGGTTAAAAATTTAGAGCTTGCCAAGATTTCACTGCGAAAAGAAACTCCCCTGATACAGATAATAGACACCCCGATTCTGCCTCTTGAAGAAAAGGCGGTTTTGAAACCTGTCGCATTCATACTTGGAGGGATTATCGGAGCCATATTGATGATGATTAATCTCCTTATGAGGGCGCGATATAGAGAAATTATGAGTGGGAATAATAGGTGAGAGGTAAACATCATTTTGTTATTGTTGTTAAGCGTTCTTATCTATAAATGAAAATTTACCTTTGATTAAACTAATATATGTCAGAAATGCAAAGCCCTTCCTTATTTAAACCTTCGGGAAAAGTGAAGATCGGTATTATCGGGCTTGGCTATGTAGGGCTGCCTTTGGCTGCTGAGTTTGCTACAAAATATGCCGTAATAGGATTTGATATTAATAAAAAACGCATAGAAGAACTGGCTGCCGGTCACGACCATACTTTGGAAGTTAGTGACGAACAACTGCTGAATGTTATAATAAGCAAAGAGCAGTTGAACAATAATGCAACCGGACTTTTTTGCACCAATGAGCAGGAATATTTAAGTGATTGCGCCGTTTTTATTGTTACAGTTCCGACGCCAACAGACAGACACAATCGACCGGACTTAACACCATTGTACAAGGCCAGCCAGACAGTTGGCAAGGCTCTTAAAAAGAATGATGTGGTTGTTTATGAATCCACAGTATACCCAGGTGTAACCGAAGAAGAGTGCGTACCTGTATTGGAACAGGTATCCGGATTAAAATTTAATCAGGACTTTTTTGCAGGTTATTCTCCTGAACGGATCAACCCGGGTGATAAAGAGCATACGGTTGCCAAAATATTAAAAGTGACTTCTGGCTCAACTCCGGAAGCTGCAGAATTTGTTGATCAATTATACAGCTCCATAATTGTTGCGGGAACCTATAAGGCTGTATCTATTAAAGTGGCTGAAGCTGCGAAAGTGATCGAAAACACACAGCGGGATATTAATATTGCTTTTGTTAATGAGTTGAGCAAGATATTCAATCGTCTTGGTATTAATACCAACGATGTATTGGAAGCTGCTGGAACAAAATGGAATTTCTTGAAATTCAAACCAGGATTGGTTGGCGGGCATTGTATAGGTGTAGACCCCTATTACCTGGCGCAGAAGGCACAAGAACTGGGCTATCACCCGGAGATCATATTGGCTGGACGCAGGTTGAACGATGGTATGGGCGAGTATGTAGCAGATGAGGTGATTAAACTGATGGTGAGAAAAGGCATACAGGTTATTCATAGCAAAGTGCTTTTGCTGGGGTTCACCTTCAAAGAAAATTGTCCGGATGTGCGGAATACCAGGGTGATAGATATTGTGCGGAGATTAAAAGAATATAAAACTGACGTTTGCATACTTGATCCATGGGCTGACCCTGCTGAAGTAAACCGTGAATATGGCGTAGACTGTATTAATAGCGCGATAAACGAAAAATATGATGCAGTGATACTGGCAGTGGCACATAAGGAGTTTAAGGAGATGAATATCTCAGCATTCTTAAAAGACCCGGCTGTTGTTTATGATGTAAAGGGTGTGCTGTCGCGCGATCTGGTGGATGCCTGCCTTTAATTATTAATTGTTGTTAAAAATGTACGAACACAAATACCATAACGAAGATATAAGCCAATACAGTTTCCTGATCACAGGTGGTGCGGGCTTTATCGGCTCAAACCTGGTGGAGTATTTATTGAAACATGGTGCGGGAAAGGTGCGCGTTTTGGATAATTTATCAACGGGATATTATTCTAACGTAGAGCGCTTTATTACTAATCCGGCATTTGAATTTGTCGAGGGTGATATCCGCAACATGGAAGCATGCCAGAATGCCGTGAAAGGGATGAACTTTGTATCGCACCAGGCAGCTTTGGGCTCCGTTCCACGCTCTATTAATGATCCGATCACTACCAATGAAGTAAACATAAGTGGGTTTTTAAATATGCTGGTAGCTGCGCGAGATGAAAATGTGAGGCAATTTATTTATGCCGCCAGTTCAAGCACCTATGGGGATCATCCTGGCCTTCCTAAAGTGGAAGACAAAATAGGCAATCCGCTTTCACCGTATGCGGTTACCAAATATGTGAATGAGTTGTATGCCGCAGTGTTCTCAAAAACTTATAATTTTCATACAATAGGATTGCGGTATTTTAACGTATTCGGACCGTATCAGAACCTGCACGGCCCATACGCCGCTGTGATTCCTTTATTTATCGAAGCTGCCTTAAAAGGTGAAGCACCAAGTATCAATGGAGACGGCGAAACTAGTCGTGATTTTACCTTTGTTGACAACGCTGTTCAGGCTAATATAAAGGCATTGCTTAACAATAATATTGATAAGCACGAAGTCATTAACATCGCAGTAGGGCAGCGCACAACTTTGAACCAATTATGGCAGATGTTGTGCGAGTTATCAAGTAACAATATCGAAGCTATTCATAAACCGGAGCGCAGGGGAGATGTGCGTCATAGCCTGGCAGATATAAGTAAAGCGGAAGCCTTAATACAATATAAACCTCAGTATTCAATTAAAGAAGGACTTGGGATGACCTATAAATGGTATCAGAACGAGGTCTACAGCAAACTGTAATATGAGTGTAGCGTTAGCAAAAATTATTGATCTGCCAAAGATCCTTGATGAGCGGGGCAATTTATCTTTCCTGGAAGAAAATAAACATATCCCTTTTAAGATAAAACGTGCTTATTGGATATACGACGTTCCGGGAGGTGAAACACGCGGCGGGCATGCTTATAAGGTAAACCAGGAGTTTATTATTGCTATATCCGGTAGCTTTGATGTAATATTAAATGATGGTAAAAATGAGAAGGTCTTTTCATTAAACCGGTCATATTACGGTTTATATGTGCCGAATGGCTTGTGGAGACACATGGAAAATTTTTCAACCAATTCACTGGCACTTGTTGTTGCATCTGAAAGCTACAACCCGGCAGATTATGAGTATGATTATGAAACTTTTAAGAAACTAAGGTGAAGACATCTATTTATAATTGCAATGTAATTGAACTGCCAAAAATCCATAACCGGGCCGGTAATATAACACCTTTGCACGGCGGTATAGAAATACCGTTTGATATACAGAGAATATATTACTTATACGATGTACCCGGTGGTGAGACAAGAGGCGGGCATGCACATAAAACGCTGCATCAACTGATTGTTGCGGCAAGTGGAAGCTTTGAAGTTACCCTGAATGACGGCTCAATTAAAAAAACGGTTACGCTAAACAGGCCAAACTTTGGTTTGTATATCACACCGGGAATATGGCGGGATTTACATAATTTCTCATCCGGAGCGGTATTATTGGTATTAGCGTCGCATTTATATGACGAAAATGATTACATAAGAGAATACAGTGATTTTCTACTTTATAAAAAATGAAAAAAATATTAATTGCCGGGGCTGGTGGGGCACCTTCTGAAGGTGTAATCAATTCTCTTTTTAAAAGTGACAGAGGCGAATTGGTTTTGGGTATGGGAAGCGAACCGACAGACCTGGTCATGTCGGCCGCACAAGAAAAATATTATATCCCATATGCCAATTCAAGTGATTATAAAAAATCATTGTTGCAATTATTAAATGATATAAAACCCGATCTTATTCATTTTCAAAATGATTTGGAAATCTATCATGCTTCCAAGTTTGTAGATGAAATTCACGCATGCGGCACTAAAACATTTATGCCCGATCATGAAGTGATCGATACCTGTGTACATAAATACAAAACGTATCTTAAGTTTAGGGATGCGGGTATTACAGTGCCGACTAATTACTTTATCAATGACGAAAATGATCTAAAAAAGGCTTTTTCTGATTTAGGTGATGCTGAGGGAAATATATGGTTGCGGGCATCATCCATAGGCGGAGGAGGGAAAGGATCTTTACCTACTAACGATTATGTTTTTGCAAAAGGATGGTTAGACCGCTATAATGGCTGGGGGGATTTTGTGGCGGCTGAAATGCTGACTGCCGAAACCGTAACATGGTTATCTATTTGGCACCAGGGTGAACTGGTAGTTGGCCAAACCAGGATAAGAAAAGGGTGGACCCACGGTAATAGAAGTGTTTCGGGTGTTACAGGTGTTACCAAGGTAGGCCAAACTTTTTCAGATTCTTCGGTTGATGAAATTGCCATCAAATCGATCCATGCAGTTTCCGATAAACCACACGGAATATTTGGCGTAGATATGACTTATGATAAAAATGGAGTGCCAAATCCTACAGAAATTAATATTTCAAGGTTTTTCACGACCGTTTTATTTTTTACAGAAGCTGGGCTTAACATGCCTGAGATCTTTAAAAATATTGCGTTATACAATGAATTCCCAAAACTAAAAAGAAAAATAAATCCACTGGATAATGGCTTGATGTGGCTTAGGGGTATGGATACAAAGCCTATGTTAACCCGCTCTGAAGAAATATCGAAAATCATTAAAAATTTGTCATGATATTATTGACAGGGGCCTCCGGTTTTATTGGTAAACATTTACACCAGGCACTTATCAGTCAATACGGGGCTGATAATGTATTGGCCCTGACATCCGGTCATATAGATGGATCCAATTATTTACTGCATAATAATTATCAATTTGAACCAGGTTACTTTGTCGAAAATAATTATGCCGATGCAATTGATATAATTATTCATGCAGGCGCATATACTCCTAAAAATGCTTCACAAGCCGATGATTATTTGAAATGCAACGAAAATATTTACAGTACTGAAAAACTGCTATCGGCTGATTTGCCCAATCTGCAGAAAATTATCTACCTGAGTACATTAGATATATACGGTAAAGCAGATGTGATTTCAGAATCATCGGCTGTTGAACCAGTTTCACTTTACGGATATTCCAAATTATATGGGGAGAAGATGATAGCTGCCTGGGCAAATGAGAAACATAAGAAATTTCAAATATTAAGAGTTGGACATGTTTATGGTCCGGGAGAAGAGAATTATCAGAAGATTATACCAGTTACAATAAAAAATCTGATCAATAAACAGCCGATACAAATTTGGGGTAGCGGCAAAGAGATCAGGTCATTCATTTATATTAAAGATGTTGTTGAAGCGATATTAAATGCTATAAATTTAAATGAAGATATTGGGCCTGTTAACCTGGTAAGTGGAAATTCAATAACTATTTCAGAATTAGTAAACGAACTTATCAAAATAAGCGGTTGCACAGCTTCCATTGAACATATTACAAACAATGTTTCGGGCAGAGACCTGTTATTTGATAACAGCAAGTTAAAAACACACTTGTTGCGATCTGAAACCGCCTTAAATAAAGGGCTTACCGAAGAATGGCATTACATGAACCGGAGCGATGGATAATATATTTTTTGATTTAGACGGTACATTATTAGAGTCGCGGCCCCGGCTTTACCGGTTATTTAAATATATGGTGCCATCGTGCAAATTGTCGTTTGACGAATATTGGGCGCTAAAGAGAAATAAAATCGACCATAAGAAAATTTTAAAAAATCTATTTCATTACACACCAGAGGAGATAAAGGCATTTGAAAAAGATTGGCTTAATCAAATTGAACTTCCTGAATGGCTTATACTGGATGAGCCTTTTGAAGGAATATCAGATTACTTGAGAAATTTGAAACAAACACATAAGGTTTTTATTGTGACTTCAAGGCAATCTGAAAAGATGGCTATAGACCAGGTAAACAGGTTAGGCTGGTCGGATTTGATAGATAAGCTACTGGTTACAGGGCAAGTGAAGGAAAAATATGAGCTGATAAAAAATGAAGTAAAACCAGGCCCGGGTGATTGGCTTGTTGGAGACACCGGAAAAGATATTCAGACAGGAAAACAATTAGGAATAAATACAGCTGCAGTTTTGACTGGTTTTTTGAGTGAAGAGAAATTAGCAGAATATAAGCCTGACATTATCGAAGCGGAAGTTATCAGGTTAGATTTTTACAAATTAAATAAATCGAGAACCACCTGACCGGATTATAATAAGAGATAATTTACACAATTGATCCTGTGTATTATCCGGGATGTGGCTACAAAGAAAAACAAGATGGTAAAATTTTTGGATCTGTACAGTATAAATCAACAATACAAATCGGAATTAAAAGAAGCGTTCGAACGGGTATTGGATTCAGGATGGTACATTTTAGGAAACGAGATAAAGCAATTTGAAGCCGATTATGCAGCATATTGCGGTACAAAGCACGCCATAGGAGTAGCTAATGGTTTAGATGCATTAATACTGATTATCCGGGCATATAAAGAGTTAGGTGTATTTGAGGAAGGGGATGAGATAATAGTTCCGTCTAATACTTTCATCGCCAGTATTTTAGCCGTATCGGCCAATGGTCTCATCCCGGTTTTAGTTGAACCTGACCTGTATAGTTATAATATCGATCCGAACCTTATCGAGGCCAAAATCACCACAAAAACAAAAGCGATACTGCCGGTCCATTTATATGGCCAATTGTGCGATATGGCAAATATTAACAGAATAGCTAAAAAGCACAATTTAAAAGTAATTGAAGATGCTGCGCAATCTCAAGGTGCAACAATTAACGGAACGAGGTCCGGTAATTTCGGAGATGCGGCGGGGCATAGTTTTTATCCGGGCAAAAACCTTGGAGCATTAGGTGACGGCGGGGCTGTGACTACCAATGACGATGAGTTAGCTTCAGCAATAAGGGCTATTGCAAATTATGGATCGCATATAAAATATAAAAACAAATACAAAGGGATTAATAGCCGCCTTGATGAACTGCAGGCAGCCTTGCTTGGGGTTAAATTAAAGAGGCTTGATGCAGACACAGAAATTAAAAGAAATATTGCTAATCGTTATCTGAGCGAAATCAGGAATGAGAAAATTAAGCTGCCAAAAGTATCAGAACAAAGCGCGCACGTATGGCACCTGTTTGTTATCAGAACCGAAGATCGCGACCATCTGCAGCAATACTTAACCGGCAATGATATACAAACTGTAATACATTATCCTATACCGCCACATAAGCAGGAGGCCTATAAGGAATGGAATGGGTTAAACTACCCGGTATCTGAACAGATACATGCTGAAGTTTTAAGTCTGCCGCTTAGCCCGGTTATACGGGATGAAGAGGTGAATAAAGTTATTGAAGCGTTGAACAATTATTAACCGACAGTTTGAAATTAGTAAAGACAACTTTATTTTCATCGATCATTACCTTTGTTCGCATAGGTTCAGGCTTTGTAAGCAGTAAAATAGTAGCTATACTCACCGGGCCCGCCGGTGTTGCCATCATTGGCGCATTCAGCAATTTTATATCTATCGTGTTAATTTTTGCAAATGGTGCAATAAATACCGGGGTAGTAAAATATACAGCAGAATATGACGGTGATGAGGATCAGCTAAAAAGCCTTTTTAGCACCTCGCTAAAAATATCTGTCTACTGTTCGGCTATTATTGGCCTGTTGCTAATTCTGCTGGCCCCTTATTGCTCGGAGTGGCTGCTCATTACAGGCCTTTATACAAATGTGATACGGGTGCTTGGTATCACCATTGTTCTCTATTCATTAAATACCTTGCTGATAAGTATTTTAAATGGCAAAGGGCAGATAAAGAGCTATACCATTGTAAATGCTGCCGGCAGCATCATCGGGTTAATAATGACCGTCGTACTGGTCTATTTTTATAATGTACAAGGCGCGTTGTATTCATTGGTTTTAACACCCTCTATTGTTTTCTTTGTCACAGCAAGTTTGATTATCAAAACCCAATGGTTTAAATGGGATTATTTTAAACAGGCATTTAACAAAGCGATAGGTAAAAAGCTAAGTCATTTCAGTTTGATGGCGCTGGTTTCGGCAATAACAGTTCCGGTTTCAGAAATTATTTTGCGTAATATGGTGATTGCCAAAGTAAGTATAAATTCTGCCGGATATTGGCAGGGAATGATGAAAGTGTCGGATGGCTATTTGTTACTGATAACAACATCGTTAAGTACTTATTATTTACCAAAACTATCCTCTTTAAAAACAACAGAGGAATTGAGAAAAGAGATTTTTTCAGGGTACAAAATCATTCTCCCGGCAGTATTAGTGAGTTGCTGTGCTATATATTTTCTTCGTTTTTTGATTATCCGGATACTATATACTCCTGATTTTCTGCAAATGGAGAGTTTGTTTATTTGGCAGTTGGCCGGCGATTTTCTGAAGATTTCTGCATGGATATTAGCTTACCTGATGTTAGCCAAGGCAATGACCAAAGTGTTTATTTTTACTGAAATAATATTTAATGTCAGTTACGTTGTTTTGGGATATGTATTTCTTAATATATTTCATTTAAAAGGTGTAACTATGGCGTTTGCTGCCAATTATTTTATATACCTGGTAACCATGGTGCTTATTTTCAGAAAACTGTTGTTTGGGAAAAGCGAAGCGCCTGTTAATAGTTGATTGATATGCTGGGAACACCTGAATTAAATATGCCTTTGGTATCGGTTATCGTACCGAGCTATAATCATGAAAGGTTCATTACCGAGTGCATTGAAAGCATAATGCATCAGACCTATAAAAACTTCGAGCTAACGGTTATTGATGACGGCTCAAAAGATGGCAGCAGGGAGATTTTAAAACAACTGCAAGAACAGTATGGATTTAATTTAGTGCTCCAGGAAAACATTGGTTTGACCTCAACACTTAATAAGGGAATTCAAAACTATAGCAAGGGCAAATACATCTCCTTTTGTGCATCAGATGATTACTGGTCATTGGATAAGCTGGAAAAACAGGTTGAGTTTATGGAAAAGAACCTCGAGTTTCCGGTATGTTTTGGGAAAGTATATATGGTCGACCTGGATGGGAAAATTATTCCATATTTAACTGAAACAGTCAACAAATCATTAAAAGGCGGTTATGTGTTTAAAGAGATTATTTTCCAGGAGTTGCATCCACCGGTAAATTCTTTATTTAGAAAATCGATATTTGAGGAAGTCGGGTATTACAAAAACACCTGGGCTGATGATTTTTACATTGATCTAAAAATAGCAGAGAAATATCCGTTTGGCTTTATTGATGATTATCTGAATTATTACCGGCGAAGCCCGGAAACTGAGAATGTAAAAGCGAAAATGCTTAATCAGAAAGCCATCTACTCACACCTTGATTCCATTAATGAGTATAAACATTCCGTTTATTATAAAAAGGCCATCAAGTTATGGTATTTAAGATGTTTTTATTGGTATCTTCCTTATAAATCAACCAAAAAACTGGCCTTTAAAGGAATGATCAGAAATTTGGATCAAATTACTTCTTTCAAATTTTTGAAATCGATCTTTAAATTTATGGTACTCTGGAATTAAAATGTTAAGAAGTTTAAATTCTTAGATCCGTATAAAAGAATATTGAGTGTATAATGATGAACCTGGGAAAATATGTAAACGCGGCTATATTCGGTGTTGCCGTATATATTTACATTTTTAGTCCTCCGCTCAAGATATTCCCTAACACTATCTGGCTATTTTTGCCTGCTGTTATTGCATATTTATTATACTACTCACTGGTTGGAAAGGTTTTGTACTTATTCAAAAATGAGATCATCCTTATATTTCTTATAGCGCTGTTTACTATTCTTCGGGATATAGATTGGACCAACGGCACTTCTTCCAAAAACTTTTTGTTCGTTAATGTTACGTTGCTGATAGATGCTATACCATTTTCGTTCTTTATAGTGGATTTCTGTTTTCGTAAATTAAGACTGCCGGATAAAGCTTCAAATGAGCAACGTCTGATTACTATTATCCTTTGGACCTGTGCGTTCGCTGCGCTCATTACTGTTATACTGCTGCTGAACCCATCATTGAATAACAAGATGAATAATAAGATACTTCTGGCTACAGAGTATCAACAAAATAATTTGCTGCGGGGGTTTGGTTTCGCATCCGCTTTATTTTATTCATACGGTCTTGTGCAAGGAACGGCAGCGGCTATTATTCTTTTAAAGCTTTCCGAAACCAGAAAATATATTGTTGTATATTTTATAACATTAATGTTTTTACTGATCGCGATCCTGGTAAACGCCCGGATCGGGATGGTGCCGATTATTATAATGGTCTTCTATTTAATATTCGTCAGGAAAAAGATTAAAATGTTTTTGTATGCATCAGGTGTAATAGGAGTGATACTTGTTGCATTCCTTTCTTCTGATTTTGCCGAAAAGTATCAAAAAATAATCGAGTGGGGCTTCGGCTTTTTTACGCAAACCTTTGGCTTCGTTTCAGGCACACACAGTAAGGCAGCTGGAGTGGATACCTATGGAGCCCTGGGTAATATGATTGTATGGCCCGACAATTTTCCTGATTGGATAGTGGGCTCGGGCGCTGATCTGTTCTTACCCGGGCAAACCAGCGGAACAATAAAACATTCAGATATTGGTTTTGTAAGGCAGATATACTACGGGGGAATAGTATATTTTGCTTTATTAATGACATTGGTTACTGTAATGGCTGTGCGACTTTACAATCTGAAAACTAACCGTTGGTTTTTTGTCTTGTTTGTATTTACTGTACTAGCCGCAAATGTTAAAAGCAATTTCATATACAATCACTCAGGTTTTCGGTTACTCTTGCTGATCTATATGGGATTTATATATTATTCTTTTCTTGAACGCACTAAAAACTCAAAACAGGTGCAGAAAGCCGAATGACAAATTTGATGGAAGAACTGGCAAATAAACAGGATATTGATTTATGCAAGGTTTTGCTGATAACCAGCAATGTCCCTAATGACGATAATGCGACCAATATTACAATAAAAAATATGTTTTCGGAGTGGCCGTTGGATAAAGTGGCTATAGTATATATCTCTCTTGACAAAAACACACCCCAAACCAATTATCCCGTATTTCATATATCAGACATAAAATATATAAGAAAAAAGCAATCGGATAGAAAAGGACTTATGAAGGCACTTCGTTCGTCGAAAAGCGAAGTAAAAGGTGTGTCTGGTGCTGCGGCCGATAAATCGATGAAGGGTAGTATATTAAATTACATACATACAATAGCATCTTCTCATAAAGCATTGTTGCCATACAAGTACGGTTCCGCGTTGGATAGATTTATTGCCGATTTTAGCCCGGGTATTATTTATTCTCCTTTACAGTCTATGTCCATAATGGATATAGCTTGCAAAATTTCGGATAGAATTAAAGTTCCTATTGTGCCTCATTTTATGGATGACTGGCCCAATACCATTTATGAAGGCGATCCGTTGCTGGTAATTCCCCGCCTAAGAAAGGCGCAACTCTTGCGCAGGGTGTTCAAGAGATCGGAAATAAGTATTGTAATCAGCGAAAAAATGGCCAGGGAGTATCAGACAGAATATCGCAAAGAATTTGTGGCATTGATGAACTGCGTTGATATTCACGAGCCTGTTAGAACAGATCGCCCGGCAAACGGTAATTTAATATTCTCTTATTTTGGCGGATTGCATTTGCTTAGGTGGCAAACATTAAAATTATTCTTTGAGTCTTTAAAAAAGAACCCGGCTTATGCTTCGCATCAATCAGAGCTTAGAATTTATGCGCCCGATGCAGACCGCGATAGATACAAGCATGAATTTGCACATCTAGGTGGTGTGATATTTTGTGACAGAATATCGCAAGGAGAATTGATCGGGGCGATGCAAAGGAGCACTTATTTGGTGCATGTCGAGTCATTCGACGAAAAAATAAAACAATATACCCGCTTATCTATCTCAACCAAAATTCCTGAATACCTGGCAGCCCAAAAGCCAATAATTGCAATAGGGCCGGCTGATATCGCTTCGATAGAATACCTCCGTGATAACGATTGCGCCCATGTCATATCTGATTTAACTGGTACGGAATTTCATGATGTAATAGAAAATTCTCTATCAGAAGACTTGAACAAACGATTACTATCTAATGCATGGCAGCTATTTTTAAAGAATCATGAAAAGAAAGGTCAACAAAAATTGCTGAAATGGGTTTTTGAGTCGTCGCTGGATAAATGGAACAGTGCATAGTTTCTTTTTATCGTTTGCTATTTTATCTTTGTGCGACATTTACCAACGGAATTTTGTGAAGGCAAAGCTTTGATTCCGTTTCAGCTACATCTAGTTTATTATAAGTGTCAGAGACACTTCATGTTTTCATATCGTGAATAAAAATATTTTAATTACCGGTGGTGCAGGATTTATAGGCAATAAGTTAGCTTTAAAGCTTATTGACAAAGGTTATAACGTTACCGTTTTAGATAACTTATCTCCTCAAATACATGGCAGCAACCCCGAAGAAACATCTCCATTATTTCAATCTTTAAAAGGGAAAGTAAAGTTCATAACGGGTACAGTAACATCCAGGGAAGATATTCTAAAAGCTATTTACGGACAAGAGATTGTGGTACACTTCGCAGCTGAAACCGGTACAGGTCAGTCGATGTACGAAATTCATAAATATGTTGATGTCAATATTTCAGGCACAGCAATAATGCTTGATCTGCTTGCAAACGAGCCTAACCAGGTAAAAAAGGTAATAATAGCTTCTTCACGGGCTATTTACGGCGAGGGGAGATATAAAGCAGCCGATGGCAAAATTGTTTACCCTAAGCATCGTACAGATGAATATCTTGCCAAGGGCGATTTTGAAGTTAAATACGATGGTTACTCGTCTCCGCTCGAGCTGCTTGCTACAGATGAGGAGTCGAAAATACACCCTTCATCTGTATATGGCATTACCAAACAAAATCAGGAACAAATGGTAATGACGGTTTGCCCCACCATTGGAATTGCACCTGTCGCGTTCAGGTATCAAAATGTATATGGGCCCGGTCAATCGTTGAAAAACCCTTACACCGGTATTCTGTCCATATTTTCAACCCAGATAAAAAATAATAACCCGATTAATATTTTTGAAGACGGAAAAGAATCAAGGGATTTTGTATTTATAGACGACGTAGTAGATGCCACAATTTTGGGTATTGAAAACGATGCCGCCAACAACGAAATATTTAACGTAGGTACCGGTGTGCCTACGGATGTATTGACCGTTGCGAATACATTAGTCAGTTATTACGGTAAAGATGTCCCGGTTAAAATTACCGGTAATTACCGTTTAGGTGATATCCGGCATAATTATGCCGATCTGTCAAAAATCAAAAGTCTGCTGGGCTTTGAACCCCAATTTAATTTCGGGAGGGGAGTAAAACTATTTGTTGACTGGGTAAATTCGCAGGAGATAGAAAAAGATAATTATCAGGCATCAATTGAAGAAATGAGAGCCAAAGGCTTGTTTAAATAAACCTACGCCGCTATGCCTTACATTTTTTTTACGATGAATGATTTCAGCAGAGAAGGGGGGGCAACCATTCGGATGTATGGTATACTTAATGAGCTGGCAAAACAAGGAGAGAATGTAACCCTTATTTCCAATGCAAAAGGCATGGGAAAGTTTGATCCCTCTATTAAGCATATCAACATCGGGTACAGTTTTAGCCCAAAAGATAAACGGTCTTTCCAGGGAGTGGTGGGCGCATTACCATTATCTATTGCTCTCTCAAAATATAAAGGACTTATTGACAGGTTAAAAACCGTTATACAACAAAACTCATTCGAAAAACGACATATTATATTCTTTGAATACCTGGATAATACCATCGGTTATGTATTGAAGAAAAAAGGTGTTATCGCAGGATATATTAATGACCTGCACGGCATTGCAACCGTAGAGTTTAAATTTCAGGCTGATCATGCGCGCTCGTTTTTAGAAAAAGTAAAGTTTTTATCAAAATATTGTATCTCTAATTTGCTGGATACCAAAGTATTCAATAATGCGTATGGCTTAATATTTGCAAGTAAAGTCATGCAGGAATTCTTTGTTGAATTGTATCCTGAAATCTCGTCGGGGAAAAACGTTGTGATTCCATATGTATTGAGCCCTGACATTGCGTTCCAATCAGTGGACGATGTATTGAAGAAGAAACTTTCTTCCGACTTACATATACACGAAAATGATATAGTTATATTTTTTGCCGGCATATTTAAAAAAACAGGCGGCGTTCCCGATCTGATTAGCGCTGTTTCCAATTTAATACCCAAACAAAAACGGATAAAATTGGTACTGGTAGGTGATGGCGTAACGATGGAGGAATGCAAAAACCTGGTAAGGGAAAAAGGATTGGATGAAAATGTACATTTTATCGGGCGGACACCGTATCATTATCTTCGAACCTATCAAGATATAGCTACGATTATAGTTTGCCCGGATAAGATGAACTTATACTCTGAATTGATCATCCATGTCAAATACCTGGATGCTTTAATGTCCGGAAAAATTGTGATAAATGGTGATTTTAAATCGGTCAAGGAAGTGAATGTTGACGATGCTTTATCAGTTAGTTTTAAACCATCTAACATTGAAAGCTTAACAAATGCCATAGCGTATAGCATCGACAATTTAAAAGCATTAAAAATAAAATATCGCAACAACGCAAAATATGCCTCTGAGAATTTGACATATCGTAATTATGTACATAATCTGAAGGCGTTAAAAATTAGTGACGACGATAAGGGCTAGTTCAAGTAGCATAAAGTAATACCCAATAATAGAATGGCGAATAAAGTATTGTTTTTAACCGGTCTTTTTCCGACTGAGATACGAGAAGAAATAATAAAAAATAGTAAAAATAATACACAATATGCGGCAGATGGTCTGCAATGGTCCCTTGTTGAGGGCTTAACTGCTTACTATAAGGATATCAAGGTGTTAAATTTTCCTTATATCGGCTCTTATCCTACTTTATATAGTACAACATCTATTAAACAATTCGCTTTTGGTAAGGAGTTAGGATTTGATGGATTCAACGTAGGGTATTTTAACTTTTTGGGGTTAAAAAATTTCGATATCTATTCCAAGGCCAAAAAAAGAATTTTTGATTGGGCCCGTCAAAACAACGAAGACAAGACTATATTGATTTATAATCCCTTTGTACCTTTTTTAAAGGCTGCAATAGCAGCCAAGCGGAAATTTAAGAATATAAAAATTGCAGTAATTATTACGGATCTGCCCCAGCATATGGGAGGGCCGGATAACGTATTCTATAGAATATTTAAAAAGTATAATAATGCGATATTAGAAAAATCGCTTAACGAAGTAGATAAATATGTCCTGATCACCAAATATATGGCGGAAATGTTGCCGATTGGTGATAAAAAATGGACCGTAGTTGAGGGAGTTGCTAATTTGGGTAAGACTGAGGCACCGCCTAAAAATAGCACGGGTAATAAAAAAATAATTCACTACACAGGTTCTTTGCACAGAAAGTCCGGAATTTTAAATCTTATAGAGGCCTTTAATTTGCTTGATAACAACAACTACCAACTAGAAATTTGTGGAAGCGGAAATACAAAAGATGAAATAATAGCAGCCGCCGGGCGCAATGGAAATATAGTTTACAAAGGAAACAAGATTGACAGGCCGGGGATTTTAAAGTTACAAAGGGATGCATCGTTATTAGTTAGCCCGCGGACGCCTGAGGGGGAATTTACTAAATTCTCATTCCCATCTAAAGTGATGGAGTTTTTAGCATCAGGTACGCCTACGCTCTTATATAAACTAGCCGGCATACCTGACGAATATTATGATTATTGCTACACCCTTGAAGATACATCGGTTAAGGTTCTTGCAGATAAGATATCTGAAATTTTGAACTTTGATCCGGAGGTATTAATTGAAAAGGGACGGACAGCAAGGGATTTTGTGCTAAAAAACAAAAACCCTGAAAAACAAAGCGAAAAAATATATAAATTAATTGAAGAAATTGATTAGCCACGATGTTTAAAGATAAAATATTGCTGATAACAGGTGGAACGGGCTCATTTGGCAATGCTGTTTTAAGCCGTTTTTTACATACTGATATTAAAGAAATACGCATTTTTAGTCGTGATGAAAAGAAGCAGGACGATATGCGCAATCAGCTCAAAAATGAGAAGCTGAAATTTTATATAGGCGATGTGCGCGATTATAACAGTATTGAGCGTGCCATGCATGGTGTCGATCTGGTATTTCACGCTGCTGCATTAAAGCAAGTGCCATCATGCGAGTTCTTCCCAATAGAAGCTACCAAAACCAATGTATTTGGTACCCAAAATACCATTGATGCAGCCGTTGCCAACAAGGTATCAAAAATTATATGCCTGAGTACCGATAAAGCAGCTTACCCGATCAACGCAATGGGTATTTCAAAAGCTTTGATGGAAAAGGTCGCCATTGCTGCATCTCGCAACATTATCGACAATACAACTACCGTGTGCCTGACCAGGTACGGTAACGTAATGGCTTCGCGCGGCTCTGTTATTCCATTGTTCCTAAAACAAATAAAGGAAGGCAACCCGATAACGATTACTGATCCTAAAATGACACGCTTCCTGATGTCACTGGAAGATGCGGTTGATCTTGTTTTGTTTGCATTTGAACATGGTAATCAGGGTGATCTGTTTGTTAATAAAGCACCTGCAGGCACAATCGGCGACCTGGCTACAGCATTAAAGGAGTTAGCCCATGCCGATAACGAAACGCAGATCATAGGTACACGCCACGGCGAAAAGCTATATGAGACACTGTGTACCCGCGAAGAGATGGCGAAGGCAGAAGATATGGGCAACTTTTACCGTATACCTGCCGATAACCGCAACCTGAACTATAACCAATATTTTTCGGAGGGTGAAGTAGACATAGCCCGGATAGAGGATTACCATTCGCACAATACGCAGCAATTGGGAGTAGAGGGAATGAAGAAGCTATTATCAAATCTTCCGCTAATAAAAAAGGAATTGTTTGGTGATAACGAAGTAGCACAATATCCGGGGTAAACTGATATGAGTAATCAACCTGAGGTCATATCCGGTGCAGTTCATACCGATCATCGGGGATCAATCTGTTTCGTGAATGATTTTACATTCGATGGTATAAAACGGTTTTATACCATTGAACCCGCTGATGTAACTATTGTAAGGGCCTGGCAGGGCCATCGCACAGAAAGCAAGTGGTTCCATGTTATTGCCGGGGCCTTTAAAGTATTAGCAGTAAAGATCGATAACTGGGAAAATCCTTCCGGCGAGTGCGAGACATTTGAATATAATCTGTCAGCTAGTAATCCGGCTGTTTTACATATCCCTGGTGGGTATGCAAATGGATTTAAGGCGCTGGAGCCTGGTTCGCGTGTGATGATATTCTCTGATTTTACAGTTCAACAGTCTGTCGGTGACGATTACCGGTATGATCAGGATAAATGGTATAACTGGAACGATATAAGCAATTCATTATGAAAATAGGTATTACAGGAAATGAAGGATTTGTTGGGAAACATTTAACCAATACCATCCAGCTTTTTCCTGATGAATTTGAAGTTGTACCTTTTTCAAGAGACTATTTCGAGGACGAGAGCAAACTGCAACAATTTGTTTCTGATTGCGATGCCATCGTTCACCTTGCTGCATTAAATCGTCACAACGATCCGGATACTATTTACAAAACCAATATCGAACTGGTTGAAAAACTGGTTGGTGCATTGGAAGCTGTTAATAGTAAGGCACACGTCCTGTTCTCTTCTTCATCTCAGGAAGAACGCGACAACGTATATGGCAAAAGCAAGAAGGCGGGCAGGGAACTGTTTGCTGCCTGGGCCAAACGTTCGGGCGGAAAGTTCACTGGTATGGTGATCCCGAATGTATTCGGTCCTTTTGGGCATCCTTATTATAATTCTTTCATAGCCACTTTTTGTCATCAGCTAACGCATAATGAAACTCCGAACATTGAAGTTGACGGAGATGTAAAGCTGATTTATGTAGATGACCTGGCGAAGGCGATCATTCATGAGATCAGGAGCAAGGAAGGAAAAGACCTTTTAGTTATCCCGCATACGGATGAAAAGAAGGTATCGGCTATTTTGAAGCTTCTGGAAGGTTACAAAAGTGACTATATGGATGGCGGAATAATTCCGCAGTTGAATGATCCGTTTGAAGTGAAGCTGTTCAATACCTTTCGCTGCTATATGGATGTCAAAAACTATTTCCCGGTTAAGTTTAAGCAGCACATCGATCCAAGAGGCGCCTTTGTTGAGGTGATCCGGCTAAATGTAGGCGGGCAGGTGTCTTTTTCTACTACCGTACCCGGCATTACACGGGGCAACCATTATCATACCAGAAAAATTGAACGCTTTGCAGTTATAAAAGGGAATGCATTGATACAACTCAGAAGGATTGGAACCGATGAAGTGCTTGATTTTCACCTTTCGGGTGATGAGCCAGCTTACGTTGACATGCCGGTTTGGTATACCCACAACATCAAAAATGTCGGAACTGAAGAATTATATACCATATTCTGGATCAACGAGTTCTATGATCCAGCCGATTCGGATACTTATTTTGAAAACGTTTAGTTGAATATTAAAACATCTGCCTAATATTATATAATGAAATCGAGACTTAAAGTAATGACCGTGGTTGGTACACGGCCTGAAATAATAAGATTGTCGCGGGTTATGGCTGCACTGGATCAGTCGGAAGCTATTGATCACATACTGGTTCATACCGGCCAAAACTATGATTACGAACTGAACCAGATATTTTTTGACGACCTGGGCATACGCAAACCCGATCATTTCTTAAATGCTGCCGGAGCAACTGCTACCGCGACTGTGGGTCAGATACTGATTAAGATTGATCCGTTGCTGGAAAGTGAAAAACCAGATGTGTTCCTAATACTGGGAGATACTAATAGCTGTCTTTGTGCCATCCCTGCAAAAAAACGCCAAATCCCGATATTTCACATGGAAGCCGGTAACCGTTGTTTCGATCAGCGCGTTCCCGAAGAAACCAACCGCCGGATAGTTGACCACATTGCCGACATCAATCTTACTTACAGCGATATCGCCCGTGAATATCTTTTACGTGAAGGCTTACCTGCAGATAGGATCATTAAAACAGGTTCACCTATGTTCGAGGTTTTGAACCACTACAAACCTGAGATTGAAAAATCGGATGTATTAAGCCGCTTGAACCTGGAAGAAGGTAAGTACTTTGTCGTATCATCACACCGTGAAGAAAACATTAACAGCGAGAAGAACTTCAATGGATTAATCGAAAGCTTAAATCATATTGCAGAAACATTCGGCTTCCCGGTAATTGTGAGCACGCACCCACGCACCAGGAATATGATAGAAGCTAAAAAAGTATCGGTGAGACCGGAGGTACAATTCCTGAAACCATTAGGGTTTAACGATTATAATGCCTTGCAGATGAAATCATATGCTGTTTTATCCGACAGCGGTACTATATCAGAAGAATCGTCGATCTTAAACTTCAGGGCATTAAATATCCGTGATGCACATGAACGCCCCGAAGCTATGGAAGAAGCGTCTGTAATGATGGTGGGCCTGAACCCTGAACGCATTATGCAGGGATTGAAACAATTACAATATCAAAAAATAGGTGAAGATCGGAATTTCAGGCGCGTGGCAGACTATTCGATGCCAAACGTTTCTGAGAAAATAGTTAGGATTATTTTGAGTTATACGGATTATATTAAACGTGTTGTATGGAGTAAATTTTAAACTTCCTGTGCGAAAACCAATCAAATAGCTTAATGTTATACAATCAACATAAAACAAAAAAGTTATGAAAAAGTTTCCCCTTATTACCCCAATTAAAATGCTGGTGTTGTCGTTGATAGCATCTGCCTGTATCTCAGTAAGAAATTGCAATGCGCAATCAGGATTCCAAGTTAAACCTATCCCGGCTGAATACATGCCATCAGATAACCTGCTAACTACACTGCGGCAAACGGCTAATGCAGAAAAAAGTACCGCTTATGATTTGACCAAAAGCCTACCTCAAGGTTATGTTACTGATGGTTCTGTTGATTATACCACCTATTTGCAGCAAGGTATAAATACACACCCTAAAGTGGTTTTCCCCAACTTTCCGGTTCTTGTAAACAAAAATGGTGTTGGTTTGAAAAGCAACTCGACTGTTATATTTGACACAAAATCAAAACTAATATTGGCTTCAACGGATGATCCCCATTACCAACTGTTAGCTATTTACAATGCTCAGAATGTAAAGCTATACTTCCCTGTTCTTGAGGGTGACAGAAAAAATCATAAAGGCACTAAAGGTGAATGGGGCATGGGGCTTTTTATTGCAGGCGCAACTAACATTGATATTATTAACCCGATTATATCCGAGTGCTGGGGCGATGGAATTTATCTGGGCAGGACGGCAGCAGGAACGTCTAAAGGGGTCCGTATTTTTTGTCCTGTGCTAAATGATAACCGCAGGAATGGCATTTCGGTCGTTTCAGCAGATGGCTTAACTATTCGGAAGGCGGTGGTATGTAATACGAATGGCTCCGACCCGCAAGCCGGTATAGATTTTGAACCCAACGGGAATGCCGATGTGTTAAATAACATTTTAATTGATGCCCCGGTTACCTTTAATAATGCGAAGATTGGTATCGCAGTCTCTATATGGGCGATGCAAGGTAAGGTTGATAGGGATGCTAATATCATTATCCGAAACCATATAGATGATGGTTCAGACAACGCCTTTCTTTATTACGGTTTCAGAAATACGCTGGCTACTAACAATATGAACGGGCATATACAGGTTATTAATCCAAAATGGAAGAACAACAGGCTGACATTCACGCGCTTGGGGCATTCTGAAAAAGGGCCTAATATTGAATTTAGTAATGTTTCGATATCAAAAAATAGTGCTGAGCAACCTGATTCATTAAAGAGGCTTAAAAGGAATTTTAGCAGAGATAAAATAGATTTCCATTAATTTTTTGCATTTAAAGACATTATAAAACAGATCGTCAGCTTTTACAAGCTGACGATTTTATTTTAACAGTACCGGATATTCTTTAATAAGCTACTTTTACAGGAAATTACCAGCCTATATGCTGGTGCACTAATTTGGAATTTGTTTAATGGGTAAAAAGCTTCTTTTTGTAGTAAATGTCGATTGGTTTTTTGTTTCGCACAGGCTGCCGCTGGCCCTTGAGGCATTAAAAAGGAACCATGACGTTTACCTGGCTACCAAAAACACCGGATGTAAAGAGTTGCTAAAGCAGCAGGGGATAAAGGTGATCGATATCGATTTCGAGCGCTCAGGCAAAAATCCGGTTAAAGAGCTTTCACTGATTACCAAATTAACCAAAATATACAAGGAGATTAAGCCTGATGTTGTCCATCATATCACACTAAAGCCATCCATATACGGTACTATTGCAGCCCGGAAAGCAAAATCAAAAGCTAAAATTATCAATGCGGTGAGCGGGTTGGGATATACTTTTACGGATAACCGCCAATCGTTAAGTAAAGTGTTTTTAAAAGGGTTATTAAAATGGGCCTTTAGCGATCAGAAATCAAATTTTATCTTCCAGAATCCCGACGATCAGGCTTTTTATAATCAGCTGGGTTTTTTAAACGGGAAGAATTTTGTGATTATTAAAGGTTCGGGAGTAGATGAAAAAGAGTTCACTTTTTTTGCACCGGTAAAAAAGGAAAAGCTGGTAATAGTGCTCCTGGCCAGAATGCTGAAAGATAAAGGCGTACTGGAGTATATAGAGGCTGCACACTTATTGAAAAATGAATTTGCAGGAAATGCAGAGTTCTGGCTGGTAGGTGGAATTGATGAGTATAATCCAGCCCACATTACTGAACAAGCGTTAAAGGATAAATGTGAGCCGGGATATATTAATTGGCTGGGACACCGGAGCGATGTGAAAAATATCTATGAGCAATCAGATATCGTATGCCTGCCATCATACAGAGAGGGTTTACCCAAATCACTTATCGAAGCTATGGCTGTAGGCCGCCCCATAGTTACAACTGATGCAATAGGCTGCAAAGAGTGTGTGGACGAGGGAATAAATGGCTTTAAAGTCCCTGTAAAAGATCATGAACAGCTGGGTTCCCGGATAAGAACGCTTTTATTGGATGAAGATTTAAGGCTGAAAATGGGAATAGCCTCCAGGGAAAAAATGGTAAACGAATTTTCACTCAAAGAAGTGGTGGCACAAACATTTAAGTTATATGAAGACTAATGTTTTAATCACCGGCTCAACCGGCTTCGTTGGTCAGAATTTGTTACAATATCTGAATGACAATTGCCAGGTTCATACTCTATCCCGTGTTGAGTCGCAAACCATATCTGCAGAGACATTAAACTCAATAGATACCATTATTCACCTTGCTGGCAAAGCGCATGATCTGAAGAAATCTTCCAAACCAGAAGAGTATTATGAAGTGAACTTTGAACTCACTTGTAAGCTGTATGACGTATTCCTGAAATCATCGGCAAAAAAGTTCATTTTCATAAGCTCTGTAAAAGCAGCGGCTGATTCAGTACCTGATGCCCTTACTGAAGACGATAAACCCAATCCGCAAACCGATTATGGCAAATCGAAATTGATGGCAGAGGAATATATACAGTCCCTGCCTTTGCCTGAAGGGAGGTCGTATTATATACTTCGTCCATGTATGATACATGGTCCCGGTAATAAGGGTAATCTTAACCTGTTGTACAAATTGGTCAAAAAAGGCATCCCTTATCCACTATCTGGTTTTGATAACAGGAGATCGTTCCTGAGTGTCGGGAATTTATGTTTCGTTATAAAAGAATTGATTCAGCGCAACGAAATACCCAAAGGAATATACCAGGTTGCAGACGATGAGGCATTATCAACCAACGAGGTAGTTAAATTATTAGCCAATGCCATAGGTGTAAAACCAAGGTTATGGAAGATAAGCCCAAAACTTATAGGCTTTTTAGCTAAATGCGGCGATGTATTGCATTTGCCGTTAACTACCGAACGTTTGCATAAACTTACAGAAAGCTATATTGTTAGTAATAATAAAATAAAGCAGGTTCTGAATAAGGATATGCCACTTAAAACAGGAGAAGGTTTAACAATTACTGCTAAGTCATTTAACAAAGCATAATGCCAATATATAATTACGAATTTCAAAAGGCTTTACTATTTTTATACTATGGAAGAACAAAATGAGAATCAGCTGAATATTGAACTTTCTGAAGAGATAGCAGAAGGGGTTTATTCAAATCTGGCAATTATAACCCACTCCAACTCAGAGTTTGTAATAGATTTTATACGTGTTATGCCGGGCGTGCCCAAGGCAAAAGTTAAATCGCGTATTATTCTGACCCCTGAGCATGCTAAACGTCTTGCATCGGCATTGCAGGATAACATCGAAAAATTTGAAAACGCAAACGGGCGTATCAAAATTCAATCCGAGCCAACAGGGTTTCCGATGAATTTTGGGGGTACAATGGGGCAGGCTTAATTATTATTAATAATATTTTATTAATAATAATATATATTGTGCAATTTGCCGGGAAAATTGACCCTAACGATTGGTTCAAAGATAAAAAACAAATTTACTTCAGAATTTCCGCTTAGATTTAATATAATATTTAATTTTTTAAGATAATATAAAACAATTTTCGCTGTTAGATGTAGTGATATATAACATAACCGTTCATTCACTAATTTAATACGAAATATTGTTTACTATGAGTTTTGAACCCATATACAGTTATATATCAGAAAAAAATATTCAAATAATTAATCCTGTTACCCCAAATGATGCCGTATTGGATGCAGCATTATCATCTAAGAATACCGTTGGTGAAATGAATAAAGTTACAGACGCTTCAAAAAACGTCCTCCAATTTTTATGCTTTAATTCACCGTATGGTGGCAGTTTCTTTCAGTCTTTATTAATGCTTGAGCAGAAGTTAAACCAGGATGATATTGATATGGTTTACCTGTTTCATATGGATACTTCACATTACGACTGGATTCAGGAGCTTATTAAACAAGGAAAGAAAATATATTTTTTAAGCGGTAATTTTTCAAAAGATACCTTTTACATAAGGGATCTACTCGTAAAACATAATATCAGATATATACATGCCCACTTCGCTGGCCTTAAATACTTGTTTTTACTAAATGTTGCCGGCAAATTATATAGTAAACAAACGTTTATTGTAAGGCATCTCCGGAACCATGACAAGCCAAGGGGCTTTTTGGGTGAAAGCCTTAGAAAACTGTTAAATAAGGTCGATTTGTATATTGGGTGCAGCGAGTCGGTAGCTATTGAATATAAAAGGAACTTTAAGATTGAAGACAAAAAGATCACCCATGTTACCAATGCGATCAACTTCAACAGGTTAAATAAATTTGATAATCTTAAACGGGCTGATTATAAGATAGGTGCCGATACAAAAGTGTTTTTGTTATTTGGCTTTGATTATTATCGCAAAGGTGTTGATGTAGTTCTTGAAGCGATGGACAGATTAGTACAAGAAGGTCACTATGTTTGTTTATTGCTGAGTTTATCTACAAACAAAGAGGTAATAGAATCAAAAATCATCAATCGTTTTTCTAAAATCCCCGATTGGTTAAGGATACTTAGCCCGCGCGAGGATATTGCTTCCTATTATCTTTTAAGTAATTATTTTATATCAGCCTCCCGCGAAGAGGGGTTTTGCAATTCCCTTGTAGAAGCAGCCTATTGCGAAAGACCTATTATTAGCAGTGATATTCCCGGACAAGGCTCATTGAATATTCCCCATACTTATAAATTTACTTCCGAAAACATTGCCGAACTGAAAGATGCAATGATTGCGCTCATGTCGCTAACCGACGAACAAAAAGACTGGATTGTGTCCGAACAAAAAGAATATGTAATTAAGAATTTTGATCTGGATACATGGGCAGAGCAGATTACTGACGTTTACAGGAGTCTTAATTAATAGCTCTTATTTGCATTATCAAATCAAATTTTTGCTTAAGTTAAAAGACTAATCTCACAGTGTATTTTACGCTATAGCTGAAATCCTGATTAGTCTAAATTTTTGATTATTTTTACGTCGCAAAATTATCTATCAGTTGTGGAAAAAAACTCAAAGATCTATATAGCAGGCCATCGTGGTATGGTTGGTTCGGCAATATACCGCAAGCTTCAAAAAGAAGGATATAACAATATTATGACCCGCTCGTCATCCGAACTTGATTTACGCGTACAAAGCGACGTAGAAGAGTTTTTTGATCAGGAGAAACCAGAATACGTTTTTCTGGCTGCAGCGAAAGTTGGCGGTATCGTAGCTAATAACACTTATCGTGCTGATTTCTTGTATGAAAATCTTCAGATACAAAACAATATTATTCATTCATCATACCTGAATGGCGTAAAAAAGTTAATGTTTTTGGGTTCAAGCTGTATCTACCCTAAGCTGGCGCCACAACCATTAAAAGAAGATTATTTGCTAACTGGTCCACTGGAGCCAACCAATGAGCCTTATGCTATTGCAAAAATAGCCGGCATCAAAATGTGCGATGCTTATCGCTCACAATATGGCTGCAATTACATATCGGTAATGCCGACTAATTTGTATGGATATAATGATAATTATCACCCGCAAAACTCGCATGTGCTGCCTGCTTTGATACGTCGTTTCCATGAAGCGAAGATTAATAATACACCAGAAGTAACTATTTGGGGAACAGGAACACCTAAGCGTGAATTCTTATTTGCAGATGACCTGGCCGAAGCATGTTATTACCTGATGCAGAATTATAACGAAGAGGGCTTAGTAAATATCGGTACGGGTGAGGATATCTCAATAAAAGACCTGGCTTTGCTGATCAAGGATATCATTGGCTATGAAGGTGAAATAAACTTTGATACTTCAAAACCAGATGGCACCCCACGTAAGTTGATGGATGTTTCTAAATTGCATAGCAAGGGCTGGCATCATAAAATTGAGTTAAGAGATGGTATAAAACTGGCTTATGAAGATTTTTTGGCGCATCAGGCTAACCTGGTTTCTAACTGATAAACTCTGATCATGACAATCGAATCCACAGCCCTTAAGGGTTGTCTTATCATAAAACCAAGCATTTTTGGCGACGAGCGCGGTTATTTTTTCGAGAGCTTTAACCAGGAAAAATTCAGGGCACTAACTGGGATCGATACGCACTTTGTGCAGGATAATCAATCCTATTCAACCAAAGGAGTGTTACGAGGTTTGCACTTACAAAAAGGAGCATCTGCACAATCAAAGCTGGTTAGGGTAATTAAGGGCGAGGTATTGGATGTTGCAGTTGACCTGCGCCCAAACTCCAAAACTTACGGCAAACACTTTAGTATCAGGCTTTCGGACGACAATAATCTGCAATTATATATTCCACGTGGGTTTGCCCATGGTTTTGTGGTGTTGAGTGATGAAGCCATATTCCAGTATAAATGTGATAACTATTATGATAAGGCAGCCGAAGGAGGCATATACTATGCAGACCCTGATCTGGCTATCGACTGGATATTGCCGTATGAACAATTGATCGTATCACCCAAAGACCTTGAGCTGCCTGCTCTGTCGGCAATAGGGACAACCGGCTTTTAAATATATCTGATGAGTAATATTGTAGTTTTTGGTGCCTCCGGCCAGTTAGGGCAATGTTTGAAAACAGTCGCCGACGCAAAGGGACTTACCTCCATATTTTTCCCACCTGAAAGCGAAGCTAATATCCTGGATAAGGATGCGTTAAGAAAAATATTCGAGACATATAAACCCGACTGGAGCATCAACTGCGCGGCCTATACTGCGGTTGATAAAGCAGAAGATGAGACCGATCTCGCACGCAAAATAAATAAAACAGGGGCAGAGAACCTGAGTGATCTGTGCAAGGAATACAACTCAGTTTTTATCCATACCTCTACAGATTTTGTATTTAAAGGTGATAAAGCAATACCTCTGGATGAAGAAGATAAAGCCGAGCCTATCAATATTTATGGTTTAACTAAATTGGAAGGCGAACAGGCGGTAACTGATAGCCTGGAGAAATATTTTATTCTACGCACCAGCTGGCTTTACTCTGAATACGGCAACAACTTTGTTAAAACCATGTTGCGTTTAGGTAGTGAAAGGGATGAATTGAAAGTAATTGCCGACCAGGTAGGAACACCAACCTATGCCATGGACCTGGCTGAAATTATTCTGCATATTATCTCAAAAAATAGTACAGAATACGGCCTATATCATTACAGTAACGAAGGGGTTGCCTCATGGTATGATTTTGCCAAGGCCATATTTGATATATCGGGAAAGAAAGTAAAAACGCTTCCGATAAAAACATCAGAATACCCCACACGTGCTGTGCGCCCTGCCTATTCGGTGATGAGCAAGGCCAAAATCAAACAAACTTTTAATATCGAAATTCCATATTGGCGCGATAGTTTAATAACTTGTATCAGTAAACTTTAATCTACTTATGAAAGGTATCATATTGGCCGGCGGCTCAGGCACCAGGCTTTTTCCAATAACAAAAGCTATCAGCAAGCAGTTAATGCCGATATACGATAAGCCGATGATTTATTATCCGCTGTCTGTATTAATGATGGCTGATATCCGCGAGATACTGATCATTACCACACCTGAAGATAGCGAAAGCTTTAAAAGATTATTAGGCGATGGCCATGAGTTAGGCTGCCGTTTTGAATATGCTGTTCAGGCTGTTCCAAATGGACTGGCGCAGGCATTTGTAATAGGTGAGGAGTTTGTCGGCGATGATAAAGTAGCATTGATATTGGGTGATAACATCTTCTATGGTACAGGTTTCGATAAATTGATCCAGAGCTTTAACGATGTAGATGGCGCTGCCATATTTGCCTATAAAGTATCCGACCCGGAAAGATATGGTGTAGTGGAGTTTGATGAGTATTTTACAGCATTATCTATCGAAGAAAAACCATTAAAGCCGAAATCCTCCTATGCTGTTCCCGGGCTTTACTTTTATGATAATGAGGTAGTTGAAATTGCCAAAAATATAAAACCATCTCCACGTGGCGAATATGAGATCACCGATGTAAATCGTGCCTACCTGGAGAAAAAAAGGCTGCACGTAGGTGTAATGGATCGCGGTACCGCCTGGTTGGATACGGGTACTTTTGATTCACTAAGCGATGCTACTGAATTCGTTCGTGTAATAGAGAAACGCCAGGATACCAAGATCGGCTGTATTGAAGAGGTAGCCTATCGTCATGGTTTTATCGGCAAGGAACAGCTAAAAGTTTTGGCTGAAAAATATATCAAAAGCGGATATGGGATGTATCTGCAAAACCTGCTTCAATAAGAAGCTTGTTTAATAACTTCGTCAATAAGATTCACATCATCGGCCATCAGCCACTTCACATCCTTATCTTTCCTAAACCAGGTGAGCTGGCGTTTGGCAAAGCGGCGGGTATTTTGTTTGATCAGGCTGATAGCAGTATCCAGGTCGGTTTTATTTTCGAAGTAGTCAAATAACTCACTATAGCCAACAGTATTAAGTGCATTCAGGTGACGGTATGGTAAAAGAGAACGTACTTCTTCTACCAGGCCGTGTTCGACCATTATATCTACACGCTTGTTAATTCGGTCATACAATACTTCTCTGGGTAAATCCAGCACAATTTTGATACTTTCAAAAGGGCGGCTATTGATGTTGGCCTTCCGATAGGATGAAAAGGGCTTGCCAGTGGTTTCGAATACTTCCAATGCCCTGATCAATCTTTGAGGATTATTTAGATCGACCTGATTATAATAATCCGGATCAGCTTCTTTAAGCTTTTGTTGAAGTAATTCGATGCCTTTTTCAGATAGTTCCTGGTTAAGTTTTTCCCTAATCTCAGGATCGGCCGTTGGCAGGTTATCAAAACCTTGTGTTACTGCCTGTATAAACAAACCCGATCCGCCCACCATAATTACCTGATTGTGCGTTTTAAAAAGCTCAGCTAACAGCAATAATGCTTCTTTCTCAAAGTTTCCTACAGTAAAATTCTCCGTTATGGAATGGGAATCGATAAAGTGATGCTTGGCTTGTGCTAATTCCTCAGCATCAGGCTTGGCAGTGCCGATAGACATTTCCCGGTAAAATTGGCGTGAGTCTGCAGAGATGATCTCCGTGTTTAATTGCTGTGCCAGTTTTATTGCAGCAGCAGTTTTACCTACAGCTGTAGGCCCTGCAATAACAATAAGTTTTTTGGGAGATGATTGACTCATGGTTCATACAATAAACAAGTGCTTAACTATGAACCATGAGCTATAAATAAAGATTAATAATCATCGTTGTGCTGGTGATGGCCTTCGTCTTCAAAACCCTCATTGTCAGAAAACTCGCTGCCGAATTCATCTTCCTCCTCACTCTCCTCACCACTTTCGTTGTGTTCTTCAACCTCCAGGTCATCCTCGGTATCAAGAACTTCGGTGAAACCTTCTTCGGCATCCTCAGCATTGAATTCCATTTCGTTCAGGAAGTCGAAATCTTCGTTAGCAGGAGGTAACGTAGTCGGGTTGAATACGTTGCCAAATTGCTTTGGCGCTTCGCCGTTGGATCTCACCACAGCGGGATAGTTAGTGCCGGGCGTTTCGTCCAGTAATATCTTAAGCAGTTCGATATGAAAATCGAACGGGCGGTCGAAATTAAAAGTGTAATAGAATTTTTGATGCGGGTCGTCAATTCTGCTGCTCAGCTTTACTTTATCCATTTGAACTATGCCACGGTCAATTCTGCGTTGATTAGGCATAAATGTAATTTCTTCACCCTTTATCCATTGGTCGTTGCTCACATAAAATGAAGACGGATATTCGCATTTGTAGCCAATAGCCTGGTGAATACCACGATGAAAGTCTTCGAAAGTTTGGTTTGATTTGATGTCTATCTCTCTAACCACATCATCGTAGTCTTCAAAAGAAACCCGGAATCTGTATACTGCCATTTTTGCTTGTAGAATTTTACAAAGTTAAGTGTTTTAAATTAATATGTGTCCGCCACAACTTTTAAGCCAATTTCTGCGCCTTTTTTAATTGTAAAGTCAAGAGCGGCCTCGCGGGAGTTCGGAATCTCGCCTTCCAGTATTGCTTCACGTATCTGATTTTTGATAATTCCTACTTCGCGCCCCTCTTTAATACCGAACATATGCATAATATCTGTGCCGGTAACAGGCGGCTGCCAGTTGCGTATTTTATCGCGCTCTTCAACATCTTTTAATTTTTGCTGAACCAGTTCAAAGTTATTTCGGTACCTCTTTATTTTGTACTCATTTTTTGTCGTTATGTCTGCTTTACACAACAACATCAGCGACTCGATGTCATCCCCAGCGTCAAATAATAACCTGCGGACTGCCGAGTCGGTCACCACATCCTGAGCCAGAACAATAGGCCGTAAATGTAATTGCACCATTTTCTGAACGAATTTCATCTTTTCATTCAGCGGCAGTTTCATTGTAGCAAATATTTTAGGCACCATCCGGGCGCCTTTATCCTCGTGACCATGAAAAGTCCACCCATGCCCCGGTTCAAAGCGTTTGGTTGCGGGTTTAGCAATATCGTGCAATATAGCTGCCCATCTCAGCCAAAGATCATCGGTAGTGGTGGAAATATTATCCAGCACCTGAAGCGTATGGTAAAAATTGTCCTTATGCCCTTTCCCATCAATGTAATCTACCCCGTACAGGTTAGCCATCAAAGGGAATATTTTATGCAACAAGCCGGTATCAAACAGGTAAATAAAACCGACAGATGGTTTTACTGAAAGAATGATCTTATTCAACTCCTCGGTAATACGCTCCTGCGATATGATGGATATACGCTCTGCATTTTGCTTGATCGCTTCTATCGCAATCGGATCAATCGTAAAGTTCAATTGCGAGGCAAAACGGATAGCACGCAACATACGCAAAGGATCATCCGAAAATGTTTCCACCGGATCAAGCGGCGTTTTGATGAGCTTTTGCTTCATGTCTTTTACGCCGCCAAATGGATCAAGTAGTTCACCAAACTGGTCAGGGTGTAGGGCAATAGCAAGTGCATTAATGGTAAAATCGCGGCGTTTCTGGTCGTCATCGAGTGTGCCATTCTCTACAATGGGCTTGCGTGAATGAGCACGGTATGATTCTTTACGTGCACCCACGAATTCTACCTCAATATCTTTATATTTCAGCATAGCCGTGCCGAAATTTTTGAAAACCGATAATTTTACTTTCAGCTTTTGAGCTACCTTTTCAGCGAACTCAATACCGTTACCAATGATGACAATATCAATATCTTTTGATGGTCGATTTAGCAACAGATCACGCACAAAACCACCTATCACATAAGCTTGCACATTTTGCTCTGCTGCAATGCCGCTTACTATAGAAAATAAAGGATGTTTAAGGTGTTGTTTCATGCGATGGTATGCTTTGTTGGTTCAAAGCATAATTTAGTCAGGTACAAAAATCGTAATTAGAAAGCCTAAACCATAATAAAATTAACGGCGGATGAATTCAAACTGCCCGTCGGGCTTAAGGCGCATAATGGTGGATGGCTTTTTCTTCTCGGTATTATGCTGTTCGAGATTTACCACATAGTCCACGCCATCAATAATTTCCTGGTCAATTTCATCAAAAGTTTGAGGGGATGGTCTGCCGCTGATATTCGCTGAAGTAGACACCAACGGCTTGCGTAGCCGTTGTATCAGATGTTGGCAAAAATCATGTTTTGCTACTCTAATACCTACGCTACCATCTGCATTTATAAGTGCCGGAGAAACGTTCTTTGCACCAGGCATAACCAGTGTAAGCGGATTTTCAGCATACTCAATCAGGTCATAAGCAATAGAAGGTACTTCCTGTATATAGCTTTCCAGCTTATTTTCAGTATCCAGCAAAATGATCATGCTTTTAGCTTCATTGCGCTGTTTGAGGGCGTATATCTTTTTGATAGCTTCGGTGTTGGTAGCATCGCAACCTATCCCCCAAATGGTATCGGTAGGATAGAGGATAATACCACCATCCTGCATAACTTTTAAAGCTTTGGCAACTTCTTCCTTCAGCATGTTATAAATATAAGCTTAACGCGTTTATAATTTCAATTTCGTCTATCAATTGCATACACTTGGGTATGCCGTATAGTTTGCAGGTATTGCGCACACAGGGCTCACATTCCAGTTTGCCTGCACGGATCACCTTTAAATTCTCCTTATTATAAGGTGCAGTATTCAATTCATTTCCGGCCCCAAATAATACAATCGTAGGTGTTCCTAAACTATTGGCCAGGTGCGCAGGGCCTGAATCGGTAGTCAATATTGCTTTTGATGAAGCCATCAAGTTACACAATCCTGCAAGGCTTGTCTTTCCTGCATAGTTTTCTATTTGATTGCTTTCTGTTCCGCTCAAGAGCTCGTCAACATAATCTTTTTCTTTTGGAGAGCCAACTACTACAAAGCGGGTATCTTTAAAAGTATTTGTCAGCGTATTGATCAACTCTCGACTCTTATCAATTGGCATCCGACGCGATACGGCTTCCGAATTAAAGTTCAATACAACTTGATTGTCATTGTTAGTAATCGTTTTAGCCTGAAGCCTGACTACCCGTTCAGTGATTTTCTTCGCGGTAAATTGCTCCAGTAATGAAATATATTCATCTGTACGGTGCAGGTTCGCAGGCTTTTTATAGGTATTGGTCATTAAAAAGAAGCGGCCTTCTTTACCAAACCCAATCCGTTTTTTTGCTTTGGTCGCCCAACCCATTACTGCTGATGAAAGTGAATCAGGCAGGCAGAAAAACAGATCATATTTTTCGGCTTGTAGCGTTTTGCCAAAGCGATAAACTCCCGCCAATCCCGGATATTCTTGTTTGGAGAATAAGTGAACCTTGTTAAGTCCTGGAATCAATGATGCAATTCCACCCAACTCTTTTTTAATGATCACTTCAACCTTTGCATCAGGATAAGATTGCCTCACTGCATCGACAAAAGCAGTGCTCATTACCACATCGCCGAGCCAGTTAGGGAGCCTGATTAATATCTTCATATTGGGAGATGTGAGATTTGAGATGTGAGATACGAGAAAGCTAATTTAAGGCTTTGCATAGTTCAATCTTTAATATATAGTAATCTCATATCTCATATCTCACGTCTCAAATCTAAATTACACCGCCACATTATTATCCCTCAGGGCATCATTCAGTGAGGTCTTTTTATCAGTTGATTCTTTTCTTTTGCCGATGATCAGTGCGCATGGTACCTGGAATTCACCCGCAGGGAATTTTTTGGTATACGAGCCGGGGATGACAACGGATCTTTCAGGTACACGTCCTTTATATTCAATTTTATCCTCGTGAGTAACGTCAATAATTTTGGTTGACGCAGTAAGCACTACGTTAGCGCCTAATACCACTTCTTTCTCTAAGTGAACACCCTCAACCACAATGGCGCGCGAGCCTAAGAAGCAATTATCTTCAATAATAACCGGAGCTGCCTGAACTGGTTCTAATACACCGCCAATACCTACACCGCCGCTCAAATGGCAATGTTTACCAATTTGTGCGCATGAACCTACTGTAGCCCAGGTATCAACCATAGTGCCTTCGTCAACATAAGCACCGATATTTACATAAGATGGCATCAGGATAACACCTTTTGCAATATGTGCACCATAGCGTGCAACTGCATGCGGAACCACGCGAACGCCAGTCTTTTTGTAATCGGTCTTTAACTTCATTTTATCATGAAAAACAAACGGACCTACTTCAATCTCTTCCATTTGCCTGATCGGGAAGTAAAGTATCACGGCCTTTTTTACCCAATCGTGTGTATGCCAGCGGTGGCCTACCAACTCAGCAACACGCATTTCGCCGCGGTCTAATCGTTGTATAACTGTTTCAATGGCAGTGGTATAATCATGGTTTCCCAAAAGGGTTCTGTCTTCCCAAGCCTCTTCAATAAGTTTCTTTAGATTTTGCATTAGTGATATAAACTTTTGACAAATTAAAGGATTTTATAGGAGAAATGTTTACCTATAGGTGTAGTATATTAAGTATAACAAGGTATATACCCATATGTTTAATTAACCTGATCTTAACGAAGTTCTTACCTTTGCGTGATATGGATAGGAGCACCAGCTTCTGAAGTTTTAAAGAAATGCCTGAAAAAGAGAAATTACGGATTGACAAATACTTGTGGGCGATAAGGATATTTAAAACACGCTCACTGGCCACGGAAGCATGTAAGGCAGGCAGGGTAAAGCTTGATGGACAGAATATTAAACCTGCACATGAAGTAAAGATAGGCGAGGTATACCTTGTATCGAAAGGACCGGAACGTAAGATAATAAGAGTGTTGGGCCTGTTGGAAAACCGGATGGATGCAAAAGGTGTAGCTGGTTTTTACGCTGACGAAACGCCTGTTGAAATGACTCACGCTTTTAAATCGATCTTCAATGCTCCTGTTTTAAAACGTGACCGTGGTACGGGCCGTCCAACCAAGCGTGAACGGCGCGAGATTGATGATATGAAAGATAATTTCTTTGATACTGAAGAACACTAAAATACTTTAAAAACAGCATTGGCAACACAAAATCTTGATGTTAGCGAAAATAATTGCATCTTTGCAGCATTTTTGGGAGCCCTTTGGTTGCCATATACCAATTGAGAAACTGTATTGATTGACATTCTGCAACATATCAAATCAAAAAAGGCTGTCAGGCTAAACTTTAGTTTTCTGTTTAATTACCCAGCCTTTATTGTATGATCTACGCGACAATAGCAATTCTTTTTTTTGCGGGCATGTTATTATACTTCCCAATCGCAGATCATTATAATATTATCGATCATCCCAACGAGCGCAGCTCGCACAGCGTAATCACCATCCGTGGTGGTGGTATTATATTCCTTTTTGCCGCTTTGGCTGCAGTAATCATGCATCCGGCTTACTGGTTGCCAGTCGTGGCACTTTTTATGGTGGGAATCATCAGTTTTATTGATGACAGGATCACCCTGTCAAGCAAAATAAGGCTCTTGGTGCATCTGGCGGCAACTACCTTGTTCTTTATCTACCTGGGTGTTTTCTACCGGCCAGTTTATGAATCCCTTTTTCTATACTTTGTAGTAATAGGTACCATCAATGCTTACAACTTTATGGATGGCATAAATGGCATAACCGGATGCTATAGTCTCGTAGTATTAGCCGGATTGCAATATGTTAACCTTAACCTGGGTTTTATCGAGAAGGATATGATCTGGCTCCCTATGATAGCCTGCGGAGTGTTTCTTTATTTCAATTTCCGAAAAAAGGCCCGGTGTTTTGCCGGGGATGTGGGTAGTATCACCATTGCCTTTTGGATCGTAATGCTATTAATCAAGCTGATATTGGTGACGAATAATTGGTCTTACATCTTATTCCTGTCGGTATATGGCACGGATTCGGTATTGACAATAATGCATCGTATTTGGCTGAAACAGAATGTATTTAAGCCGCATCGGCTGCACCTGTATCAAATTATGGCGAATGAACGTAAAACACCTCACTTGTGGGTGTCATTTGGCTATATGTTATTGCAGGGCGGTATAATCTTTTTTATCGTAAATAATAAAAGCTTTACCGTTACCGGCTTATTTGCAGTTGTTCTGATACCCCTTATATTAATTTATATAATATTAAAAGTTGCGTTGATGAAAAAATAAGTATCTGATACTATGCAATTAAACCTTAATACTGTTTTTTTTGTCATAGTAACTAAAACTTTTTGCCGCGAGATTTTGTTTTGTTGTCTGATAAGAGTTATAGGCATAGTTAACGCAAGTAAGTATTGTAACAAGAATGTTTAATAACGCATCTGGAAAACAGGGTTATTTTTAATAAAATTGTATTTTTATTTTCTCCCCTATTATGTTTCAACTGGTGCATTTTTTGCGTATTTAAAAAATATTAGCTATAATTATATCATCTACTTACCTACTAACATCATTTTATGAAAAAATACCTACTCTTTTCTAAGGTCGTGCCGCGATGGCTGATAATGCTTGTTGATCTTTCGATTGTGGCCTGGTCTTTTTCCACTTCCTATTTTATTGTAGAACGATTCGAGTTTCTCAATATACTTCGAGGTTATTTCTTTATCTACACAGGACTATACAGTGCTCTTGCAGCTATCGTAATGTATGCTATGCGTATACATATCGGACTGATCCGTTATTCTAACACACGCGATGTTTTGCGTATTTTCGGTTCGGCGTTTATAGCCAGTTTGCTTTACCTTGTAGTCATTAATACGTGGCTGGTTCATATGATCCATGTCGACCTGGTTACAATTAACCTGGTTCTTTTAATCAACTTTTCGGTATCCAGTACTTTGCTTATCCTGTTGCGAACTACTGTAAAAAGCGTATTTTTTTATCTGACCAATAATACTAATGCCAAAAAGACCATCGTATTGATTTATGGGTCTGATAACAACGCCGTACTTGTAAAACAGGCGCTGGAAGCCAGTGCAAATACCAATTTCTGTGTGGTTGGTTTTGTAGATGACGGCAGTAAAAAGATAGATAAGGAAATTCAGCAGGTAAGAGTTTATCACATTGATAAGCTGGGAAAACTGAAGGAAAAATATAACGTAGATAAGCTCATCATCATGAATCATAATCTTGATGAGCAGACTAAAAAATCGGCCCTTGAAAATTGCCTGGCCTTGGGTATACAGGTTTTAACCGTACCACCGTCAGACCAGTGGATATACGGCAAGCTTAATCCGCAACAGATCAAAGATCTTAAGATCGAGGATTTGCTGCAGCGTAAGCCGATTAAAATCGATAATACCCGTATTTCTGAAGATCTGCACGGTAAACGCGTATTGGTTACAGGAGCGGCGGGCTCTATCGGTTCAGAAATTGTAAGCCAGGTGCTAAGCTATAAGCCGGCTATGGTTATTTTATGCGATCAGGCAGAATCTCCTTTACACGAAATTAAGTTAGAGGTAGAAGAAAAATTCCCGAACGTACCTACAACCATATTTATCGCCGATATCAGGAATCTGCAGAGAATGCACAAACTATTCTCTGATTATCGCCCTGAAGTTGTTTTCCACGCCGCAGCATATAAGCACGTACCTATGATGGAGGAAAATCCATCAGAAGCCGTGTTGGCGAACGTATTAGGTACCAAGCATGTGGCAGACCTTTCAGTTGCTTTTGGAACTGAAAAATTTGTGATGGTGTCGACTGATAAAGCGGTTAACCCGTCAAACGTAATGGGCACTACCAAGCGCATTGCAGAGATATATATACAGGCGCTTAAAGATAACCCAATTAATAACAGACCAGGGGTTCAGCCAACCCGTTTTGTTACTACCCGTTTTGGTAACGTATTGGGCTCAAATGGCTCGGTTATCCCACGTTTCAGGGCGCAAATACAAAAAGGCGGCCCTATTACGGTAACACACCCTGAGATCACCCGTTATTTCATGACCATACCTGAAGCTGTTCAGTTGGTGCTTGAAGCCGGTACAATGGGTACAGGCGGCGAGATATTCATTTTTGATATGGGTCAGCCGGTAAAAATTACCGATCTGGCATTAAAGATGATCAAACTGGCGGGGTTGCAGCCTGAAAAGGATATCAAGATTGTTTATACCGGTTTGAGACCAGGCGAGAAGCTTTACGAGGAACTATTAAATGCGGGCGAACGCACCATGCCTACGCATCACCCTAAGATCAAGATTGCACAGGTAATCACGTATCCTTATGAAGCTGTTGCTGCCGATATTGAGGAATTGCTGGAATTGAATAAAGGTCAGGATGACGAAGCTATCGTGAATAAAATGAAAGATATCGTTCCTGAGTTCATCAGCAAAAATTCTCAATACGAATATTTGGATAATAATGATGGAGATATCGAAGTAATTGAAGCGCTTGCAAGCTGATAACTTCTCATCTGTAAAAATTATAAAGGCGTCCTGATTATCAGGACGCCTTTTTTGTGATTAATAATCTCTTTTTGATTCAGAATCGGCCCAGAGTTTGAACGCTGATATAGCCTCGTCCCGCAAAAGTTGAATGATCTGTAATTTGCGCTCATTCATCGGGAGCTCCAGTTCCTTGTAGATAAAGTGGTCGTCAAAGCCAATGTCGGCTGCGTCAGTCTTTGTATTGCCGTAATAGATCGTATCGATATGTGCCCAATAAATAGCGCCGAGACACATAGGACAGGGTTCACAACTGGTGTATATCACGCACCCTTCTAAATTATAAGTACCTAATTGCTGGCAGGCAAGCCTGATTGCAGATACTTCTGCATGGGCTGTAGGGTCGTTTTGCTGAACAACCAGGTTAGCACTGCCAGCCACCACCGCGCCATTTTTTACCACTATTGCACCAAACGGACCGCCGGCAGCACCCTTTACGTTCTGCTCAGAGAGTTCGATGGCCATCCGCATAAATTTTTCATGTTCCTTCATGTCCATAGCACTGCGAATTAAAAACCCCGGCTTTTTGGAACCAGGGCCTTATTGTATTTTTAAAACACGCGCCCGTTTGACGCATGTGTGTAAATGTTATTTTTTGTCTTTTGCGTAAGCATCATTCAACCTTTTTACAACATCAGATGTTACATCCAATCCCGAGTCACCATACCACATGGTAGTGTTGCCTTTCTGGAAGGTCAGGATCATTTTATAACCTTTTTCTTTAGCATAATCCGTCATAAATGCTGCGACTTTTTCATACAGTTTTTTCTGCTCGTCCGCCTCTCCGCTCTGAATTTGAGCGGCCTCATTTTGAGAATATTGCTGAAACTCCTGTCCTTCGCGCTGTAAACGTTGTTCAGTAGTTGCACGCTGGTCTGCACTTAATGTATTAGCGCTTTTTTGATAATCAGCAGCTTCTCTTTGAAGCGCTTGCTGGCGTGAACCGACATCATTCTGTGCTGCTTTTCTTTTATCGTCAAGGCGTTTGCTCATGTCCTTGAAATATTCATATTTCGACAACAGGGTATCCTGATTTACGTATACAATACTCCCGGATGAAGGAGGTGTAGAAGCAGCAGCTGATTTATCTGAAGTTTTATTTTGGTTGCATGCCGCAATAGTGCCGGCAACCATAAGGCCTAACGTTAGTTTGGTTAAAGGCGAGGTCTTGATTTTCATTCTCTTAATTCAAAATTTTTGACAAAGATAAACTTTCGCCCCGGATGTGCAAATGCAGGGATGTGTAGATGTGCAGATATGCAAATGCGAAGATGGATGGGCGCAATTTGGCATTTTAATATTAATTGATATGGTGTTTTTGAAGTTATCTGCACATTCGCACATCTGCACATCAGCATATATAAACATCGCTGTTATTTATCCACAGCTATGCCTGAAATCCGGGGTAAAATGCGTATTTTTGTATAGTAATTTCCCGAGTAAAGAGGGGATGGTTGTTGAACAAAAATATGAGCGAAGAAGTAAAAGAAGTATCCAATTATTCAGCAGATAATATACAGGTTTTAGAGGGATTAGAGGCGGTGCGTAAGCGCCCTTCGATGTATATCGGTGATACCGGCCCCAAAGGTTTGCATCACCTGGTATATGAGGTGGTAGATAACTCGATAGACGAAGCGCTTGCCGGTTATTGCGACACCATCAAAGTAACCATCCATAAAGGTAATTCCATCACAGTTGAAGATAACGGCCGTGGTATCCCAACCGGGATAAACACCAAGGAGCAGAAATCGGCCCTGGAACTGGTAATGACTGTACTGCATGCTGGTGGCAAATTCGATAAAGACACTTATAAAGTTTCCGGTGGTTTGCATGGTGTGGGTGTATCCTGCGTTAACGCGCTTTCAATCCACATGATTACCGTTGTACATCGTGAAGGTAAGATATTCACCCAGGAGTATGAGCGTGGTAAACCCATGTTTGATGTGAAGGCTATCGGTGTATCTGACCGTACCGGAACCATACAAACTTTCCAGCCCGACTCAGAAATATTTACCCAGACACTGGAATATAAATACGATACCCTTGCTACCCGTTTGCGTGAGCTGGCATTCCTGAATAAAGGTATTAAGCTGAGCCTGACAGACGAACGCTACCCTGATGATAACGGTAATTTCCCTACAGAAGAGTTTTACTCGGAAGGTGGCTTAAAGGAGTTCGTGAAATACCTGGATGGTACCCGCACGCCGTTGATCCCTGAGCCGATCTATGTAGAAGGCAACAAACAAGGCATCCCGGTTGAGCTGGCCTTACAGTACAACGATACCTACAGCGAGAACGTATTCTCGTACGTAAATAATATCAACACTATTGAAGGCGGTACCCACGTAGCGGGTTTCCGCATGGGGTTGACCCGTACATTGAAAAGCTATGCAGATAAATCAGGCTTGCTGAAAAATGTGAAGGTAGATATTACCGGTGATGACTTCCGCGAAGGATTAACCGCTGTAATCTCGGTTAAAGTTGCTGAACCGCAGTTTGAAGGTCAGACTAAAACCAAACTGGGTAACAGTGAGGTAAGCGGCGCGGTAAACGTTGCAGTAGGCGAGATCCTGTCTAATTATCTGGAAGAAAACCCGAAAGAAGCGAGATTGATCGTTAACAAAGTGATCCTTGCAGCTACAGCGCGTGCAGCGGCCCGTAAGGCCCGCGAAATGGTACAGCGTAAGAACGTAATGGGCGGCACCGGGTTACCCGGAAAACTGGCCGATTGCGCCAATAACGATCCCGGAATGTGCGAGATATTCCTTGTCGAAGGGGACTCTGCGGGTGGTACTGCAAAACAAGGACGTAACCGCGAATACCAGGCTATTCTGCCGTTAAGGGGTAAAATCCTGAACGTGGAAAAGGCGATGGAGCATAAGATCTACGAGAACGAGGAAATCAAGAATATGTTTACCGCTCTTGGGGTAAGCATTGGTACAGCCGAGGATGATAAAGAATTGAACCTTACCAAACTGCGTTATCATAAGATTGTGATCATGACGGATGCCGACGTGGACGGTTCGCACATTACTACGCTGATTCTTACTTTCTTCTTCCGTTATATGAAGGAGTTGGTTGAGTTCGGTTATGTCTATATTGCTACGCCACCACTCTATTTAGTGAAGAAAGGTAAGGAGCAGGAATACTGCTGGAACGAAGTTCAGCGCGATGCTGCAATACAACGCTTGAAAGGCAGTGGTAAGGAGGACAGCGTACACGTACAGCGTTACAAAGGTTTGGGTGAGATGAACGCAGAGCAATTGTGGGAAACTACCATGAACCCTGAGACTCGTACATTACGCCAGGCAAGTATTGAAAATGCTGCCGAATGTGATCATACCTTCTCGATGCTGATGGGGGATGAGGTTGCTCCGCGCAGGGAATTCATCGAAAAAAATGCAAAGTACGCTAAGATTGATGCGTAAATCTTTCTGAAATAAGCTTAAATACCGCAAAGCCTTGCCAATTTGGTGAGGCTTTGGTGTTTTATGATTGGAGGTGAAAACTGAGCGTTTGTTGTCCGTAATCAATCACAGCTTTATATTTCACCAGTATGTCACCGCCTAAAACGCCTAAAACTTCGGGGTGATTTAGCTGCCTGTAAGCAACATTGATGGTTGAAAGATCGAGCACAGCAACCTCAAAATCGGGTATATTCAAATCGCCGATATGAATTTCATTAATTACAGCCGTGAATGAATTCATGTTGGTGACACCCAGTCCCGTAGATAATCTTTCGCTTGCTGTAATGGCTGTACCTGATTGCTCCAATATGTCATGATCAAAAGCTGTTCTCGATGCACCGGTATCCAGCACGAGGGTATAGGATGTGCCGTTTATCTTTACCACAACAAGAGGATGATAACCATCGCCATGAAGATCAATAATTTGCAAAGGAACCGTTATAATCATCCGGCAATATTAATCAATTCTTGTTGGTTGATTGAGTTGAATGGTTGATTATGTTGATTGAGTTAAGTAATTGGTGCATTGGTTTACCTTTAACCAATCAACCACTTAACAATTCACTCATTCACTAACTTACTCATTCACTAATTAAAAAGGATAGCCTATGGCCAGGTTAAATACGCCATATTGCGCTTTAAATTTATAAGGTTGTCCCGGCGGAAATGGATAACGTACCGGGAAGCCAAGATCAGTACGAAGCACAAGAACAGTAAGATCAAACCGTAACCCGAAGCCCCAATCTACCGCCATTTGATTAATGAAGTCTTTGCCAAAGGCTGCGCCTGGTAACCCTGCATGGGATCTTAGGTTCCATATATTTCCCGCATCCATAAAGAGGGCGCCGTATACAATGCTGAATAGTTTCGGCCGGTATTCTAAATTTGCTTCAATTTTTATATCGCCCGATTCATCTGGTAAAAATCCACTGGCACTGGTAATCGTCTCTGATGGGGTATAAGTACCCGGTCCAATGGATCGTGCCCTGAAGCCTCTTAAGCTATTGGTCCCGCCAATAAAGAATTGCTGGCTATAGGGCAAAATGGTAGAGTTTCCATAAGGTAAACCGACCCCCACAATCACCCGGGTTGCAAGGCTGCTGTTAGGGCTGAGTTTATGATAAAAATGGAACTCATTCTCGATCTTCACATACTGGTTAAACGGAACACCAAATAGCTTACGCACCTTTCCGGCTAAGGTATCAGCACCTGTTAACAAGCCGTAGATGTTACCTGATAAAGAAATCTTTCCATTATAAAAATAGGTGTTGGTACGGTTGGTTTGCGTAGTTGTAGTGTAGGTATACCCGTAGCTTGGGCCGAAAGTAAACTGGTTATCGATTACATGCTTCAGCGTTGGGTTTTGAGTGTGTTGTATACTGTCCAGGTATTGTTGGGATACATGGGCCGCATCCACCCGGGTTACATTGATTAAATTCAGATCGTGGGTAACAAAAGTATTTTCTTTCCACTCGTACCCCCACGAGCCGCTGTAGGAATTTAAAAGATAAAGCTTGTTCCGGTCTACCAGCGTATATCCTAATGTCAGATTGGTATGCGGTATGTAGGCATTATCCGCTTTTGGATCAGGAAATGGCATAATGAACCGTGGCCACGATATCGTAGTCTGAACGCCGGTTTGGTATACATTATAACCGCTGTTTTGCCCGGAGAATTGAACGTCTGAGCTACCAAATAAGGTAACAGTTAGCGCCTCGGCTCCTTTAAAGGCGTTGCGGTTTTTCCAGTTAATATTAACCTGGGTACCTGTATAATTAGCCGAGTTTGTACGACCTAAGAGATCAAGTTGTAAGGATTTCTTGGGGTATGGCGTCAAAAAATAGTACACGTTCAACTTAGATGAGTCTGCAGAAACATCTTCAAACCTGTTTTTTACAAATTTGAATGGCCCAAGATTAATCATCCTGTTCAGGGATTTGTTGTGATCGGTACGATTGTATACCTGGCCGGGCTGCAACAGCACAGTGTTTTTAAATACAAATGGGCGTACCGTATTTTTCGGGTCGACCACATTGTACCAACGATATTTTACTGCCGAATCGAGTTTAAGGGCAGTGTCCCTTAAAGTATAATGCGGGTATACATAAATATTATTGATCTTATATATCCTGCGCGCTTCGTCAGCTGTTTCATCCTTCACTTTTACATAAATATCTACCTGGTGATCTTTTACCGTGCTGTCCACACGCATGATAAGGTCTTCAGGTGCAAAATAGTAAAAGCCTTCTTCCTTTAGCTTTGCGTCTATACGGATGCGCTCAGCTTTAATAATATCCAGGTTATAGTTGTTGCCAACAACAAACAGGGTTTCTTTGGTTGTGCCTGCAACTGCTGTATCCACATCGCTTTTACCTTTTGGAAAATATACCGAACGGATGGTATAATTTGATCCTGGTTCAACAGTATATATTGCTTTAGCAAGCTTCTTTTTACTTGTAGTATCGCCACTTACCTGTGCCTGGAAATAGCTTTCGTTTTGCAGACGGCTTTGCAATATCTGGGCGTTCTTATTTACATCTACTTCGCTTATTAGCACAGGAGGCTGACCGAATTTAGTATTAAGCCAATGACTGAAACCTTTCTTTTTGGTAGTTTTGGTTTTATAATAGATCCACAGTTTTATCCGCATGCCCAATATTTTGGAGTTTGGATGTGGGCGAAGCAAATCTGTCAACTCATCACTCATTCCTTTTTGATCTTTGGCGGTTACATTACCCGCTGTATCGGCAAATTTTACCGTGCCTCCATCATATAGTTTTTGGTTAGGTGCAAGATATTTGGTAGTGCTGCAGGCAGTCAGTACAGATGAAAATATGAGTATATATCGTAATTTTAGATTCATAGGTGATTAGTTGGCTGCTTGCTGCTGTGTGGTATCTTTAGCTTCCTGGTCTTTTTCTTTTTGCTCTTGTTTGTATTTGCGTTCCAGCGCCTTATCCTTAGGTGTTTTTCTTCTGAATATCTGGCTAAAACGATTGTAATCAACAGTTAAAGTAAAGCCGACCCCTGTTTCGATAATCTCACCTTCGATCACTACGAACTGGTCACGACGATAGGCGCGTAATTGATAGCGGCCATCCTTACTAAGTTTATAATTCACGGAAACATTTCCCGCTATATCCGTGGTCTTTTGCCCGGGTTGATTTTGACCCTCCAGGTTGAAATTATTCCCTACACTAACCGTAAGCCTGTCATTCAGGAATCGCTTGGATAAACCCACATTCAAATCCGTTCGGTTTTGTGCTGTGCCGGAGGAGTAATCCTCGCCAGACGTCAATCCAAAATTCAAATCAACCCCAGCTATCAGGTTACCGGCCAAACGATTTAATTGATCTGACAATAAACTGCTTACGCTATTGCGCACCAACCCTTGAACACCAGAATTACCGCCCTGGCTTTGCAGTGGATTGTCGCCGATGAAGTGGCCCAATACCAAAACCCCCAGCACTTGTTTGTTTAGCTCATTGGGATCTTGTCTTACCTGCGCCAGCCGCGAATCGACGGTATTGATCACATCCTGTGATACTGTATAACTGCTATCTGGCAACACAATGTCAAAGCTGATGTCGGGTTTCATTAGCTCATTCTCCAATTTCAGATCGACATTAAATGGCAGCTTTTGCTTGTACATGGTTTGATTTTCCGTGCCTGTTAATTGGTCGCTTACCAGGTCAATAGGAGGTACGTCGGCTACGTAAATAGCTGTCAAATTGATATTGGCGCTGGTCGGGTCGCCTGTCCAGGTAATAGTGCTGCCTTTTTTGAAAATGAATTTGCGGTTTACTGAGGCATAGGAAAGATTGTATGAACCCTGCTCTACAGTGTAGGTTCCTGTTAGATTGGTTTTGCCGCTTGGGTCGATTCCACCATTTAACTGTGCTTCACCTTTTATATGAACAATGTCACCATTGTTTTGGTCGATTACAATATTGAAAACAGCATCCTTGTTTATCTTGATGGTAGCATTCACATCCATGCCGGTCAACTTACTTTTCTTTAATGAGTCGAGTTGCTTAGCCAGCATTATTGAGTCGGATTTCGGTGCATTAGGATCGATAAACTCTACTACACCTTTCCGATCTTCGATGCTCGGATCACTTGAAGGAAGAACGATGGTCAGATTGGTTTTGTCATTCACGGTCAGGTTTGCATCCACCACAGGCGAATTCATATCACCCCTTATTTTAATATCGCTGTTCAGATACAGCTTGCCGTAGTAAAGCTGGTTATCTTCCCGTGTCGAGTTGATCACACGGAAATTATCACTATGGATATTTAGGCCGAATTTGTAATCAGTGTAATTTGAAGTGTAAACCGTGCCGGTTACTACGGCTTTATTCCCAGTCGAGTCGACCAGGGTGAAATCATTAAATAGTATACCATCATTATTAAAAGTGATGCTTTCGCGCGGCATGCTGAAGTAAGAGTTGAGCATCGAGACATTAAAGCCAACCTTATTAAAATTAATGTCGCCACGGATCGCCGGAGCCGACGTAGTGCCTGCTATTTTTAGCTGACCAGTTAAATCACCACTAGCTTCCTTGATACTACCAAAGCTGAACCCTTCAATACTTTTCATATTCAGCTTCACTATGTTCAGGTCGAGATCAAAGCGGCTTTGCGGAGCAGTGTAATATATTCCTTTCAAGTCTACCTGATTGCCTTTGCCGGTAATGCCAACTTGAGCAGCAAAAGCATTTTCGGTTTGATTGTTTACCTTGATAGCGATATTGCCGACTGTATCACCTTTAAAGCTGAAGTCTCCAATATTCAAAGCTGACGTAAATACAGGCGATTTCTGGAAATTGCTGATCGTTGCATCCCCATTGATCACACCGCCAACCTGTAATGAATCCTGCTGGGCAATGCGCGTCAAAGTTTCGATATGGAAATTTTTAAAATCGACTTTAACAGGCGAGTTCATTTGTTGAGCCGTACTATTAATGCTAAGTATCTGGTTGCTGTTAGTGATGGTGAAGTCTTTGGCGAATATGCCTTTGGTGCCAAATTGTAATGCATTATCAACGCTTACATCCCATTGCTTATAGTCGAGCAGGAGGCCATTTTGCAAGAAACTGAACTGGTATTCATCGGGCAACAAGCTGAATACACCTGCAATACGATAACGGTCTTTTTTAGCAGCATCGCGCACTTGCAGACTAATGTTCAACTTATCATCTTCAGCTTTGCCGGTTATGCTTGTATAAAGCAGGTTGATGGAAGAAGATACTTTTACCTGGTCGGTAGTCAGGCTGTAATCGAGTTCGTTTTGATTGGTTTTTATGGCCAATTTTACGTTGCTTATCTCATTTGCTGCATAAACAACCTTTGGCATATTGCCATTTACTACCAAATCCCCGGTTTGACTATTGAACCATCCATTAAATGTTATCGGATCGAGCTGTTTCAAGTCAGGTGCAAAATCAGTGACCAGTGGTGTTTTTACCAAACGGGCGTCAAACTTGAATTGCTGCGGCGTATATTTTGGTTTGTCATTAACCGTTTTTGATGAGATAGAGCGATTGAAATACTGATTGATCACATCCTGCATGGCAGCACCAATCTCGGTCAGCTTGTATTTGCCAACCATATGGGCGTAAAGCATAGGCGTTTTTAGGCGCAGACTACTACTATCAGCATTTGCCGTTGATACTAAAGTTACCGTATCAACTTTGATTCTCTTGCCAGCTGCAAACATCACTAAATCTGTCGCTTTAATATCAGCATTTAGATAATCAGGATCGGCGGTAGGAACCTCAGCTTCGATCTTGCCATGAAAACGGGTTTCATCGGTTGTTAGATTCAGGTTTTTCAGATTGATGCTATCTACCATCAGCGTCGCATTAACTGATGGATATTTCTTGTTCATGTTTGCTTTCGCATTCAAACTGAAATTGATATTGGGGTCTTTCATGCGGGCAATGGCTGTGTAGCTGCCATTCACTGCTGTACCTTTTAGTGTTAGATTTTTATAAGTATATCCCTTAACATAAGCGCTGGCTACATCGCCGTTAAATTGAAGGCTTGCAGTTTTGGGGTCGAGGCCTGTGCCTGATATGGTAGTTGATAAAGTAACACTGCCTACCTGCTGTGGTTGTTTGGTTAATGCACCGATGTTTAATTGGTTGATGTTGACTTTCGCCGAATAGGTCGCTTTCTGTTTATTAGTGCCATTCTTCATTTGAGCGGTCACATCGGCGCTACCCAGGCTTGACCTTAAGGCCAGTTTGGTATTGAAGTTAGCCATGCTGCCTTTGAAGTTCCCTTTCAGGTTCATGTTCTCAGGAATGGCAACATTGGATGGGATCATCCCAGCAGGAACAACTTTGTCCAAATCCGCGCGACTGGTATTAAAATCATTGATCGTTACATCAAAGTAGGCCTTATTCATATCAGGCAGTCCCTTCATTTTGGCAGAAGCGTTAATATGTGTATTACTCAAACCTGTGATCTCCAACGAAGGAATATTCAGATCATTTACCCTGCCCATCACCCGGCCATTGATCTTGAATATGCTGTTAGGTGAGCTTTTAAATGGCTCCATTGTAGCCATCGTCGGCATAATTAAGAGTACATCTTTCAATCCCAGGCGGCTGCCATCCAGATCAGCATTAATGCTGATCTTTCCTAAGTCCTTACTGATATTGGCTAATGAAGGGTATCCAACCTCCAGTTTCTTTTGCAGAACGGTTTGAGGTGTTTCCAGGTAGAGTTCGTTTAGATAAGATTTGTGCTCGCCATAAAAGAAATTAGTGTGGAATTTTCTGATGGCCAATCCGCTTTTTTCAGTAAAAGTTAAATTATTGATCTTGCCCGAACTGCTATCGGCACTATATGCCAAATTTTCCAGGTCGGCATTCAGATCACGGATGTTCATGTGTGCGTAATCAAGCCCATTCTTTAACGGGGCTTGACCATTGTTGTCAAACTGAATGTTATCATTCTTAAAGCTGAGCTTTCGCAATACCGCCGACCAGGGTTTACCGCTCTGCGGTTTAGCTACCAGCGTATCGATTTTCTTTACCGTTTTTACGACCGCTTTTTTTACCGTTTGCGGTTTGGCAAAAGTGAGCGAAGCACGGGTGTCATCCAGCGAGATATTATTAATGTCAGCCACTTGGTTTTTCAGATCGAGTTTATTTATCTCGATCAGGAACTTACCCAGATTTACATTGGCTGCCATTTCGTTGGTGCTGTAATCAACTTTGATGCGCGACAGGTCGATCGTGCCCAAGTTCAGCGTCATATTGATAGGTTTCGTAGCTGTATCAACAACCGTTGCCTTTTGTATAGATGAGCCTGCCGGGGTTTGAACAATCTTTGCATAGATATCAGATATGGTAATCTTTGGAATAGAGAACTTCATTTTGTTCATATCAAAGTCCTTGATGCGGGTATCAAAATGACCCAAAATGAATTTTACATTATTCCCGTTGGTCAGGTCTTTGTAGCCGATATTGATCTTGTTCAGAATGATCTTATCCAATGATATCTTCATGGATGAGGTATCATTTGGATTTGTCGGTTTTGAAGGCCCGCTATTGAACGCCTTAATAATATAATCGAAATTGAAAACGCTGTCCTTATTGCGGTAAACATTGGCGGTGATACCTTTCAGGTTGATCTCATTTACGGTGAGCTTGTGGTGAAGCAGATCAAACAGGCTCACATCTACTTTCAGTTGATCGCCAGCTATAAGGGTGTCACGCTTTTGGTCCTCCATATAAACGCTGTCGACAACGATAAGCTTTGGAAGCCCTAAACTGATATGCCCGATCTTAACTTTGGTATGGATCTTATTCTGAACATAATTGACCGCTTTATCCTTAACAAAGTTCTGAACGCCGGGTATCTGTATCAGGATAATGATAAGCAGAACCAGGAACAGAACGCTGCCAATAATCCATAAGGCAGTCTTTAAGGCAATGCGACCAATTTTTTTCAAGAGTAAATGTTTTTCAATGGTTATTTTATAACCTATAATACTATTAAATAGTTTGATGCTGAACTCAATTTACTCAATTTTAGGCATATCCGCCACTTTTAAGGCTTATAAAATGTTTCCTGGCCATTTTAATCACAACACATCAGCAATGACGAAAATTGTTAATATACTACTCAGGTGTTTATAAATAAAACGGAATTAAAACGGCGCCGAACATCCGGAAAATCTTGCAGTTTTTTAAATTTGTATTCTTCGGAAAAGTTGATCCAGATTAGTTATGCCAGATTTTTCACACTTACACGTACATACCCAATTCTCCCTGTTAGACGGTGCTGCCGACATCTCCAAGCTGTATAAAAAAGCCGCTGCTGATGGCATGAAGGCCCTGGCCATTACTGACCATGGGAATATGTTCGGGGTGTTCAAGTTTGTGGCCGAGGCTGGTAAGCATAACGTAAAGCCTATTGTAGGCTGCGAGTTTTATGTAGTGAACGATCGTCATATCAAACAGTTTACCAAGGAGAAAAAAGATGTTCGTTGCCATCAATTATTGCTGGCAAAAAATGCTGAAGGTTACCGTAACCTGGTAAAACTCTGCTCACTGGGTTATATGGAGGGTCTTTACAGCAAATGGCCCCGTATTGACAAGGAGCTTATCGTAAAATATCATAAAGGATTAATCGCTACTACCTGTTGTATCGGTGCTTCCGTTCCGCAAGCGATACTGAGAGAAGGCGAGGAGAAGGCGGAGGAAGAATTCAAATGGTGGCTCGATCTTTTTGGCGAGGATTATTATATCGAATTACAACGCCACGATATTCCTGAGCAGAATATAGTAAACGAAGTTTTGCTGAAATTCGCCAAAAAACACAATGTAAAGGTGATCTGCTCTAACGATTCACACTACGTGGATCAGCAGGATGCCAATGCACATGATATTTTGCTTTGTGTGAACACGGGCGATATGCAAAGCACGCCAATCGCAACAGACGAGGAAGGCGGCAAAGGCTATCGTTTTGGTTTCCCGAACGACCAGTTCTACTTTAAAACGCAGGCCGAAATGGGCAAACTGTTCCATGATCTCCCTGAATCATTGGATAACACCAATGAGATCGTAGATAAAGTAGAGGTATTGAAACTGAAGCGTGATATCATGCTTCCCAACTTCGTTATCCCTGAAGAATTTAAGATACATAACACCCCTGACGCAGATACCCTGAACCAATGGGAATACCTGAAGCACCTGACCTTTATGGGTGCGAAGGAGCGATATAAAGACATCACACCGGAGGTAGAGGAACGTCTGAACTTCGAGCTGTTTACTATACGCACAATGGGTTTTGCGGGATACTTCCTCATCGTGGCTGACTTTATTAAGGCTGGCCGTGATATGGGCGTATTTATCGGCCCGGGTCGTGGTTCGGCGGCAGGGTCGGTGGTGGCCTATTGTATAGGTATCACCAACATCGACCCGATAAAATACAACCTGCTTTTCGAAAGGTTCCTGAACCCCGACCGTAAGTCGATGCCCGATATTGATACGGACTTTGACGACTCCGGGCGTCAGCGTGTGATCGACTATGTAGTAGATAAATACGGCAAAAACCAGGTAGCGCAGATCATCACCTATGGTTCTATGGCTGCACGTACCAGTATTCAGGATGTGGGCCGTGTGCTGGATATGCCATTATCCGAAGTGAGCGCTCTGAAAAAGCTCGTGCCGGAAACTTTGGGTATTACCCTGCGCCAGGCAATCGACCAGGTGCCTGAACTACAAGATATTTATAAGGACCCCGGCCTGAAAGGTACCGTATTGCGCGAAGCGGAAAAACTGGAAGGCTCGGTACGAAACACAGGTGTACACGCCGCGGGTATCATTATCGCGCCGGATGACCTGACCAATATTGTTCCGGTTGCTACTGCGAAAGACTCTGATTTGCTGGTAACACAGTTCGACGGTCGTGTGATTGAGGATGCGGGTGTTATCAAGATGGACTTTTTGGGTCTTAAAACCCTGACCATTATTAAAGATGCGCTGCGGCTGATCAAACAAAATCATGGCGTCGAGATCGACATAGATTATATACCGCTGGATGATGCGGAAACCTTTGCACTTTATCAGCGCGGAGATACCAACGGTACGTTCCAGTTTGAAAGTGACGGGATGCAAATGTACCTGCGCGATCTGAAGCCGGATAAGTTTGAGGACTTGATCGCGATGAATGCTCTTTACCGTCCGGGACCGATAGAGTACATCCCTAACTTCATCAGCCGTAAGCATGGCCGCGAGCCGATCACTTTTGACCTGGATGATATGGAGGAGTACCTGGGCGAAACCTATGGTATTACCGTATACCAGGAACAGGTGATGCTTTTATCGCAGAAACTGGCAGGCTTTAGCAAAGGCGATGCCGACGTGTTGCGTAAAGCAATGGGTAAGAAGCAGATAGAGGTGCTGAATAAGATGGAGGCACAGTTTATGGATGGAGCCATAGCCAAAGGTCACCCTAAAGATAAGTTGACCAAGATATGGACCGACTGGAAAGCTTTTGCGCAATATGCATTCAACAAATCGCATTCCACCTGTTATGCGTTTGTAGCATACCAGACAGCCTTCCTTAAAGCGCATTATCCCGCAGAATACATGGCGGCGGTATTAAATAACCAGAACTCGATAGAAAAGATTTCCTTCTTTATGGAGGAATGCCGCCGCATGGGTGTGCCTGTACTTGGTCCGGATATTAACGAGTCGGACATGGCATTCTCTGTAAACAAAAAAGGAGAAGTTCGTTTTGGTTTGACAGGCGTTAAAGGTGTAGGTGAAAAGGCTATTGAAAGCATTATAGAAGAACGTGAAAGGAACGGCCCATACCAATCAGTATATGATTTTGCAAGGCGATCAAATTCACGTTCAGTAAATAAAAAATCTTACGAAAACCTGGTTTATAGCGGTGCTTTTGACGGGTTTAACCTGAACCGATCCCAGTTTTTCGCCAAAACAGAGAATGGTATCCTTACCGGTGTTGAGCGCTTGAGCAAATATGGTGTTGACTATCAGAATACGCAGAGCAGTTCGCAGTCATCTCTTTTTGGTGGATCAGTAGCTTCTTACATCCCCGAACCCCCTATGCCGGAGTGTGAAGAATGGCCGTTGATAGAAAAACTGAAGTATGAAAAAGATGTGATCGGCATTTACCTAACCGGTCACCCGCTGGATAACTATAAACTGGAATTACAGCGCTATTGCAATGCAACAGTATCCGATCTGAACAACATGCAAAAGGCCCGTTCAGGTGAAGGTGGAGATGATATCAAAGCAGCTTTTGCCGAACTTCGCAAAAAAGGAGAGTTAAGCATAGGCGGACTCGTTTCAAGTGTTCAGCACAAAATGACCAAAACCGGGAAACCGTTCGGTACATTTAAACTTGAAGGCTACAATGATTCCTATGAGTTTGCCTTGTTTGGTGAGGATTATGTGAAATTCAGGAACCTGCTGGTTGATGGTTACTTCCTGCATATCAAAGGAAACATCGAAGAAAAATTCAGGCAGAAAGATAACTGGGATTTGCGTATTGCTACCATGTCTTTGTTATCCGAAATGCGTGACAAACTGACCAAATCTGTAACCGTTTGTATTGATTTGAATGCACTGAACGATGGCTTAATGAGCAACCTGGAGCAGATTGTTGAAGAGAATAATCAAAAATATCCTGTTAAAAATTGTACCCTGCGGTTCATGGTGAGGGATATGGAAGAGTCGCTGCTGATTGAGTTGCCAAGCAAAACTTTCAAGGTAAATCCAAGCGATGACCTGATGGCTGAGATACACAGTTTAACGCATGCGGAGCCGATGCTGAAGTAGGTGTCTTAAAAATGAGTCGTCAAAACACATCTAGTCATCAGTTTGACAAAGATTTGTCACCCAGAGACAAGGAAGTTTGGGATGATGATGATTTTTTGAAGGAGATTGACCCGAGAATTGCGGAAACAGAAACCTAAAGGTAACTGGCTCGACATGGGAAGGAGTTAAAGCTAAATCGAAGTGTTGATAAATGTATTATTCCTTGCCAATGTTTGATGTTGTCTGGAGCCTACATACTTCCTAGGCCAACAAAGGCCAGGACGAAATTTTATGAATTAATAAATATAAGCCACTCTTGCAGTAATTGCTTAAAATCTTGTATTGGGATTCTTCTATTCGTATAGTTAATCTGGACAGTTCCGTCACTTGGATAAATAGTTAGGGTGGATCCCATAATTTCTCCCCACTCTTCTTGTATAGGAATCCCGTTTATAGCTTTAGTTAACTCATTGATTTGGTCTTGAGTCAAATAGCTGTCGCTGACAGATATATGACTTGCAATATCATAGTTTTCAGGAATTTTGGTAACAGCCCAGTAATAAGGTTTGCTATTAAGGTCGATTATTTTAGTGAATTCGATACCGTAAGCTTGTCTTATGGTCATGTTTTTATTATATCTTAAAAAGCATATTAAATCGAAATCAATATAGGAATAAAGTAGGTGTCATTATTAACCATTTGATTTTCAATCAATCGGTTATGGGCACAAATAATTCACTACACAGATTGTGAATTGCCAAGCCATTGTTAATAAAATAATTTGAGCTTAACTGCCATTAAGACTACATTTATTGTCACCCATAAGTTAATGTGTCATACGTACATAATATGATTGTCACATTGTCATAGGTACACTTGTGGCAAGCAATTTGAATAGTATATATTTGTAAATAATTTAAATTTAAAAAATCATGGCTTTAGAAATAACTGATGCAAACTTTGAAGAACTAGTTCTCAAAGCAGATAAACCGGTGTTAATTGACTTTTGGGCAGAATGGTGCGGTCCTTGTCGCATGGTTGGTCCGGTAGTTGAAGAAATAGCGAAAGAATATAGCGGTAAGGCTGTTGTTGGCAAAGTAAATGTTGACAATAACCCAGGCATCTCGATGAAATTCGGTATCCGTAATATCCCTGCTTTGTTATATTTCAACAAAGGTGAGATCGTTGATAAACAGATCGGCGCAGTGCCAAAATCGATACTTGCCGGTAAGTTAGATAAACAGTTAGTATAATATATATTCAACCAGTATAAAATAGGCCGTCTCAGATTCTGAGATGGCCTATTTTTTGAACACGATTTAAAGATTTATACGATTACCATGATTTGATCCTATAAATCTTTAAATCGTGTTTTTGTTTGAATACACCAATCTGTTAGCTACATTAGCAGTATGCCCAAACTAAGTGATGAACAGGAAATACGCCACCTGGCCAATCTGGAACTGCTGGCCCGGCAGGTAGTGGAGGGATTTATAACCGGCCTGCACCAAAGCCCTTTTCATGGCTTTTCTGTAGAGTTTGCTGAGCATCGCCTGTATAACAATGGCGAATCAGTGAAAAACATCGATTGGAAGTTATTAGCTCGCACAGATAAATTATTTGTGAAGCAGTTTGAGGAGGAAACAAATCTCCGTTGCTATCTGCTACTAGATACTTCATCATCCATGAATTACCCTGAGAAGGGGATGGATAAGCTGCAATTTTCTATCTATTCAGTGGCTTCCCTGGCTTATCTTTTCAAGAAACAAAGAGATGCTTTTGGGCTTTGTTTGTTCTCTGATAAAATCGATTGGATCAGCGCAGCACGGTCGACCTCCAAACACCTTTTTTATCTGTTTGCCGAACTGGAAAAAGTTTACAATCAGCCTAAAAAGAATGCGACGACCAATATTACCGGTGTATTACATCATATAGCTGAAGAAGTTCACCAGCGCTCTATGATCATCATCTTCAGCGATATGCTGGAGAATAATTATACCGAAGAGAAACTACAATCCTTATTTGCTGCTATCCAGCATTTGAAATATAACAAGCACGAAGTCGTTATATTTAATGTGAACGACCGCCACAAAGAGCTTGATTTCGATTTCGATAACCGCCCGCATCATTTCGTAGATATCGAAAGCGGAGCGGAGATTAAAGTCCATCCGAATAAGATCCGCGAGGCATACCGTTCAAACCTGGATAGTTACCGCCACCAATTGGAATTGAAATGTGCGCAATACCATATCGACCTGGTCGACGCTAATATTCACGATGGCTATAACCATATACTTAAGGCTTACCTGGTGAAGCGGAACAGCATGATTTAAGTAACAAATTAAATACAAAAGTGGCGAAAACAGGGTTTTTAAAACGGAAATCAAATATTAGATTTGTTGCTGCCACTTTTTACAGAATACCCTTTTAATAATTCATTTTAATGGACGATATCCAGATCAAGAAGCAACCGAAAAAATACGATGCCATTATCGTTGGTTCGGGTGCCGGCGGCGGTATGGCCGCGTATGTTTTAGCTAATGCAGGTTTAAAAGTTTGCTTGCTTGAAGCAGGTCCAAATTACGACCCCCGCGAAAATTCATCCCAATTAAAACAGCCATGGGAATCTCCGCGCCGTGGCGCCAGCACAAAGTTCCGACCGTTTGGCGACTTTGATGGCTGCTACTGGGGCTGGGAAATTGATGGCGAGCCATATACCCAAAAAGACGGAAGCAACTGGGAGTGGTGGCGCGCACGTATGGTGGGCGGTCGTACCAATCACTGGGGACGTATCTCATTGCGTTTTGGGCCGAATGACTTTAAACGCCGCAGCATAGACGGGTTGGGTGATGACTGGCCGATCAGTTATGAGGATGTAAAACCTTACTACGATAAAATAGATAAGCTGATCGGTGTATTTGGTACCAACGAAGGTTTATATAACGACCCGGATGGTTTGTTCCTGCCTCCGCCAAAACCACGCTTGCACGAGTTATTTATAAAGAAAGCTGCTGGTAATATTAATATCCCGGTAATACCTTCGCGTTTATCCATATTGACCAAGAAGATCAATAAAGACCGCGAGGCATGTTTCTATTGTGCCCAATGCGGTCGCAGCTGTAAAATTTATGGCGACTTTTCATCTTCGTCAGTACTGGTAAAACCAGCAGTTGCTACAGGCAATGTTGACCTGGTGGTGAATGCTATGGCTCGCGAAGTATTAACCAATCGCGATGGTTTGGCTACAGGCGTTTCGTACGTGAACAAAGCTGATATGCAAGAGTACCAGGTATTTGGGCGTACAGTAATATTAGCTGCCAGCGCCTGCGAAAGCGCGCGTTTGATGCTGAACTCTAAATCAAGCCGTTACCCTAATGGCATCGGTAATTCAAGCGGTGTGGTAGGTAAATATCTGCACGACTCAACCGGGGCGGACATGGGTGGTATCATTCCTGAGTTATTTGACCGTAAACGTTATAATGAAGACGGTGTAGGCGGTATGCACGTGTATACCCCTTGGTGGCTGGATAATAAGAAATTGGATTTCCCTCGGGGTTATCACATCGAATATGGTGGCGGTTTCGGTATGCCATTGTACGGTTTTAACTGGGATATTCAGAATCTGAACGGCATGTTCAAAATTCACGGTAAACAAAAAGAAGCCGGCGGTTATGGTGCTTCATTGAAAGAAGACTACCGTTATTTCTTCGGTGCACACGTAGGTATGGCCGGCAGGGGTGAGGGTATTGCCCGCGAGGACAGCTATTGCGAGATCGACCCGGACGTAGTAGATAAATATGGTATCCCGGTACTGCGTTTCCATACCAAATGGACGGATTACGAAATTAACCAGGCTAAGCACATGAAGGAAACCTTCAAAGAAATATTGCATAGCATGGGTGCTGTGGTTACCTGGGGTGGAGATGACGGTCCGCATAATAATTACGGTTTGCACAATCCTGGCAATATTATTCATGAGGCTGGTACTGTGCGTATGGGTAACGATGCTAAAAAATCGCCTTTGAATAAATACAGCCAGTCGCACGATGTGAAAAATCTGTTCTGCGTGGATGGGGGGCAGTTTGTATCGCAGGCGGATAAAAATATCACCTGGACGATACTGGCGCTTTCAATGCGTGCATCGGAGTATATAGTTGACCAAATGAAGAAACAAAATATTTAATTCTGTTATCATGGATAGAAGAGATTCCCTTAAAGCCCTGATCGTTGGTGGTATATCTACCTCGGTTTTGCTGGATGCCTGCAAGCAGCCTGCAAAAGAGGGTGCCGAGAATACCGAAAATAAAGATGCTAAAGGACCGGATGAGTCGGACCGCATGGCCGAAGAAAAGCTGGTGAACAAGCAATTACGCGAAGCGCCTAAGTTTTTCAATGACAATGAAATGGCAACCATTACCATTTTAGGCGATATTATTATCCCTAAAGATGATGTAAGTGGCAGCGCGTCGGATGCTAAAGTGCCTGATTTTATTGAGTTCATAGTAAAAGATATGCCTGAACATCAAACACCAATGCGAGGCGGCTTGCGCTGGCTGGATATGCACTGCCTGACACGTTACGACAAGGCTTTTAAGGATTGCAACCACACCCAGCAAATGGAAATGGTTGACGAGATTGCCTGGCCTAAAAAAGCAAAGCCCGAAATGCAACAAGGCGTAGCCTTCTTTAATCTGATGCGCAACCTGACCGCTACTGGCTTTTACACTACAGAGATGGGCGTAAAAGATGTTGGTTACAAGGGTAATGCGCCAAACCAATGGAATGGCGTGCCGGATGATGTATTGAAACAATACAATATGGCGTACACCGAAAAAGAACTGAAAGAATGTATTAGCTTTCCTACAAAAGCATAAATAAAAATGCCCCGACTAAAAATTGGGGCATTTTGTTTTGTGTAAAACACCTATACAAATACCGTGAAAAAACGGGTTGATAGCTTAAATACTACTTCCTCTATTTGAAGCAATATTTAAACTTTATATGCCCTATGAAAGTATTTTATCTTAAACCTTTGCTTATCAGGATGATCATAGTACTGATGCTAATTAGTACCATCACTGTGATCGATAGCTGTAGAAAGGACAGGCAAGAAAAAACCCCTGTTAATATTTCAACTGACCCGTTAATAAGCCAAGCTAAACATTGGTACGATAGTGTTTACAAGGCAGTATCTAACAATCCCAAGCTTACTACGCAAAGTGTTGGCCAAAAAGCATCACACGATTGGAGCAAGCGATTATTTCCAGATTGGACACATGCAACAACGTATACATTGTATGGAAATACTTGTATCGAAATGCCGGCTATTCAGGTTGGAAATATGGCTATCTGTTTTTCAAAACCAA
>JAFDZM010000021.1 GCA_018266915.1 Bacteroidota bacterium | reverse complement strand
ACCGTCATTCACGCCATACACCCGGCCCGCTTTTCTGTCAGCCCCGCACTCTTTTTGCTTAGCGTTTATTTGTAGAACCTTAAATATCAAATGAATCCTGTCAACAGACCAGCTTCGGCCGAAATCAACCAAAACAATGGTGGCCTTAAGTATAGGGAGGGGCATTAGCAAACTTTGCTGAAGCGAGGGCCTTGCGGGGCAAAGTATTGCAGCCCGTGGTTTTGGTTGATTGCAGGGTAAAAGCTTTGTGAGGCAAAGAAGCAAGTGTCTGTTGACTTGATTTTTTGTTACTTTTTTATCAAGAAAAAAGTAAAGAAGCCCCCGCGGCAATTGAGCGAACAGAACATCAATTGAATTACTACATAAAATTAGAGCCCCTGTATAACTAAAAGCCCCTTCTGAACAAACAGAAAGGGCCGTTACTTTTAAAAAAGATCTACTTGGTGGATGCCGCCTCTTTGGATGCTTCTATAAAAGGGGTTTGATCGTAATAAGAAATCTCCCTTGTTATTTTCCCGCTCTTATTAAATTCATCAAACTGCACCATGTAAACCTTCGCGGTTTTCTTCGTCTTTTTATTTACTGCGTTTATCACCCACCATGATTGCACTGTGAACGGATCTTGGTCATACTGTAACCCATCAGGATAGCCTTGCTTGGTAACGCTGATTTGTTCCCAGCCATTGTAAACATCCAGCCATCCTTTTTTTGCATCTGTTAAACCGTAAGGCTTCGGGGTTGAAGGATCATAAAATTTCACAGTATCCGAATACAAATTTGCCATTCCGTCCCAGTCCTGCTTAAGGAAAAAAGCCATGGAATTGTTTACAGCTGTAATGTAAGGATGCTCCTTGTAGATAGTTCCGTTTTTTTGTTCCTGAGCAAAAACACCGCATGAAAGCAGTATAAATGCCACAATCAATAGTTTTTTCATAACGTTAAAAAATTAGAGGTGAATAGATTTGATTTGCTTATAACAATATAGGGAAATAATATTGATATAATCTAATTTAATAAGCTAATTATGAGATGTATATATGTATTATATTTAAATTTACTATCATGAAATTTTTGATAGTTAAACGATAATAAAATAAGCTATTCCCCGGTGTAAGGGTCTTTAATTTTTTTAGTGGAATAGCTGATATTAGAAAATGTTACTTTGCAGTTTTTACCCGTTGGAGATTGTGCCAGGAATCCCAGTTTGATCGGTTTGATAGTATTAAATTGCAGGTGCCTGATCAGAAACCATTTTTTACCATCGGCAGAATAATAAAGTGTGATCACATTATCCGCTTTAGCAATTTTATAAAATACATCATTACCGTTAATGGCAACCGAATTGCAGTCGTCCGAAATATCCTTGGTCACCACACTCACCACCCGGTGCATGCCGGTATAGTCCTTTTCAAAGCAGAATTTTATCCAGTTCATTTTATCAGCTTCCAACACAATAGCGCCACCATCCCATTTGTTGATAAAATCGTGATGTATCTTTGCTGTCAGTACAAAATTCGGATCGGCAGTAAACGACAGCCGTGGTGCATTATCGGTATCGTAAGTCACATTCGGATCGCGGAACATATCTGTTTTTTCACCCGCTTCTATAAAAATATCCGCAGGGTTGATCTTATAACTCAGTGGTTTATTTACCCATGACAGCGGATGCGGAATGCCAGAGAACTTAATGCCGCTTTGAGCGAAGGAGCCAGAGGAAAATACTACAAGGCTCAGGACGGCTAGAATGAATTTCATTATTCCGGATTTGATATACTAATTTATCAATTCCGGTCGGTATTCAAAATGCATGGTGTCAAAATGGTACCACTTCCCACCCCATATAAATCCGTATTTTTCAAATATGTCCACAATGGTTTGCGGAATCCTGTTTTTGTAGATGAAAGTGGCGTCCTCGTTGATGCACTTGCAGGCCCATTGCCAGTAGTCAGAGTAAGCTGTATTGATATCGATGGTCATGCCAAAACTATGCATGCTATGCCTGTTAGTCCCGGCAATATTGCGCCAGGCAAAGGTGCCGCCGATGTTGCTAAGGTATTTTTTTAGCTCGGGATGCTCATCCAGTTCTTTGGATATCCGCATCAGTTTCTTATCGATACCATTAACTGTAGTCACCCTGATCTTTTGCCCAACCAGCTTGGGGCACCAGGCAATTTCCGTCAAATGCTGACTAACCTGCCTTTCAGTCGACCCATAGATCTTCATAAAAAACGCCTCATTCCTCACCCTTCCCGGATCAAAGTTTTTAGCAGGCGGCGATTTTAATTGCCCGGTAGAATATCCCTGCCCAAACATATCTTTCAGATCAGGCTTTTCGAGCAGGTCTTTGAATGATTTATTTTTTATCCCATCATCCCAAACCATGCGCGAGCCATCTTTAAACACCAAATGATTGTTGGAGAAGCCGGAGATAAAATCAGGATAACTTTTGATGAGTTTTTTTGCGGCGGAGGGGGCGGTATCCTGGGCGAATGTGGAAGTGGTGAATAGAAAAATTGCAAAAATCAAAAGAGAGCTTCTCATATAGTTTATCAAAGAGTGAAGTCAAGATTGATTTGAATCTTCTTCGGTAATTATAACAGGAATTTCATATTCTTCTGGTTCTTCAAATTCTTCACAAATTACTTTTGCCTTGATTGCATAATTTCCGGATATAAGTGGTATAACATAAAAAGTGCTTGAAATCGATTCAGATTGTGTATGTAAAATATGATCGAATTTTAAGCGTAGTTGCTTGTCATTTGTAATAGTATAATTATCTTTTACAAGACCTAGTGTTTTTGCATTAATTGGAGCGGGTTGATACCCACCACCTAAAAAAATATAATTATTTTGACTGTCTAAATGGCGCTGCTTAGCCATCTCGGCTTCATGAATAGGATTAGGGATAACATTTAATGGTCTTTTGAAGTCAATAACATCCGAAAAGTTATCATCATTTGTAATTATAATCTCGTCTGGAAATTCGAATTCAGCGACAATATTATTTGCTTTGATATTACCTATATTCTTTAATCTAATGCGGTAGGTTATTTTATTATGAGATAACCTTTCAAAATATAATATTCTCTGATTGTATTCAGTTACTGCTTCACTATTCCTATCAATACTTGAATTGTACCTTTGAAGATTGTCTTGACTAGTATAGTTTGCTAATTCCCTGGGGACGATACGAAGTTTTTGTATGTAATATTTAGATCCCTGTATTAATGTGGAGTTTGAAATAAGTTTTTCGACGATAATGTCTTTGTCATTAAAAAATATTTGAAATGCTGGTTTCTTTGATGATATCTTATTCTTTAATTCCAATAATTCCGCTTTTAGACCCCTGTTTTCTTTGCTTAATGCAGCTAGTTCATCAGCAACTTCTGATGACATTCCTTTATCTGACCTTATCCAACCAATTCTTGGAATTTTAGTAAATATCTTAAATAAGGCAGTGATAACTTTAGTGGCCAATTCACTATCATCATTCCAAAAATCCACCATCGCATTATTCGTTACCTTTTCTACGAAAGTGTCTAGTTTTTCTTGATTTTGCGGCTGTTGTTCTCTCTGTGCTGGTGTAGTAGATGCCTCTCTATTTCTTACAAAAGCTAAAATAGGTACCCCTATTTCTTTCGCGTAATCAAACTCTTTTTCAGTATAAGATACTCCTTCTTTTGTCGTGGAGCCGTATCGATGGCCAACAATCAAAACATAATAATCGCTAAATTGAATTGTGGTTTTTATTGTTTCCCATTGTTCTTCATTGTCTGCGCTAAACATTTCCATGCCTATAGGGACATGATACAAATTAAGAATTGCTTTAATTATAGTTTCGCGTGACGCTATTAGATCTTTGTACGTAGAGCTAATAAATATTTGATATTTTTTATCAGTCATATAAAAACAATGAATCCTAAATATACTGACAATTATTAACCCTACATGTTCCTCCTATACTGCCCACCCACCTCATACAAAGCATGAGATATCTGCCCCAGTGAGCAGTACTTGCAAACCTCCATCAGGCTTTCAAAAATATTTTCTCCGGCGATGGCTTTTGCCTGTAGTTCTTTTAATAGTGCCGGTGCTTTATCCGCATTCCGTTCCTGGAAAGCTTCCAATGCTGATATCTGGAATTGTTTTTCTTCTTCGGTAGCACGGATTACTTCGGATGGCGTGATAGTCGGTGAACCCTTTTTATTCAGGAAAGTATTTACGCCGACGATTGGATATTCACCAGTATGCTTTAGCGTTTCGTAATACAATGATTCTTCCTGGATTTTACCACGCTGGTACATCGTTTCCATTGCTCCCAGTACTCCGCCACGGTCATTCAAGCGCTTAAACTCCGTTAACACCGCTTCTTCCACCAGGTCAGTCAACTCTTCAATAATGAATGAGCCCTGCAGAGGATTTTCATTCTTAGCCAAACCGAGCTCACGGTTGATAATCAACTGTATAGCCATCGCCCTGCGAACAGATTCTTCCGTAGGTGTGGTGATCGCTTCATCATAAGCGTTGGTATGTAGCGAATTGCAATTGTCATAAATGGCGTACAAAGCCTGCAAAGTGGTACGGATATCATTAAAGTCTATCTCCTGAGCATGCAGTGAGCGACCGCTGGTTTGGATATGATATTTCAGTTTCTGTGAGCGGTCGTTGCCTTTGTATTTGTTTTTGATAGCTTTTGCCCATAACCTCCGCGCTACGCGGCCAATTACCGAATATTCCGGGTCTATACCATTGGAGAAGAAGAACGACAGGTTTGGCGCAAAATCATCAATATGCATGCCCCGGCTCAGGTAATACTCCACATAAGTAAAGCCATTGGATAGGGTAAAAGCTAATTGTGTAATCGGATTGGCGCCCGCCTCCGCAATATGATAACCAGATATCGACACCGAATAAAAATTGCGCACCTGGTGATCAATAAAATACTGCTGAATATCACCCATCATACGTAAGGCGAACTCAGTTGAAAATATACAGGTATTCTGTGCCTGGTCCTCCTTTAATATGTCTGCCTGTACTGTACCGCGAACGGTTGCAATAGCTTTTACCTTTATTTTTCCATACACATCGGCAGGTAAAACCTGGTCGCCGGTAAGACCAAGCAGCATCAGACCGAGGCCGTTATTGCCTTTTGGTAAAGTTGCCTCACCCCGGCCCTCTCCAAGGGAGAGGGAGGTATTGGCTGATAATTTTCTTTCTGACTGTTCGTCCAGAGTATTTTTTATTTGTTGAAGCGTCTTTTGTATATTGTTTATAACTTCTTCATTTGTGAAGCGCAGTACATTGAATCCTTCATTATTTAAAACCTTTGTTCTTACCTCATCTTCCTCTTTGGTAGTATGATGGTATCCCCCATCAACTTCAATAACCAAGCCTTTACTTAGACAAACAAAATCAGCAATATACCCATCTATAGCATGTTGCCTGCGGATTTTATAACCGGTTTTGCTATTTCTTAATTCCTGCCATAAAATATTTTCTGCCTCAGTAGGATTTTGCCTATTCGATTGAGCATTAGCTTTTAATGTGGCCCATATTTTTGAATCCGCTGTCTCATACCCAAATTTCTTTGGCTTAACGCTGGCTTCTCCCTCTCCTTTGGAGAGGGCCGGGGTGAGGCTCTGATATTTCGGTCTGGCAATACCCCTATCATCATACAACTCCTTAAACTTCGCTTCCACCAAATGCTCCAGTTGATGCTCATGAATGTACTTCTCGCATTGCTGATCGATCACCGCATTCATAAAATAACCCAGCAACATCGGCGCAGGGCCATTAATGGTCATGGATACCGAAGTAGAAGCATTGCACAGATCAAACCCACTATACAATTTCTTCGCATCATCAACTGTGGCGATGCTTACACCTGAGTTACCGATCTTGCCATAAATGTCAGGCCGCGTATGCGGGTCCTCGCCATAAAGGGTAACCGAATCAAAAGCTGTTGATAAGCGGTGCGCTGGCTGCCCCAGCGAAACATAATGGAAGCGTTTATTGGTACGCTCCGGACCGCCCTCACCGGCAAACATGCGGGTAGGGTCTTCGCCCTCGCGCTTAACCGGGAATACGCCGGCAGTATAAGGGAACTCTCCCGGCACATTCTCGGTCAGCAGCCACCTAAGGATATCGCCCCAGGCCTCATAGCGCGGCAGGGAGATCTTCGGTACCTTTAGTTGCGAAAGCGAAGTATAATAAAGCGGCTGACGTATCTCCTTGTCCCGGACTTTGTATATCAGATCATCAGCCTTATATTTTCTCACCGTTTCCGGCCATTCGTTCAATAATCGTTTGCATTCAGGATGCAGATGGCTTTCAAGGTGCTTGTAAATGTCTTCTAAGGCCTCACCTAAATCCTCTCCAAAGGAGAGGACTTTATTTTTCTCTCCTTTTACCCCCTCTCCCTTGGAGAGGGCCGGGGTGAGGCTTTGCACTCCCTTCACCTGGTACATCTGCTGCGCAATCTTACACTGCTCATTCACCCAATCATCATAAGCCTTACTGCTCTCTGCAATCTCAGCTAAATAACGTGTCCGGTCAGGCGGAATAATAAATATCTTTTCCGACTCCCCCCAGTGAAGCGCGGCGGCATCATATTTTTTGCCAATAAAATCGACACCCGTTTTGGCTTTAATGGTCCGCATCAGGGCCTCGAACAAATTGTTCATACCCGGATCATTAAACTGCGATGCCATCGTACCGAAAACCGGAAGGTCTTCATCCTTAGCCTCAAATAATTGGTGATTGCGTTTATATTGTTTGCGCACATCACGCAAGGCATCTAAAGCGCCACGCTTATCAAATTTATTAAGCGCTACAATATCAGCGAAATCAAGCATATCGATCTTTTCTAGCTGCGTTGCCGCACCGAACTCCGGTGTCATGACATACAATGAAAGATCACAGTAATCGGTAATCATTGTGTCCGACTGGCCAATGCCCGAGGTCTCCACAATAATCAGATCAAAGCCTGCTGTTTTGCAGATATCAATCGATTCCTGTACATATTTGGACAATGCTAGATTCGCCTGCCTAGTCGCCAGTGAGCGCATATACACCCGGGGATTATTAATCGAGTTCATCCGGATACGGTCACCCAGCAAAGCGCCGCCGGTTTTGCGTTTGGACGGATCGACAGAAATAATGGCCAGTGTTTTATCAGTTTCCATTAGAAAACGGCGGACAAACTCATCTACTAATGATGATTTACCCGCACCTCCTGTTCCGGTTATTCCTAATACCGGAGCCTCGCCTAAATCCTCTCCAAAGGAGAGGACTTTACTTTTCTCTCCTTTTACTCCCTCTCCCTTGGAGAGGGCCGGGGTGAGGTTAATACCTTCATTCTCCGCCAACGTGATCAATGACGCAATCGCTTTCGGATCTTTCTCAGGCAAGTGTTTTAGTTCACCATTTAGTTTGGCCACCGTCTGGAAATCGCATTGCTGCAGCATGTCGTTTATCATGCCCTGCAAGCCCATCCTGCGGCCGTCATCAGGCGAGTAAATACGCGCGATGCCATAATCCTGCAACTCCCTTATCTCTTCGGGTAGAATCACCCCGCCACCACCGCCAAATATTTTGATGTGTTCCGCACCGCGTTCTTTCAGCAGGTCATACATATATTTAAAGTACTCCATATGCCCGCCCTGGTACGAGGTTAAGGCAATACCCTGCACATCTTCCTGGATAGCGCAATTCACCACCTCATCCACCGAACGGTTATGCCCTAAATGAATCACCTCAGCACCTGAAGATTGCAAAATGCGGCGCATAATATTAATAGTTGCATCATGCCCGTCGAACAGCGAGGCGGCAGTTACAAAGCGTATTTTATTTTTAGAATGATAGGGTGCAATGGTTTCCATTGGCGGTGTTTATACCACAAAGCTAAACAAAATACTTAAAAGCTATGCGTGCATAACAATGCGGGTGTGCAGATGAGAAGATGTGCAAATGTGTGGATGTGCAGATGTGCAGATGAAATCAATGGAATCCATTAATCACAAAAACGGCGTAGCCTTCTTGAACACCACTAAAAACAATCAATTGTGAAAAATCAACGGTCAAAAAAGCCCGGCATAGCCAGGCTCTCATCAATTTCACAGATTTATCTTATTCAGTCTTCTTAACCTTTTTCTTTTCGATTTTAACAGTGGTTTTCTTTACGGTGTCTACCTTTTTTGAGGTATCGGCACCCATTTTCATGCCGGTGTCTTTTTTGCTGGTATCAGCTTTTACTGCTGTGTCCACTTTTGTTGTCGTAGTCGAATCTACAGTTTTTGACGAGTCTGAACTTGAGCTCGAACTGCTCCCTTTGCATGCCGCTAAAGAAAAACATACAGCCGCCGCAAGGAACGATACTTTAATGTGATTTTTCATAGTGTTGATTATTAGTGTTTTGTATTGTCTATTAACCAAATGTTAACAGAAATGTTTGGCTGAAGGTTTTACTTCGACGATTAAAAGCTGGTAATCAGCAATAAAAAACGGGATCTGTAAATACAGGTCCCGTTTTGGATCTAAATGATCCCTGCTGTTATACAGCATCACTGCTGTGTCTTAACCATTTCACCGGTGGCTTCTTGAACTTTGATTGCCCTGTTGCTTGTTCTGGTCGCTTCTTTCGTTGCCTTTTTGGCGATTGCTGTTACCCGATGAACCTGAAGATTGTTGTCCTCCCATTCTTCTTGAGCTTTCATTTTCCCTTGTAACTTCGGGATTTTTTGTGGTAGGCATAACTAAAAAATTTAAAAGGTTAACATTTTGGTTAATTGCCTATAGTCACGTCAAAACCATGCCCAATGCCATTATTTCGGATCGATAATATATTTTTAATTTAATTAATTGACTGATAGTTAATTAAAAATCGACCCAATTTGGGAGCTAATTGTGGCGTGGTTTTTATCAAAAACGGATTGTACTGCGATGGGAACACTTTGCACAAATTAGAGACTTGCACCCGGAGGCAATTTTGAAACCTCGGTAGTTTGGGGTAAAATGTAAGCTCTCTCGACGGCCTCAGTTACCAGCAGGTAATAGTTTTTGGGCTCGTTCTTGTCATTAACAGGCTTATTATTAATTACAGCTTGCGCAGCGGCTCCGGCGTCACTGTAAATTTGAGAAAGCAGTGCGGTCGATGTGCGGTCATACTCGGCAGTTGGCAGGTCGTGCCATACGCCGCAATAGCTGATAGCGCGATAAAATTCCCTGTCGCGCATTTCCTGGTGAAGTAATTCGTAATCACCCGAATCGGGGTTAACTAGCTCAATTCTTGTAGTGTAAGTTGTCATTGTTTTAATATTTAGGGTTTTAAATAAACCCAAAGTTGGGTCAAATTCCTATACACTGCAATTCGTTTTTTAACGGTATTTTTTACGTATCAGCCGCAAGTAGAAGTACTTAGGTTTTTAAAATCGGTGTAATCAAATCGCAATCTGTGTAATCTCAAAGTTGTATCTTTGCCCCAATCGGTGAAATCAAATTGGAATCGGTGTAATCAAAAACAATATCAGTGGAATCCGCATTACAGCAGGGAATAAAAGGATATAACAACTATGGTGCATGGCTGCGCGAAAAATACAAAGGGCAGCGCGTGTTCAAAGTAATTGTTGATGGTAATTTCACCTGCCCCAACCGTGATGGCTCCAAAGGCTATGGTGGCTGTACCTATTGTAATGTCGATTCGTTTACGCCTTCGGTATCGCGTAAAAATCCTTCAATTCGTGAGCAGGTGATACAAGGCGTTGAGCGTGCCATAAAAGGCAACAGGGCAGATAAGTTTATTATCTACTTTCAGCCTAATACCAATACCTATGCCCCGGCACATTATTTAAAGATGCTGTATGATGAAGCATTGAGCTATCATACTGAAGATATTGTAGGCCTATCGGTCGGAACTCGTCCCGATTGTATCGATGCTGAAAAGATCGCCCTGCTGGAAAGCTATACCGACCGCTTTGACGTCGACCTGGAGATGGGCATGGAGTCAATCTATAATGATACCTTGTCCCAGATTAACCGCGGCTGTATGCATGAAGATTTGGTAAATGCATTAAAACTGGTTGAAAACAGTCCGTTGGATATTTGCGTGCACACCATATTTGGCTTCCCCTGGGAAACTAAGGAGATGATGCTGAAATATGTGGATGAGATCAACCGCCATCCGCAAATTAAGTTTGTCAAGTTTCACCACCTGCATATTGTTGAAGGTTCGGTAATGGGGGTGAAATATAAAAGGGAACCTTTTAAACTGTTCAGCCTGCCGGAATACACTGATTTCTTATGCGAGTTATTGCCACTCGTCCGCCCGGATGTAGTGATACAACGCTTGTTCGGCCTCTCCGACATGGAATTATTAATTGCACCCAACTGGGGATTGAAGAAGTCTGAGATTCAGCACTATATCGATAAAACCATTTCTGATCGCGGAATTATTCAGGGTTCGGCCTTTATATAATTCAATAATAATGCTTTATTTTAGCGTGTTATCAAAACTTTGGGGCGCAAAGCTCCGTTAAAAACCAATAAAAAAGTTTTGCCACGCATCGACCTGAAAAATTATATTCCGGCCTTAACGGGCGTACGTGCACTTGCGGCCTACCTTGTTTTTATTTCACATTACGCCTATATTTTTGATGGCGGCATGCCGCATGCGTTCCAACGTTTTTTTAACGAGTTTCATATTGGCGTAACTATCTTTTTTGTGTTGTCGGGCTTTCTCATCGCTTTCAGGTATTTTGACAATTTCCACCTTACCGGCGACTGGTTCAAACAGTATCTAAAAAACCGTGTGGCGCGTATCTACCCCATGTATTTCCTGCTCACAGCTGGTGCATTTATATATTATTACTTTACCCGTGAGCCTGCAATTGTAGGCAAATTCCCAAGCGCTATCGGGTTGTTCTTTATGCACATCACCTTTGTGCGCGGCTTCTTTTACGATCTCAATTTTACCGGTATCGGTCCAGGCTGGTCGCTTACGGTGGAAGAGTGCTTTTACTTTTCGGCGCCAATCGTATTCTTTATCATAAAAAAATACAACAAGTTCTACGCGCAAATATTCGCTATCACGGCCTTCGGCTTTTTGATGGTCCTGATATTCCGCAATGTGGATTGGTATGGCTTCTTCGGCAACTTTACCTTTATGGAGTTATATACCTATTTCGGTCGTTGCTTTGAATTTTTTGTCGGGATAAAACTGGCGTTATATGTTCGTCAGCATGGGGTGGAGCGTACTAACAAAATCAAGTTTACTTACCTGGGTTTTGCAGGGATATTTGCTTGCATAGCTGCTATGTCAAGATACACTATCCCAATGGGCTGGTCGGCGGGTTTGCATAATCCGCTGGGCATTATCACCAATAATTATATCCTTCCCATATTTATCGCCATGTTTTTCTATGGCCTGATAACTGAAGGCAGTAACCTGAAAAAAGTGCTTGCAAACCCATTCGTGGAACTATTAGGCAAAAGCTCTTACATATTTTACCTGATCCATTTGGGTTATATGTACAACATGATACATCATGCATTTAATTGGCTCAACGACGAAGTGTTTGCTTTATATGATAAATGGGAGGTCGACTGGAATTCGCCGTTTCAGTATGATAGCCTGAACCTATTGTATGCTTTTATCGTATTAAACTGTATTTCAGTACTATTATTTAAGTTTATTGAAGAACCTTTGAATCATTACATCCGTAAATCAAACTTTCTTATTAATAAGCCAACAACTTGATATTTTATACTTTACTTTTAAATACTTTCTTAGGAATAAAAATATTGACAGTGAAAAAAGGTAGATTTTTAGTTATCATTTGCGGGTTGCTTATCCTCCTGATCCTTAATAAGGCAGAGGCCGGCGGAGTGAAATCCCACGCGGATGGGGAGGTAAGCACCGATCTCAAAATTCATGACAGTGACGGTATTTTCAGCGGAACGGCATCTTTCACGTTCTCGGTAAAAAATACTTTGGATAGCGAACAATCTGGTACCGTTTCGTACCTGGTAACTACCGAGAAAGGAGAGAAAGTAACCTCGAAGATTGTCAAGGTAAAAATCGGCAGCAATAGTTCTGAAAGCTACGACTTTAGTATTCCTGACCTGCAAACCGGTTTCTATAAGATCAACTTCATGATCAACGTAAGCGATTACGATGATACTACTAAACGTGCTTTCGGCATAAGGCCGAAGGAAATACAATCATCGTACTCACGTCCTGCTGATTTTGATGAATTCTGGCAAAAAACAAAAGATGAACTGGCTAAAGTTAAGCCTGATTTTAAAGTAACCCCATTGCCAAAACAGAATACTGAAAGCCGCGATGTATACGAGATACAAATGCGTTCGCTGGATAACTACCTGATTAAAGGTTACATGACTGTGCCTAAGACGAAAAATAAGAACCGTAAGTTCTCTGTATTATTAGGTTTACCGGGTTACCAGGTTGATTTGTCGCCAATAGTTGGTTTGGATCCTGATTTGGCGATTATCACGCTAAATACACGTGGACAAGGTACCAGTCGCGGTGAGATAGATACCCGTCGCGATGAGTTTTTGACTTACCGTATTGAAAATAAAGACAAATATGTAATGCGCGGCGTGATTATGGATTGTGTGCGTTGCGTCGACTTTATTTACAGTCAGCCAAATTTAAGGCATGATAATATCCTGGCAACGGGCGGTAGTATGGGTGGATATTTGGCCATCGCTTTGGCAGGGGTCGACAACCGTGTAAACCTGTCGTCAGCCCAAAACCCGATCCTATGCGATATACGCGGATTGGTGGGCGAGGTAGACTGGCCGATCACCAGCTTTAAAAAATATGCGGCAACCCAACCCGGGTTGACCATGGACAAAATACTAAGTAACCTGGATTATTACGATGGCAAAAATTTCGCGGTAAATGTGAAGTGCCCTTTTATAATGGGTATCGGCCTGCTCGATCCGTTTGCACCGCCAAATAACGAGTTTGCAACCTATAACCTGATCCCGGGCAGAAAACGCATAATGATTTTTAAGAACCTGTCACACGAAATTAGTCCGAAGTATAAAGAACTCGAAGGCAGATGGATGCGCGACGCTTTTGCATTATTTTAAGCTATGACAAAGAAATTTACACCTATAAAATATAAGCCGCTGTTGATAGCGTTGATGCTGATCGGGGCATTGCGCAGCAACAGTTATGCGGGTGGTTTCCCGGTAAGGCCGCATAGCTTACTGTTATCGCCTTCGGTAAGTTACTTTTATGCAAATAAGGCATGGGATTCAACGGGGCATTTGGCTTCTTTTCCTGGTAACGGCCATTTCTCGTCATTGACTTACCAGTTATATGCTGAATATGGCTTAAGCCGCCGCTTTACATTAGTAGCACAGCTTCCGTATGTAACCAATACTTTTGTGCAAGGCAATTATAAAAACTCAGCTGCAGGATTGACTGACCTGGAAACCGGCATCCGCTGGTACGTGGCCAACATTGATTACCGCTTTTACTTTATGGTACAGGGCACGGTTATTACGCCTTTATATGTCAATAATCCAAGTTTAGGCTATGGATTGACTGGTGGGGAACTGAAACTGATGTTTTCTGGAAGCATGAAGATGTTTGGAACCAATGCATACTTCTCGCTCGAGAATGGCTTCAGGCAATATATCGGCAGTACTGGCCCTTTCCAGGACAGGTATAGCGGCACTTTTGGGCTTAACCTGGATAAACAATTTAAAAATCAGATATCGGTTTCGCTGGGCGGGTTTTATTCAACCAGTATCAATAAACAGTTTTCGTATATCCAGTATGCGAACAAGGATTTTTCATTCAACCAGGTTTCACTCAGCTACGGGCATTCATTTAGCAGGGAATTCTCTATATTTTTAACCGGAGGTAAATTTATAAACGGGCGCAATACCGGCGATGGTGCAAGCGGCACAGTTTCGCTGGTTATAAGACCGTTTTAAGACATAAACATTAAAAATGACCAGGTTATTCATCATATTATTCCTTTTACCTGTTTATTGCCTGGCGCAAACCGCCGACAAGTATATACAAGCGGGTAATGAAAAAGGCAATCGCAAAGATTATAAAGGAGCTATTGCTGACTTTACCAAAGCCATTCAGCTGAATGCTAATGCATCAAAGGCTTATTTTTATCGCGCCAATGCCGAAGGAAATATAGATGACCATAATGCGGCCATTGCCGATTATACCAAAACCATTGAACTTGAGCCGAACAACACCAACGCCTGGTTTTATCGTGCCAACTCGAAAAATGCAGTAAAAGATTATAAAGGGGCCATTGAAGATTTTGATAAGGCGATTTCTATGAATTCGCATAATGCGGATATGTACCATTATCGTGCTAATGCGAAATCTAACCTGGGTGATTACACCGGTGCTGTCGAAGATTTTACAAAAGCCATAGAAATCGCACCCAACGAAGCTCAATTATATGAGTATCGCGGTGTTGCCAAAGCCAATTTGCACCAGGATAAGGATGCCATTATTGATTATGATAGAGCGGTAAAACTTGATCCCCAAAATGCAGACCTAATCTATTACCGTGCCAATTCAAAAGGAAATATAGGTGATTTTAAAGGGGCGATTGAAGATTACAATACTACTTTAGGGCTCGACCCCAAAAATGCACACGCCGTTTTTTATCGGGGCAATGCCGAAGGCAACCTGGGCGATTATAAAGCAGCCATAGCTGACTATAAAAAGACCATCGAGATGGATCCGAAGATGCCAAACGTATATAAATACCTGGCCCACGCATTAGCAAATGATGATGACGAACAGGCAGCGTTGACTTACTTTGGTAACCAGATAAAGAAAGATCCCAACAATGCAGAACTGCATATATACGATGGCCTGGTAAAGAGCAACATGAACCGGAAATCTGAGGCTATTGCTGAATTTAACAAGGCGATTGAGCTTGACCCTAAAAGCTCGGATGCATACCAGAACCGCTCTGATGCGAGGTATGGTTTAAAGGAATATACCGGATCGATGGAAGATGCGGAGATGGCGGTAAAATTAGACGCTAAAAACAGCTATGCCTATATATCCCGTGCACGTGTAAAGGCGTTTCAGCATGATACTTCAGGCGCTATGGCCGATTTGAATAAAGCCATCGAAGTTGCCCCAAAAAATGATTATGCCTATGCCATTCGTGGCGACATGAAATACTCGCTTAAAGAGTATACTGCTGCCATGACAGACTATAATAAGATGATGGATTTCGGAGCATCAAATGCCGAAAACTATTTGAGGAGAATCAAAGGCAGGATAAAACTGGGTGACAGAAAAGGTGCTTTGGCTGACACCAAAGATATGATCGATCTGAACTCAAGGTTCCAGCGTCTGTATGTAGAGTTGGGTAAGATTCTGATCGACGCCAAATTTTATAAAGAGGCACAGGAACTTTATGACAAATTAATCAAAACTCACCCTAAGAACGCTGATTTTTATGTAGAGCGCGGCGTAGCCAAACAAAACCTGGGAAATATAAATGAAGCGATTGCCGATTATGATATGGCTATGCGTTTGGATACTGCATCCGGTGCAGCTTACTACAATAGGGGTAACGCCAAACTGGCCAGGGGAGATTATGACGGCGCGTTAAGGGATATTAACCGGGCGATAAAGATCAGCAAGGAAGAAGACGGTGAGGCCTATTTTGTGCGCGGAAATGTACGTGTTGCACTTAGAAATTATGAAGGCGCTATCGATGATTACAACAGCGCCTTGTATCTTGATATCACCAACACCAAAGCTTTCGCCTACCGCGGGCTTGCCAAGAGTTATCTGAACGACGCCGAAGGCGCCAACGCTGATCTCGGCGAAGCCATGCGTATCGACCCTAAAAACGAAGACTTTTTTAATGTGCGCGGACAAGCAAAATTTAACCTGAAGGATGCTGCCGGAGCAATCAAAGATTATGATTCCGCTATAGCTTTAGACCCGCAGGACCCAGCTCCATATCTTAACCGTGGTTTGGCAAAAGTCGGCAGAGATAATTCGGGGGCGTGTGCCGATATGAATAAAGCCTTGCAGCTCGGCTCAAAAACTGCTGCTGAGGCGTTGAAGAAGTATTGTCATTAAATAAATAATATAAGTCATCCCGAACTTGTTTCGGGAACCCACAGGACAAGTCGCCGTCATGGTGTAGACCTTGCAAGAGGGGTGCCGAAACAAGTTCGGCATGACGGTGAGTTTTATTTTGTCATCCCAAACAAACGCCCTATCACCTCTTCCCTAAAACTAAACACCTCTTTCAATTTCTTCTTCACAAAAAGACCATTAGCTATCCGCCCAATAAACCCATATGGAATAGCATAATTCACAATATCCGTCATCATTATTCCACCTTCTACCTGTTTAAAATGATGCTGATGATGCCATAAAGCATATGGCCCGAAGCGCTGTTCATCTACAAAATATTCTTTTTCTTTTACGTGGGTGATCTCCGTCATCCATCTCAATTTGATACCAAATAGCGGAGAAACAAAATAAGTGATGATCATCCCCGGATATACTTTATCCGAATCCTTATACTCAGAAGTGACAACAAAATTCATATCCGGCGGAGTGATCTTCACCAGGTTTAGTGGCGAAGTGAAGAAATCCCAAGCCTTATCCAATGTGGCTGGAATAAATGTTTCGTATTTAAGAGTGTAACTTTTCACAATAGAACTAACGGTATCTGCAAGAGTATGGTTTTTATCAGTGATCTTTAATAGGCAGTTTCATCCGCATTTCTATCAAATGTTTACTGAAACCAATTTTTTCATAAGCTTTTACCGCGGGCAGATTATCACTATAAACATCCAACCGGAATTCAGTTATTCCCCGCGATATCGCCCAATGTTGTAATGCGGCTATCACTTTTTTATTGACGCCTTTGCCACGATGTTCGGGCTTTACATACATAAATCCCAGGTAAGCATGTTTCGGGTGTTTTAAATAAACTTTTGAATCCTCGATACGGGCATACCCGCTACCAATGATCTCACCGTTTAGTTCAGCAACTATCACTTCGACATGCGGAGCCTGGATCATAGCGGCAATATCATAATAATTGATATGGCCCTCCTTTAAAGTTGGGTCAAACGGACGCTCCGTTTGAATTATTCCCTGTTCAAATTCCAGTAGAATATCCAAATCGGCAAGCGTTGCTGTACGGGTGATGATCTGCTCCATCTATTTAAAGTTCTCTGCGCCTCTCTGTGCTCAATCTCAGTGTCCTTTGTGGTTAAATTATTTACCACAGAGGACACAAAGAGCATCACAAAGTTCACAGAGGGGTGTTTTATTTCTGATCAGTCGCAACAGGCAAATCTCTTCTTGACCACTCACTCCACGAGCCAACATACATTTTTGATCCGGTAATACCTGCATAATCCATCCCCAATAAAGTATGGCAAGCTGTAACACCCGAACCACAATGCACGATCACATCATCCGGCTTAACATCGCCCAGTAATTTCACATAAGCAGTCTTCAATTCCTCCGGAGATTTGTATTTACCATTAGCATCCAGGTTAAGTGTATATGGCAAATTCTCCGCTCCAGGGATATGGCCTGCGATCAGATCGATAGGCTCCATCTGCCCAAGATAACGCGGTGTTTCACGAACATCAATCACCATTTTGTGATCGTCCTTTGCTGCTTTCCCGGTTTCTTCAATATCAACAGTTCCCGCAAAACCAGCTGGTACCGAGTAAGGAACAACTGCAGGTACTGTATATGGCTCCGTGCTTAATGGAATGCCTGCATCTACAGCCGCTTTCAATCCCCCGTTTAATACCTGTACTTTTTTATGACCGATGGCCCGTAGCATCCACCACAACCTCGCACCACCAAAGGCAGCAGCTTTATCATCATACACTATAACATGGCTCTCCGGAGTAATTCCCCACTCACCTAATTTTTTTGAAAAGCTTTCGATAAGGGGCAAAGGATGACGTCCGCCGTTGGCGGCATTTTCAGGTAGCAGGGCAAGGTCTTTATCAAGGTCGGCAAATTGCGCGTCTTTTAGGTGTCCTGCATCATAACGCTGGCGGGCATCGGCCCCGGCACGAGCGTCGATAAGTATGATAGGGCCTTTTTCAGACCGTAGTTCTTCAATCTCAATTAGTGGCGACATGGTATCTGTATTTATATCTTCAAAGATATAAATGCGTCGCCAAATGCAAATGTTTTACCGACTTTACTGCACTATTTTATTGGCGCAGTAAGAACTGGCAAAGGCTTCAGGTTTTGCCTTAAATACAAAGCCCATGCTCAGGATGTAGCCCATTGCTTCGTGCAAAGCCTGGTTTGACTTGAACATCGGGTTGGTATTGATATCGGCATGAACTTCCAGGTCAACATCGTACAAATCAAGCAGGTCGCACAGTTTGTAAGCAATGTCGATGGATTTTTGTACCTCGGTAAGCATACGCTCTTTGATGCTCATCTTTTGCCCGGTACGTTCCTGGTGGATGAACATGAAGCCGCCGCGCCCTTCGCGAAGGAACACGATCACAGTCGCAAAATCGGTAATGTTGCCTTTTACCTGCGAGTCGGTACCAATGCAAACCTTCAGTTTGTTGCCCAGCAGACTTTCTCTTTCAATAGCTTGTTCTACTTCTTCGAGGATTGGCGAATGGATGATTTCGCCGCTAAATTTTCTCCAGGTCATAAAATTTATTTGGGTTAATTTTAACTGACCTGTATTTCAGGTCTATAAAAATAAGCGATAAGCTCTCATATAAACGTTAAGCGGTTGTCATTTATTTGTTAACAGTCTGCTAATTATTAACAGGTTGTTATTCAAAGATAAGCTATTCGGAATGAAATTAATAGCGGTGAGTTTTATCTGATTGCAAGTGTAATACTACTTCATACAAAAATAGAGAGCAATAACCGACAGTATTTGGATACTAATTGCAACTGAAAGTCGCTTAATGCCATTTAATTTGGATGGGCCGAAAACATACGCTGCCAAAGACAAAAAATATACAACCAGTGCCATGACTGCAACTATTAAAAGATTCGGCCCTTCAGAGTCATTGAAAAACAAAAATAGCGCCCTGGAGCAAATGATGGCTGCTATTGCCAGCACCGTTAACGAAAACGCTTTTGACTTGAAGTATAAATTTTCGGTGTCATTAACCATGTCCATATAATGAGTTTTTACGAATATAATGATTTCACCAGGGGTTCTTTAACAGTAGATTATCATGTGTAATGTAGTTTTCAAACTGAAAACTAAAATTTATTTATAATGTCATAAAGACTTGTATCTTTAAGCTTTCTCAATAATTAACCAAATCCTATCTTATGAAGTTTACTCATTGGGCAATGCTTTCCACCGCTGTTTTCGCGGTTGCAGCCTGTAAGCAAAAAATTGAAGACAAATCGGCCTCTGTACCAAAACGCACCGTGTTTTTTGACAAAACTGGCATGGACACGACCGTAAAACCCGGCGAAAACTTTGCGCTGTATGCCAGCGGCAAGTGGTTTAAAGATACCAAAATACCAGCATCTGAAACTGGTTGGGGATCGTTCTACACGGTATCTGATGATAATATCAAACACGTTCATGATATACTGAATGATGTTTCATCTACAGACCACCCATCAGGCAGCCTGGAGCAAAAAGTGGGCGACCTCTACAAAAGCGGTATGGATACCGCCACGATTGAAAAATTGGGCTATGATCCTATCAAACCGCAATTAGAAAAGATCAACGCGGTTAAAGATTACAAAGACCTTGTAAAACTTGCTGCAGATGGTTTTAAAACCGGCGATGGCTTTTTGTTCGGTTTTTATGTTTCTCCGGATGACCGGATCGCCTCAAAAAATGCAGCACATTTTGACCAGACCGGCCTCGGCCTTCCCGAGCGGGAGTATTATTTTGAGAACGATTCTACCTCAAAGAAAATACGCGCTGCTTATTTAAAATACATCGCACAACTGTTCACCTTTACAGGTACGGATGCTGCAACGGCTGCAAAAAAAGCTGATGGAATATTGAAACTGGAAACTGCCATTGCGCAATCGCACCTGACACCTGTTGAATTACGCGACCCGGTAAAAAACTACAATAAACTTACCACTACTGAGCTGCAAAAGCTAATGCCTGATCTGGATTTAAAGGATGCTTTTGATCGGATGACGCTTAAAACGGATACAGTGCTGGTTGGTCAGCCAAATTATTATAAGGCTTTGGATAATCTGCTTAAAACGCAGCCAATAGATGTATGGAAAGACAAGGCATCTTTTGAAGCATTAAATGGCGCCGCAAATATGCTGAGCAAAAAATTCAGGGATGCGCATTTTGATTTCTTTGGTAAAACATTGCAGGGACAGAAAGTACAAAAGGAACGTTGGAAGCTCATGTCATATAATGTCGATAACTGGCTGGGCGAACTGCTTGGACAATTATATGTCGAAAAATACTTCCCGCCGGATGCTAAAAAACGGATGCTGGATTTGGTGAACAACCTTCAGGCCACCTATAAAGACCGCATAGAGAAACTGGATTGGATGAGCCCTGAAACCAAGAAGCAGGCGTTGGCCAAGCTAGCGGCCTTCACTAAAAAGATCGGTTACCCGGATAAATGGAAAAAATATGATGATGTGACCATCGACAAGGGTACTTATTTTGCAAACGGCGAGTCGGTAGCGAAGCACCAATATAATGAAATGATCAAAAAGGTAAATAAACCTGTTGATCGCAGTGAGTGGGGGATGACGCCGCCAACGGTTAATGCTTATTACAACCCGACTTTCAATGAGATCGTGTTCCCTGCAGGCATATTGCAGTTCCCATTCTTTGATAAGGATGCAGATGATGCCATCAATTACGGGGCTATCGGTGCGGTGATCGGTCACGAAATGACACATGGTTTTGATGACCAGGGTCGCCAGTACGACAAGGATGGCAACCTGAAAGATTGGTGGACAAAAGAAGATGCAGAGAAATTCACCAAACGCGTTCAGGTGATGATAGACCAGTATGATAAATACACGGTGCTTAATGGCCTCCATGTAAACGGAAAGCTTACCCAGGGCGAGGACCTGGCTGACATAGGTGGATTGGCCATTGCTTACCAGGCATTTAAAAATACCCCACAAGGCAAAAGCGATACGAAAATTGACGGATTTACCCCCGATCAGCGTTTCTTCCTGTCATTCGCCCAGGTATGGCGCGTGAAAAACAGCGACGAAACCATGCGCATGCGCATTAAAATTGACCCGCATGCACCTGAAATGTACCGCGTAGACGGCCCATTATCCAACACCCCGGCATTCTTCAAAGCCTTCGACATAAAACCGGGCGATAAGATGTACCGTGACGAAAAGGATATGGTGAAAGTGTGGTAGGTTGAGGGGAAAGGTTAAAGGCGAAAGCTGAAAGGTTAATAAAGAGGGTTGGTAATTTTCTAAATTATCAACCCTTTTTTATGTGTTGTGAGTCAGGCTCCATAGGAGCCAAATGTTGGTAGAAAAAAATGCCACCCACGATTTTTTGCTCCGTATTCTAGGTGCAACACTTATCCGCGCGACAATCATTCCGGTAATTTAAAGATATACCGCTCATCAAATTCAATCCCGAAATGCTCCAATAGTTGCTGATATTCTTCCAGGAAAGTTCTTTTGCGGTGATGTTCTTCCTGGTTCATTACATAATCCGTAACCGTTTGAACATGCGAACGAGAGTAAGAAAATGCACCATAACCTTCCTGCCACCTGAAAGCTGTGGATGTAAATTGTTGTTTATTTATCCATTCAGATGATTCACCTTTAACTAATCTCATTAAATCTGAAAGACATTGATCTGGTCTAAGTCCGATGAATAAATGTAAATGATCCGGCATGCTATTTATCGCGATCATTTTATGATTGTGATTTTGAACGATACCTGTGATATATTTATGTAATTGCTCTTTCCATGACGTTTGGATAAGGGCCTTGCGGAATTTTACCGCCATAACGCATTGGATGTGAATTTGGGTATAAGTGTTTGGCACGATTGCGATGAGGTTTGATTGATGCAATATAGCAAAATGGCGTTGCAAAACTTTTGAATGTATTGGATACAAAATCTGGCGTGGTGCTTAATTCCGTACCTACGGCACGGGGGAATCTCTGCCCATATTTTTTTCTACCAACATTTTGCACCTAACGGCGCAAACGGATTTGATTAATCAACGGTACTATTGTATTTGACAATGATCCCGTAGGGATCAAATGTTGGTAGAAAAAATAGAAGAGAATTTATTTGCTCCGTAGGTGCAAAATTAACCAGTATGTATTAATCTTTTAGTTTTCTGACCACCATTTTTCTGCTGTATGCCAATTGGATACTACTTTTTTGGCAAGTGTTTCATACACATTTTCTGATACGAGTTCCTGCGCAAAATCATATGAATAACTCTTTGGGTCATCTGTCGATCCAATACGCATTCGATTGCCGGTATAGTGAACACGACATTTTTCAGGTTCGAAATGCTTTCCATCCAATAGTGTAATACCACTGCGGGCGCAATTTGATATCTCCACAACAAACGACGGACTGTATAAACTGAATTGGAAGGCAAGTAAGTTTAATTTGCCAGCCTTTTCCCTTCGAAAATGTGGGTATGAACCTTTGAAGCCCTGTTCCCTAATAAAAGGAATCACAATTTGTTTTATTGCAACATCCATTTTCTCTCTTTTTTGAGCCCCGGTCATATTTTTAATTTTAATGAATAATTCCGACTTCGGCCTTCCGACCTCCGACTTCAAACTACCCCACCAATTTCTTATACTTAATCCTATGCGGAGTCACATCCCCCACACGTTTTTTACGATTTTCCTCATAAGCCGTATAATCACCTTCGAAGAAATAAACCTGCGAGTTACCTTCAAATGCCAGGATGTGGGTACAAACACGGTCGAGGAACCAGCGGTCGTGGCTGATGATGACGGCGCAGCCGCCAAAGTTTTCCAGGGCTTCTTCCAATGAACGTAATGTATTAACATCAATATCGTTGGTCGGCTCATCGAGCAGCAATACGTTCGATCCTTTTTTCAGCGTAATAGACAAATGCACCCGGTTACGCTCACCACCTGACAGCACGCCAACTTTCTTCTGCTGATCAGCACCGTTAAAGTTGAACTTGGATACATAGGCCCTTGAGTTCAATGGGCGGTTGCCTACCATAATATTATCCAGGCCCCCGGTAACGTTTTCCCAAACGGATTTGTTAGGATCAAGGTCATCGTGCATCTGGTCAACGTAGCCTAAAGCAACGGTTTCACCTACGCGGAAAGTACCCGCATCCGGTTTTTCCTGTCCGGTTATCAGGCGGAACAGGGTAGTCTTACCGGCACCGTTTGGCCCGATGATACCTACGATGCCCGCAGGCGGCAATGAGAAGCTCAGATTTTCAAACAACACCCTGTCGCCATAAGCTTTGGTTACGCCATTGGCTTCGATTACGACATTACCCAAACGTGGTCCCGGTGGGATGAACAACTCCAATTTATCTTCGCGCTCCTTGGTTTCTTCGGAAGCGAGTTTCTCATAGTTTGATAAACGTGCCTTGCCTTTAGCCTGGCGTGCTTTCGGCGCCATGCGAACCCATTCCAACTCGCGCTCCAATGTTTTCTGACGTTTGCTTTCGGTCTTTTCTTCCTGCGCCAGGCGTTTCGCTTTCTGGTCCAACCATGATGAGTAATTGCCTTTCCACGGAATACCTTCGCCACGGTCAAGCTCTAAAATCCATCCGGCAACGTTGTCTAAGAAATAACGGTCGTGTGTTACAGCGATAACAGTTCCTTTATATTGTTTCAAATGCTGTTCCAGCCAATCAATTGATTCGGCGTCCAGGTGGTTGGTTGGCTCATCCAGTAATAAGACATCCGGTTCCTGCAATAACAGACGGCACATTGCCACACGGCGGCGCTCACCACCTGATAGTACTGATATTTTGGTATCCGGCTCAGGACAACGCAATGCATCCATCGCTCTTTCCAGTTTCGAGTCCAGTTCCCAGGCGTTAACGGCATCGATCTTATCCTGCAACTCGCCCTGGCGCGCCATCAGCTTATCCATCGCATCCGGATCGCTGTACACTTCTTCCAAGCCAAATTTCTCGTTGATCTCTTCGTATTCTTTTAATATGGCAGTGATTGCAGATACGCCTTCTTCTACTACTTCCCTCACTGTTTTATTCGGATCGAGCTCAGGTTCCTGCGCCAGGTAGCCAACAGTATACCCCGGCGAGAATACCACCTCACCCTGGATGGATTTATCTATACCGGCAATGATCTTTAATAAGGAAGATTTACCCGAACCGTTCAGACCGATCACACCGATCTTGGCGCCATAAAAAAACGATAGGTAAATATTCTTTAAAACCTGTTTCTGCGGAGGATATATCTTGCTCACTCCGGCCATTGAAAAAATTATCTTTTCGTCTGCCATAGTTATAATTAGTGAATGCTTGAATTAGTGAATGAGTGATTTATTGAGTTATTGAATGTGAAAATTTTCATTCGCTCATTCACTAATTCGCTAAATCACTAATTAAATTCGCTCAGGTCACAAATATGGCTCAAAATTGATGGAATAGCAATTGATAAATAAACTCTGCGACGATATTACCGATCTATTGAAACCTGGCTTGCGGTTCCTTTAATGTAGGTTTCGGAAGATCGCGTGTAAATTTTAAACACTACCAGGTTTGAAAGCGGCCCGGTACGATGAGCATCTTTAGAATGATCTGTTATCTCAACGCTTTTGATATAGGACGACTCGAAAGCCGCATCAGAAGCGTCATCAATAAATTTATCATCGATGATATAAACTACGGGCTGCTTTTTGGGGTCGAAGCCAGGGACGCATTTCTGGGTAAGCTCACCAATAGTTATAAAATGAGGATCAGCTTTCTTTAACGATATATTAATTATACCATCAGTTTTACTTACCGAATCTTTTCCTTTCGATATATTAATAGTTGAAATATCATTAGGATCGATATACGGTAATGAACGGTAAGTAAGTGAAGAATTAACGTATACAAGAGGCGGCCATTTGTTCAGGACGGCATCTGTGTGATAAACATTGATGCTATCAGTGTTGCCTTGTTTTACTTGTGCGATGCCTTTAATGGCGATCAGCGATAGGATAATAATTAAGAATTTTCTCATAAGGTTGGTATTTATTATCAAATCTAAGTTTAAATGCCGCTAAAATCAAGTAAATTAGTGTTAAATCCTGTAACATTAGATTATCGTGTATCGTCTATGTTTTAAAGCAATAAAAGCATTGGTTTTTGAGTTCGATTTGACGGGATAGGCCATTTGATGAGTTTAAAGCCATATTCTTGTGGAAAACTTGAAAAATAGGCAAAGATATTTGAGAAAATAAAGATCATTTTTGAATAGGGCACGTATAAAGAAAATGAATTGTGGCCGATTTGAAAAGAGGGTGATGCCTAAATGTCAGAAACAATGACGAAATTTCTTGTTTCCTGGTACTGGCAACGGGTTTGAAAAAGTTAAACTTTTTGATGATTTCATTGTCAATAAGTTATAGCAGGGAAATATGCCGATAATGGCTGTTATAACAGTTTTTTTGTCAACATATACTTGTAATAATGGTTTTCTTTGATGAGATTGCGTATCATAATAATGTCTGTTTTTGCAGTGACCTTGTAATTGGCAATATAGTTGTCATAGTATTGTGGAATAAAACAGACGTCTTAATGTTGAAGCAAACTAATTGTTAAGTTAGGACGTACATAATTTTTGGAAAGGTATTATATGGAAGCTAAATTTTCGCCGCGGGTTAAGGATGTTATTCAATATAGCAGGGAAGAGGCTTTACGCCTTGGCCACGACTATATTGGAACCGAGCATCTTTTACTTGGGCTAATTCGCGACGGCGACGGTATTGCAATTAAATTGCTGAAAGGATTGAACGTTGATACCGCCAAACTACGTCGTGCCGTTGAAGATGCCGTTAAAGGCACCATCGGAACCAATGTTCACATTGGAAGTATCCCGCTGACTAAACAAGCGGAAAAAGTATTAAAGATCACTTACCTGGAAGCCAAGATATTTAAGAGCGATGTAATCGGAACCGAACACCTCTTGCTATCTATTCTGCGCGACGAGGATAATATCGCATCGCAGATCTTGTTGCAGTTTAATGTTAACTACGAAATATTTAAGGGCGAAGTAGAATCGCACAAAAATGATGTGACCGACGAAATGCCTGGCTCACCAACCGGTGGCGAGGACGATTTTAAGGAAGAAGATTCTTTCAGTCAGCCTAAAAAAGTATCTGATATTAAGTCAAAAACACCTGTACTCGATAATTTCGGTCGCGATTTGACCAAAGCTGCCGAAGATGGCCGCTTAGATCCAATCGTTGGTCGTGAGAAAGAGATAGAACGCGTATCGCAGATATTATCACGCCGCAAAAAGAACAACCCGATCCTGATCGGTGAGCCTGGTGTGGGTAAATCAGCAATTGCCGAAGGTTTGGCATTGCGTATTGTTCAGCGTAAAGTATCACGCGTGTTATTCAATAAACGTGTTGTTACCCTTGATTTGGCTTCATTGGTTGCAGGTACAAAATACCGCGGCCAGTTTGAAGAACGCATGAAAGCGGTGATGAACGAACTTGAAAAATCACCTGACGTAATTTTATTTATCGACGAGATACATACTATCGTAGGTGCAGGCGGCGCTTCGGGTTCACTGGATGCATCAAATATGTTCAAACCTGCTTTGGCAAGGGGCGAAATCCAATGCATCGGCGCTACTACATTAGACGAATATCGTCAGTATATTGAAAAAGATGGCGCTTTAGACCGTCGTTTCCAGAAGGTAATGGTTGAACCGGCTACTCCGGATGAAACTATCGAGATATTGACCCGAATTAAGGATAAATACGAAGAGCACCATGGCGTAACTTATACTCCTGAAGCAATTAACGCTTGCGTTACTTTAACTGCAAGATACATTACTGACAGGTTTTTACCGGACAAAGCTATCGATGCGCTGGATGAATCAGGTTCACGTGTGCACCTGACCAATATTCATGTTCCGCAAAATATTCTGGATGTTGAGGCCAAGATCGAGCAGATCAAGATCGAAAAAAACAAAGTTGTTCGCAGCCAGAAATATGAGGAAGCCGCAAAACTGCGCGACACCGAAAAACACTTGCTGGAAGAACTTGAACAGGCCAAAGCAGTTTGGGAAGCGGAGACCAAATCAAAACGCTATACCGTAACTGAAGAAAACGTTGCCGAAGTTGTTGCTATGATGACCGGTATCCCGGTTCAGAGAGTAGGGCAGGCAGACAGCCAGAAATTGCTGCACATGTCTGAAACTATCTCAGGCAAGATCATCGGTCAGGAGGAAGCGATCAAGAAATTGACCCGTGCTATCCAACGTACCCGTGCCGGATTAAAAGATCCTAAGAAACCTATTGGTTCATTTATATTCCTTGGCCCTACAGGTGTAGGTAAAACCGAGCTGGCAAAAGAGCTTGCACGCTTTATGTTTGATACCGAGGATGCCCTGATACAGATAGACATGAGCGAATACATGGAAAAATTCGCTGTGTCAAGACTGGTTGGTGCGCCTCCGGGCTATGTAGGATACGAAGAAGGCGGACAATTGACTGAAAAAGTTCGTCGCAAGCCATATGCAGTTATCCTGCTGGACGAGATCGAAAAAGCTCACCCTGATGTATTTAATATCCTGTTACAGGTATTGGACGAAGGTCAGCTAACCGACTCACTGGGCCGCAAGGTTGATTTCAGGAACACCATTATCATCATGACCTCAAACATTGGTGCACGCCAGTTGAAAGACTTCGGTCAGGGTGTTGGTTTTAGTACAAGCGCTAAAGCTAACCAGGCTGATGCACACTCAAGGGGCGTAATTGAAAATGCTTTGAAACGTGCTTTCGCACCTGAGTTCCTGAACCGTATTGATGATGTGATCGTGTTCAACTCACTGGGTAAAGAAGAGATCTTCAAGATCATCGATATCGAGTTGGCTTCATTGTTCGGCCGTGTGAATACGCTTGGTTACAAGATCGCACTTACCGACAATGCAAAAGAGTTCATCGCCGATAAAGGCTTCGACTCACAGTTCGGTGCCCGTCCGTTGAAACGTGCTATCCAGAAATACCTGGAAGACCCTATCGCTGAAGAAATATTGAAAGGCGAATTGTCTGAAGGTGATACCATGGAAGTAGATTATGACAAGGAAGCCGATCAGATTAAAGTGATTGATAAAGGCAAAAAAGGCGAAAACAAAAAGCCAAAAGAAGCAGATCAGGAATAATTGATCTTCTCTCAAGATAAGAAACCCCGCTGGTAAAACTGGCGGGGTTTTCTGCTTTTTACTAACGACTGTTTATATAAAAATACCGTGAAAACACGGGTTGACAGATTGTTTTCTACTTCTTTTATTTGAGTATTATCTAAATCTTATACATCATGAAACAATTCAGACGTAAAAATCTCATCTTTAGAAGTATCCTAATTCTTTTATTACTAATTTCTGCAGTAGTGATCCATAGCTGCAAAAAAGATAAACAGGAGAAAACACCGGTAAGTATTTCAACCGATCCTTTAATAAGCCAGGCAAAAAAGTGGTATGATAGTGTTTACAAGGCGGTATCCGATAACTCAAAACTTGCGACACAAAGTGTTGGGCAAAAGCCATCTCATGATTGGAGCAAGAGATTTTTCCCGGATTGGACTCATGCGAAGACGTATACTATGTATGGAAATACCTGCATCGAAATGCCGGCTATTCAGGTTGGAAATATGGCTATCTGTTTTTCAAAACCAA
>JAFDZM010000020.1 GCA_018266915.1 Bacteroidota bacterium | reverse complement strand
CTGCCGCTAGCGTTCATCCTGAGCCAGGATCAAACTCTCCATTGTATAATGTTTTGTTTGATTACTGACCCTATTTGCTCAATAGAATCATCTTATAATCTGTATTGCTTCAGTCCGAAGACCTCGGCGTTTGTATCTTTATACAGCATTACCCGATTGCTATCTCACTTGTTTTAAGAATTGTGATTAAGTCAGCCTAAGCTTTCTCAATCCGCTGCATCTCATAATTATCTAACCTTCTAAAGAACTTGATCTCCTTGCCTCGCGGTTCGGATTATAATTTATCGCTGTTAAACGATCAATTTTTCAATTTTTCTAACCAGGAATCGCTCCTGATTTTTTCTCTGTTGAAGAGCCCCGTTCGTTTTGGGACTGCAAAGGTATGAACCTTTTTCTTATTCGCAAAAATTATTTTTTATTTTTCTAATTTTTACTTTTTCAACCCTCAGAGAACAACCCGCTTCCTCGTTTGCGGGCTGCAAAGGTAAGCAGAGTTTTCATTTATGCAAACACTTGCCAAAGAAAAAGTGATGGTGTATTGATAACACTTTGCAAATCAGCCTGAAAAAGTTTGGATTGGCGAATAGGCCCTGGATAATTGCTCATAGTGGGTCGTCCCATCAATAATCCCTGTATATAATATAATAGTGCCTGTATATACTATTACTACTTATCTATCGTATAGTATCCGTTGTGTTATATTATATAGAAGGATTTATATAGAGCGCCAGCCATTCGTTAAAAGATGTTAAATAAAGCTGCGTTATGTATTGAAGTTAATTCAGGCCATCTATATTCGCTGGTAAATAAATAATTGACTGGTTTATAATATTACCGTATCTTTGCAAAATGTTTAAAAAACAACGCACTACATTATCCATCCTTTTGATACTGTTCATTTTAGCGTCAGTAAGCTGTAAAAGCAAATTTGAAAAGCTAAAAGCGAGCAACGACAATGCTAAAAAATACCAGGCTGCGTTGGCCCTTTATAATAAAAAGAAATACAGCAAGGCATTGGAGCTCTTTGAAACACTTGTTCAGCGCTACCGCGGGCAAGCACAGGCCGAAGACCTTTATTACTACTATGCTTATGCTAACTATAACCTGAAAGATTATACTTCTGCCAGGTACCACTTTAAAACTTTCTCTGACACTTATCCGCAAAGCTCACGTGCCGAAGAGTGTAAGTTTATGGAGGCATATTGCTATTACCTGGATTCGCCGATCTATTCATTGGACCAGGAGAACACAACTAAAGCTATTGAAACTTTACAGTTGTTTATCAACCTATACCCAAAGAGCGAACGTGTAGCTGAGGCTGGAAAGCTGATCCAGAACCTGCGCGATAAGCTGGAAAGAAAATCATTTGAAAACTCTAAGCTGTACTTGACTATCGGCGACTATAACTCAGCGGTAATTGCATTTGGTAATACCCTACGCGATTATCCTGACACCAAATATGCCGAAGAAATAGATTATCTGACCATTAAAGCACAATACCTGTATGCTACCCATAGCCGTGTGAATACCCAGGTTGAACGTTTTAACCAGACTATCGCATACGAACAGCAGTTTGCCGAAAAATATCCAAGCAGTAAGTACTTGAGAGACGCTGAATCTTATAAAAAAGATAGCGAATCGGGTGTTGAAAGTGCAAAAAGAGAGTTAGCATCAGAGGCCAGCGACATAAAATATTTGCGCAGATTTGAGAAAAAGGATACTGTGACCAGCCAGCCGCCTTCAGAAAAGGTGGATTTGAACAAGAAAATACCAAACTAAAATTGATATGAGCAATACTCCAAATAAATCAACCGTAGCAAGCAGCACCATTACGCGTGACTTGCGCGATCTGGACGTAAAGACAGAAAACATTTACGAATCGATCGTTATTATGGCTAAAAGAGCCAACCAGATATCAAATAACGTAAAAGAAGAATTGCACCAAAAGCTTTCTGAATTTGCTTCATCAAATGATAACCTGGAAGAAATTTTTGAAAACCGCGAGCAAATCGAAATCTCTAAACACTATGAAAAAATGCCAAAACCATCATTGGTGGCTGTTCAGGAGTTTTTAGAAGATAAGGTATATTACCGCAATCCTGCTAAAGAGCAACAATAATAAGCCCAAAGCTTTAGATATAAAAAACTCCCCAATGGGGAGTTTTTTGTTATTTTTACTTTTTTAAGTATACCCGAATCTGGCTTTATGCTTCAGAATAAAAAAATCGTCCTGGGCGTTTGCGGCAGCATAGCGGCTTATAAGTCTGCTTTGCTTGTGCGACTGCTGATCAAAGCCGGTGCCGAAGTACAGGTGGTGATGACGCCGGATGCTACCGGATTCATTACTCCGCTAACCCTCTCTACCCTGTCAAAAAATCCAGTACTCGTTGAATACTCGAATACTGAAACCGGCGAATGGAACAATCATGTGGAATTAGGATTGTGGGCCGATTTTATGCTCATTGCCCCGGTTAGTGCCAACACTCTGGCAAAAATGGCCAATGGGCAAAGCGATAACCTGCTTACTGCAGTATATCTATCTGCCAAATGCCCGGTTTACTTTGCCCCAGCTATGGACCTAGATATGTGGAAGCACCCGGCCACGCAGCAAAACATTCAGCAACTGCAAGTTTATGGCAATATCATGATCCCGCCGGGAAGTGGTGAACTGGCCAGCGGTTTGTATGGCGAAGGGCGAATGGCTGAGCCGGAAGAGATTATTAGCTTTCTGGACACTGACATAAAAAAAAAGCTCCCATTGGTTAATCAAAAGATTCTGGTAACCGCCGGGCCTACTCATGAGGCCATTGATCCGGTACGCTTCATCGGCAATCATTCATCTGGCAAAATGGGTTTTGCTATTGCTGATCGGTTTGCATCGATGGGTGCTGATGTTATTTTGGTAACAGGGCCAACATCGCAAACAAATCAGCAAAGAGGGGTTAAACGAGTGGATGTCACATCTGCAGCGGATATGCTGGAAGCTTGTTTGCAATATTATAAGGATGTTAAAGCCTGTATTATGTCAGCAGCGGTGGCTGATTTTACGCCTGTGAATGTATCGGCACAAAAGATCAAGAAACAGGATAATGACCTGAACATCGAGCTGAAAAAGACTACCGATATTTTGAAAACCCTGGGCGAGCAAAAACGTAAAGGGCAAATATTGGTCGGCTTTGCTTTGGAGACCAATGATGAAGAGAAAAATGCAATTGATAAGCTGCAGAGGAAAAATCTTGATTTTATTGTGTTAAATTCGCTTAATGACGAAGGTGCCGGGTTTAAGACCGACACCAACAAAATAACCATTATAGACAATAAGCTGCAAAAGACAACTTTTGATCTGAAGGACAAGAACGAAGTAGCCAAAGATATTTGCAACAAGGTGGCTGAACTGATAAAAGGATGAAAAAACTGGGTGTTTATATTTTACTGATGTGTTTTGTTTTTGCAGCGAAGGCGCAGGATCTGAATGCGCGTGTGAGGGTGACCAGCGGTAAGATACAGACGACCAATACGCATATCTTTCAGTCGCTGGAGACGGCTATGAAAGATTTTCTGAATGGCCGCAAATGGACACCTGATAATATTCTGCCTAACGAAAGGATTGAATGCAACTTTGTGCTGAATATCCTGACCTGGGATGGCAGCAGCAGCTTTACCGGCGAACTCCAGATACAATCAACCCGCCCGGTTTTTAATACCAGCTATAATTCGCCTATCTTAAATATCAATGATAAGGACATCGATTTTGTTTATACCGAAGGACAAACAATAGATTATACCGATCAGAGCTATTCAAGCAACCTGACTTCCCTTTTGGCTTTCTACGCCTATATTATTGTCGGCATGGATTATGACACCTTCTCGCCATTAGGCGGGACTCCTTATTTCATAGCTGCTCAAACGGTAGTAACCAACGCTCAGTCAGGGTCGAGCAAGGGTTGGAAAGCATTCGACGGTAACATTAACCGTTATTGGCTTGCTGAAAACCTGATCAGCAAGGCCTATACCAACCTGCGCGAGTTTATGTACGACTACCACCGCAATGGTTTAGACCAAATGGCTGATAATGCTGCCAAAGGCCGAAAAGCTATCGCAGATGCACTACCCGGCTTGCAGCAAGTGGACCGGACACGGCTCGGCTCTATGCTACCACTTTTATTCTTCACGGCAAAGAATTCTGAACTTGTCTCCATATTCACCAAAGGTGATAACAAGGAGAAGAACGATGCGGTTACTATTCTTTCCCAGGTCGACCCGGCTAATGGGAATAAGTATTTGACGATAAAGACGAGTAACTAAGGAAATTTAAATCCTAAATTCCTAACCACCGGTTAACTGATTAACCAATCACTAATCTCTAATTCTCTGTAACGAAACCAATTCCCACGCGTCTTTTTACCAGGTTCGTAAATCAAGAAACAAAAAAAGTTTAAAAAATATTTGCATTTACGAAATTTGTCGTAGATATTTGTACGAAGCAATTCGTATATAGATTAAGAACATGGAAATCAGACCAACAGAAAGCGAGTTAGAGATACTGCAGGTATTGTGGAAAATGGGACAGGCAACCGTAAGGGATGTGCACGAGGAACTGGCAAAAACCAAAGCCTCAGGCTATACCACTACCCTAAAGCTGATGCAGATAATGGATGAAAAAGGATTGGTAGTGCGCGATACTACATCGAAGACGCATATCTATCGCGCTGCCTATTCGCAGGAAAAGGCGCAGACAAGCGCGCTGGACAAAATCCTGTCGACCGTTTTTGAAGGTTCGACTTCTGACCTGGTGATCCAGGCATTGGGTCATCATAAAGCCTCGAAGGATGAGATTGATGCTATTAAGAAGTATTTGGATCAGTTTGGGAAGTAGTGATTAGTTAATCAGTTAACCGGTGATCAGTTGATTGGTTAAATATGACAACTTTAGAATTTAGAAATTAGGATTTAGAGTTTAACATTATGGAAACCATATTATATAATATCAGCCAGGTTGTAGGTGTTGCCGTTATCCACTCGTTGTGGCAGGGACTGTTTGTGTACCTGGGGCTGCGCCTTATTATATTGCTATTCCCGCAATTGTCGGCAGCTACCAAGCATAATGCGGCAATGACGGGGTTGGCATTTATAACGGTATGGTTTATTTATACGCTTTCGACTGAGATTAACAATCATACCTGGGTTGTGATTAATACCCATAATAAAGACATCTTGCCTGCTGTATTTGGCATGCCATTGCATTTAGGGCACGATGCTACTTTGAGCACCAGGTATAATTATGCCATTGAGTGGCTGATGCCATATGTTACAATAGTATATATGATCGGCTTGTTATTTAATACCGGTCAGCTGGTATGGTCACGCAAGAAGATCAATCACATCAGGCAAACTATGAGCATTGATGTACAACTGCAACTGAAGGTTGACCAGTTTGTAAAAATGCTCAACATCACCGATAAAGTACGCTTCGGGCTAAGCCGTATGGTTGACGCTCCTTGCATGGTAGGCTACTTTAAACCGGTTATTTTACTTCCTTTTACTTTATCTACCTATCTGTCGGCCGAAGAGATCGAGATCATCATCCTGCACGAACTGGCACACATCAAGCGCAACGATTACCTGGTAAACCTGGCACAACAGGCAATGTCGGTATTGTTGTTCTTCAATCCATTTGCACAATTGATCAATCGCATCATTAACCGTGAACGGGAAAATGCCTGCGATGATATTGTAATAGAGGCCTCTAACAAACCTTTAGTGTATGCGCATGCACTATTGAAATTAGAACAGACCCGTCAGCAGGAGTGGCAATTAGCACTGGCGGCTACGGGCAAAAAGTACCACTTATTAAACAGAATTGAACGTATCATGAAAACGAAGAAACCAATTGGCAATGCACGCCATATACTACTTGCCCTGTCGCTGCTTGTAGCCAGCGTAACAGGCCTTGCATGGTTGAACCCAACCATAGCGAATGGTAAAATATCATTCAACAAGATAAAACCGACTATGATCAGCGAGTTATTTGCTGATACTACCAAAAAGAAAACCAGCACCTACCATCACAAGTCAACTGCCAAAAAAGCAACGGTAAAAACAAAGCATACTGAAGACTGGGATAATGATAACAATTACGGTTATTACTACAACGATAAAGAGCTTGAAAAACTTTCGGCTGAAATGGGCAAATACGGTGAAGAGATCAGCAAATACTATAACAGCCCTGAGTTCCAAAAACTAACTCATCAAATGGAGCTGCAAAATAAAGCGATGGAAGATCTCGACAATAACGCCGGAATGAAAGAGTTGCAGAAGAAGATGGACGATATGTCATCGAGCTTTAGTAAAACCTGGGGCGATAATGGCGAAACAGCTAAAATAAACGGACGCCTGGGTGAACTGGGCGGCGAAGTTGGAAAATATTACAGCACGCCAGAATTCAAGAGATTGAATGCTGAACTGGAAAAGAAATATAACATTCCGCATGATCGCAATTATTCAAAGGATGATGATTTCTATCAAAGCGAAAATTATAAAAAATACCAGGAAGAGCTAAAATCACATATATCGCCGGAAGAAAAAGCGCGTGAGGAAGAAATGAAGAAACTCGGCGAACAAATGCGTCAGCGTTATGACTCTCCGGAATTCCATAAGGCACAGGCGGATATGCGCTCGCTGGGCGACAGTATTAGAAAAGCTTATCATAATCCTGATATGGAAAAGGCAAAAGAGGAGATGAGGAACCTGAATGCCAAAATGCGTGCTTTTCAAAATAGTCCTGAAATGAAACAAGCTAAGGAAGCAATGCGCAGAGCACAAGCTAAAATGAGAGCTTATATGAACACGCCCGAATTTAGAAAAAGAATGGAGCGCATGAAACGTGATGCCATGAACTTTAAAATGAACTGGAATGACAATGAGAATTGGAACATGAACATGGACAAACCGGAAAAGCCTGAAGCTCCTGAAAAGCCGGAAGTAGAAAAACCCGAAATAAGCAAACCCGAGGCACCTGAGAAACCGGAGAAACCGGAAGCTCCTGAGAAACCGGATGACCAGTGATCAGTTAACCGGTTAATCAGAGATCAGTTAATTAGGGGGATATAGTTTTAAGCATAGCGATGGGTTTGAAACCTGTCGCTATTTTTTTGCCTGATTAACTGGTCACCGGTTAACTGATCACTTTACCACAAATAACCAATCCCCTATATTTGATCTGATATATTAATCAGACATGAGCCAGAACGATACTGACATCTTTCAAAGAATGCTTGCCGGCGGAATAATTCACATGACAGACTCTCAAATGCCGAAAGTATGGGAGATTGTTGCCCGGACAATAAAGCTATCTGCAGCATTGAATACTTCGACTGACGTTGACCAGGTAAGAGACTATCTTAGCGAAATTACCGGCAATCAGATTGATAAGAGCGCTACGATATTTGTGCCTTTTTACACAAACTTTGGGAGGCACACCAAAATTGGCAAAAATGTATTTATTAATCACGACTGTTCTTTTCTTGATTTGGGAGGAATAACTATTGAAGACGATGTGCAGATAGGCCCCAAGGTGAGTTTAATTACAGAAAATCATCCTTTAGATCCTTCAACCAGGAAGTCACTCGACCTTAAATCCGTTCTGATAAAAAAGAATGCCTGGATAGGTGCCGGAGCAATTATATTACCGGGAGTAACCGTTGGCGAAAACTCAGTTGTTGCTGCCGGCGCAGTAGTTAACAAAGATGTTCCGGCGAATATTATTGTGGGCGGGGTGCCTGCTAAGGTTATAAGAACAATCGACTAACATTATCTCCTTTTTAACCAATCAACCCCTTAACCTAATCAACCAAAAACCGTACTTTAGTCTCCTTCAAAAAGGAATACCGTTTATGCTCGAAAAGCTCGTTATAAACAACTATGCGTTAATTGATAACCTGGAAATCAGCTTTGATAAGGGACTAAATATTCTGACCGGCGAGACGGGCGCGGGTAAGTCGATCATATTGGGGGCACTCTCATTAATACTTGGTCAGCGGGCGGAGAGTAGGTATTTTTTTAATCAGCAGAAAAAATGTGTGATAGAAGGTGTGTTCAGTATCAATGGTTTTCATTTAAAAAACTTCTTTGAGGAAAATGAGCTGGATTATGAAGCAGAAACCATTCTGAGAAGAGAAATAACGGCTGACAGTAAATCAAGAGCCTTTGTCAATGATACACCGGTAAATCTTACTATTCTTAAGCAACTGGGCGAAAAGTTGATCGATATACACTCTCAGCATGCAACGTTGGAGATCAATGACCCGGATTTTCAGTTATTGGTGGTTGATTCGGTATCGGGGCATGGTGAGTTATTGAATGACTACCGGTCAAAATATCGCACTTATAAAAAATCACTTTCCAGATTGCAACAATTGATTGCAGAGAGTGAGAAAGCGAAATCCGACCTGGATTATTTTCAGTTCCAGTTTGATGAACTGGAGAAAGCCAATTTAATTGAAGACGAGCAGGAAAAATTGGAGCAGGAGCTTTATACCCTTAATAATGCAGAAGAGATTAAAAGAAATTTATTGGGTGCTTATTATTTAATGCAGGATGGTGAAACTGCGGCTTTATTGCAATTGCGCGAAGCGGGGCATCATTTATCTACTCTTGAGAAATTCAACCCTGAAATAGCTGAACTACATGAGCGTTTGAAAAGCTCATTGATCGAACTAAAAGATATTGCGTCAGAAATTGAAAATATAGAGCAACGTACACATACCGACGAGGCTAAAGCAGTTGAAATTAATGAGCGGTTAAGCCTTATATACAATCTGCAAAAAAAGCATCGTGTAAGTACCAATGCTGAATTACTGCAGTTACAGGAAGAACTCTCTGAAAAAATACAGCAGGCACTCTTTGGCGACGACGAAATTGAAAAGCTACAAAAACAGATCGCGGCTGAAAAAGAGGAATTAGAAAAGTTGGCGAAACAGCTATCCGCCAATCGTTCTAAAGCTATTCCTAATATTGAAAAGCAAGTAATTGAAGCTTTAACTGAAATGGGAATGCCTAATTCGACACTAAAAATTGAACAGTCAGTCCGCAAGTCAGAAAGTCTGCAAGTCGGAAAGAATACAGAAGTATTTAATCAAAATGGCGTTGACGATATTCGCTTCCTATTCTCTGCCAATAAAGGGCATGCTTTAGCTGAGATGAGCAAAGTAGCCTCCGGTGGTGAGCTCTCAAGGTTGATGCTATCGATCAAATCGTTGATCGCGAGATATACTGCCTTGCCTACCATTATTTTTGACGAAATAGATACAGGTATCTCCGGTGAAGTAGCCAACAAAGTGGGGCAGATCATGGAACGCCTTGCAGGAAACTTACAGGTAATCACTATAACTCACCTGCCGCAGATAGCCAGCAAGGGGCAAAGCCATTATTTTGTTTACAAAGACAATGAAAGTGCGACAACCTATACGCGCATCCGTCAACTGGATAAACAGGAACGCGTTGTCGAAATCGCCAAAATGTTAAGTGGCGATAAACCCGGAGAAAGTGCGCTGCAGAATGCACGGGAATTGTTGAGTTTGCAGTAACATAGCATAAACCTTATGCGAAAAGTGTTAGTCATATTCGGTGTAATAATTCTGATCGCAGGAATTACTATCGGCGTGGTTGTCCACGACCATCCAATTTTTCTCAAATATTTGCTTGGCGAAGCAAGTAATTTAGAGAAACCCATCAACGCTAAAGTTTATACCGATGGCCGTATTACTAATGATATCAAAGTCTATAAGGATATCAAATACAAAAATGACTACTTGTTGCATCTGAAAAACCACGATAGCACGGGAATGTTGGAATACATAGATATAGACCTCAATTATAAATTTGTTGGCAGGACAATCTGTTCTGCAAAGGATTGCTATGATACAATTAATGGTGATATGTTTCAAAGCGAAACCGGAGCAATATTCGCTGATTTTAAAGATGACATGAAAGGTTTCAATTTCGATCCAAAGTTAACTTTCAGTGACCACGAGATCAAGCTCACTATGCCACCACATTGGTTAAAGTTCGACTCCCTAAGAATAGAGTTAAATAATAAATAATCCATGCTCTTTGGACTATGGACTATTGACTATAGACTTTTGACTTAAAATCATAACTTTACCCCTCAATAAAAACCAACCACATTATGGCTTATAACTTATTAAAAGGCAAAAAGGGTATCATATTCGGTGCGCTGAACGAACAATCCATCGCATGGAAAGTGGCTCAGCGTTGTCATGCAGAAGGTGCAGAGATCGTTCTGTCAAACTCTCCGCTGGCCCTGCGTATGGGCGAACTGAACAACCTTGCTGCCGAATGCAATGCGCCTGTTATCGGTGCTGATGTAACCAGCAATGATGACCTGGAAAACCTGTTTACCAAAACTATAGAACATTTTGGCGGGGGCGTTGATTTTATCCTGCACTCTATCGGTATGAGTGTGAATGTGCGGAAAGGTATACCTTACTATGAAAATAATTACGAATTCACCCACAAGGGTTTCGATATTTCGGCATTGAGCCTGCACCGTGTATTGCAAGTTGCATTAAAGCATGATGCCATCAACGAGTGGGGATCTGTAGTTGCATTAAGCTATATCGCTGCACAACGCGTATTCCCTGACTATAATGACATGGCCGATAACAAAGCTGTACTGGAAAGCATTGCGCGCAACTTCGGTTACTACTACGGTACTAAAAAGAAAGTTCGTATCAATACTGTATCGCAGTCGCCAACCCGCACTACTGCAGGTTCTGGTGTAAAAGGCTTTGATGGCTTTATCAACTATGCTGAAAAAATGAGTCCGCTTGGTAATGCTACAGCTGATCAGTGTGCTGATTATTGTGTTACCCTGTTCTCTGACCTGACCAAAATGGTTACCATGCAGAACTTATTCCATGACGGCGGATTCTCGTTTACCGGTGTAACCCAGGCGGTGATCGAGCAAATGGAGAAGTAAAAGTCTTTAAAATATAGCAACAAAAAAGGTGTACCGGAATCCGGTACACCTTTTAATTTTTTTAACCCTACTCTATTAATTGGAGTAAACCAATACAATTTTTACTTTCATAGGATCGGTAGGTTGTACAGCCGTCGTACCATCAGGCGTTTGCGCATATAAGGTCACATTGTGAAGATTATAGGTAAAACTGTAGGACAGATTACCATATACCTCAGGCAATTGTTCATAAGTATTGCCACCATCATAAGAAATCGATACGATTACACCGTCAAAGTCAGATGACGCCTGATCTAACTCATCGACATTGATTGGCAACTGATACGATTTAACACCAGCACCATCTGTATAGGCAACCCAATCCGTCGAGGTTACATCAGTATATACTGTTTTGTTCGGATTAGGGGTGATATACTGTTTAGTACATGAGGACACTGACAATAATATTACTGCACAGCATAAAATAGATAGGAGTTTTTTCATAAGTGTTTTTGTTTTTTAAAGGCTATGAAGCTATTATGCGCATGTTATTTTCGTTGGCAACATATGATGGCTTCATAAGATTTGTGTTTTCTATAGTTATGACCAATATAAACTAAAAAGGTTTAAAAGTTTTCGTTAATTTTTTTTAAGGTTAATTAACATTCTTTAAAACGCTTCCTTCGATACTATTATTACTGTTTTACGGGTAAAAACGATAAAACGATATAGATTTTTTGTATCACATGGGGAATGCCCGATACACAAATGTGGATTGGAATCCCCATTTTATTGTTTAGACATCTTATATTTAAGTATACAATTGGTTGCGGCACAAACATTGCCTCTAAATAAACACCGTTTGGCCCTGCGGTAATTACATTTATTTAAAATTAAAAAGCAACTTCTACCCCTGTTGTTGACGTATTAGAAAAACAATTGATCAAACCCTAAACAATGGATCCTTTTAACTCCAAATTTATACTTAAAGAAAAAAGGTGGCTTTGGATAGACTACGATAAAGGGATCAGCATTATGCTGGTTGGCTATGGGCATTGCCTCGACTCGCTGACTGGTCACGCCGATTTGAGCGCTTATCCTTTTTTTAACTATATCGGCACTTTTCTTTATGGGTTCAGGATGCCTTTGTTTTTCATTATTTCAGGCTTACTTGTTGGCAAAAGTTTAAATAAAAAAGGGCTCGGCGGTTATATCAGCGATCGTACCAACAACATTTTATTCCCGCTGCTGGTATGGGGCTTTATAGAAATATCCATGCAGATACTCGCTGCATCATATACCAGTTTCACGAGTAATACAACCATCGGCCCTTCGAGATATTTGATGCTTTTGCTTGATCCACGCCAAACAGGGCACTTCTGGTACCTGAATGCACTATTCTTTATCGGGGTGATCTATGCCTTTGTTAAATCTGTACTAAAGCTCAAACCAGTGTTTCACGTATTGCTGGGCTTCATATTCTTTTGTATCTCAGCCTATCTCCATGTTAATAATATTAATGCCTGGTTGCTGACAGACGTGCTTGAATACTATTTCTTCTTCTCACTTGGCGACTTGATATCGCACGTTATGCTGGATGAAAATAACATCAAACGATTCTCGTCATGGAAGTCATTTTTTCCATTGCTGGCGGTATTTTTAACTACACAGTACTTTGCCGCAAAAGTGAATCAACAGCCAAGTAATCTGGGCGACGATCTACTAGAGCACACAATGCCATTCTTCTATCTTTTCGAGGCATTAGTTGGCTGTACAATATCGGTCAACTTCTCATTCCTGCTGCAGAAATATAAAGTATTCACCTGGATACGTATCGTAGGCTATCATTCTCTATTCGTTTATTGTATGCAAATCATTGTAATGACGATGGCCCGTATATTCTTCATGAATTTCCTGCATATAACTTATATACCGGCGTTGATCGTGCTGATATGGGCATCAGGAATTGTGTTACCGATATTCTTCTATAACTTCTGTTTGAAATATAACCTGTGGTGGCTATACACCTACAAGAAGCCAGTAAAACAAGTGGAGTACCTGCAAAAAACGAAAATATTCAGCTTCAGGAAACGAGTTGAAGAAGCACCCGGGATTTAAACATAGAGATTATTAATAACACAAAAGGCAAGCCGATCAGCTTGCCTTTTGTGTTTAACCCGGTTCGGGGAATTAATCCGAATCTTCGGGTATTTCTTTATATGCTTTCTTTAGCCTTAGCAGCTCAAGAAAAAGTGTGGTGTCAATGGCGGTCACTATAATAAAACCTGTTGAGTCACATACAACTTTCCATTGCACATGTGCCGAAACAAATTTCATATCCATACAAAAACAATATACTGCGATCAGAAACGTGATCACAAATGCTGTCTTGATCTCCTGGATATCATCGTATAGTTGCTCGTTATCCATATTATTACAGATCAGTTATTTAATTCAATAATAATAAATTAACATACCTGCTTTAATAAATGTTTTACACATATTTCATAACATGTTAATACATAAACAAAAACCCCGCCAGTTCTGTCGGCGGGGTTTACAATATGCAATTGCGTTGATTACAATCAGAATTCGCAATACTACCTCAATAACCTGGAGCACTTTTGATTTTACCAGGTTGATTACCTGTTTCATAAATCCTTTTACAAAGTTCTTCTAAGGGCAAACCATTAATCGATTTTATTTTCAGCACAAATGGCCCATTAAAGTCTTCAAAATAGCCATATTGGTTATTTTCCAAATCGATCATAAAATTTTTGTTGAAATAAGTCCCGTATGTGCCGTTAACAATTCCAACCCCCTCAATAAATTGTAATTTTCCTATTCCTACCATATCGTCCGGAAAGCCAGGGTATGTCCAGTAAGTATATAAATTACAACTATCTTTTCGTTCTAGATTGCGAGGATATGTCCTACGTGAAACAGCCCTAATAGGATAATAATTATTGTTTACGGATGAGGTGTGTTGCCGCAGCACATCGAGTATATCCTGACCTGAAACGTAATTTGTCCAACCTGGCTTTTGTGTATTAATTTCGCCGTAGTGATATTGAATAGGGTAAAGATAACATGCCTTGTCAATTAGATAATATTCAGTCAAAATCGGGGCCTTTATTGCATAATAAGAATTCCCCCTTTTGATCAGTAATTTATACCGGAAAGTCTTTGTAACCCCAGGTTTGTCATCGTGCTGCATGTCATTCTCAGAAAAGCAATGATGGAGATTTCTAATCGCTTCCTGCATTAATTCTTCCGGCTTCATGATAACCATCTTCGATAAATCCGTAGTAGAAACTTTGATTAACTTAGCATTAAAAGAATCAGTTAGCGGTGTTATCGTGATCAACACATCATTAGTTAGTTTATGATAATTAGTTAAAGCTTCCGAAAATCCTTTCCTATTTAGTTCAGAGGCCTTGAAGTTATTTGTACTGAAGTAAAAATTAAAAATATCAAGCCTGGGATTATCTTGACTGCTATACAATTTAACGTGGTTATATAACAATTTTACGCCTTGTAATTTTACCGTGTCAAATGCAGCTTTCTCTTCAAAAACTAAAGTTATTCCTTGTTGGGCATATACGGGTAAAAAAGGTAACAAAAAGAAAAAAATGACTAATTTTTTCATGGAGTCGGGCAGTTTGTGGAAAGCTTATCTGAAGCATTGGTTGCAGTCAACTGAGACAACCAAAATGTGTTAAGCTGGAGTTGTGTAATATCACAATGCGGTGTCAGTTGGCAGAAAAAATATGTAATGGTTTTAATAATATACAGTCAAGTTGATTTAATTTATTTCCATTCTCATCCTCAAAATCCAGAAAATTTAACAGCGAGTTTGCAGTACCATTATTTACCGTTTTTTTGCTGACGTAACATCCCGCTTCCATTTCATAAATTAAAGGCAAAACAAATAGTTTGCTTTCAACAGCCTTGCCATTTATCCGACGTGGCAACCATAAACCACTTGTAGAGTTAATTACATCTTTTAATATTTCTTTAAAGGCATTAGGTGTATCTTTATTTTCAGAAAAAGTCAAGCTTTTTATATTTCCTGAAGTGTCGATTGTGAACTTTGCAAATGTCACAGAGATCAGGCAAACATTTATATTCTTACCTTTAGCTTCCTCGCCGAATCTATCATTTAAAAATTTATTAAGCGCACTGTTCCCATATTTGTATTGCGCTTCAATCACATTTGACTGGCTGTAGGCACCGTTTACAAATCCAATAAATAAAATGGAAGAAAGTAAAAATTTAATGATGTATTTTTTCATAATACTGGACATTTTGTTCCTGAAACTCCTGATTTATATTGAGTATTAGTGGTCGTCACGTCATTTAGTGTTAGGCCATAAGACGCAATAGCTGTATTGAGTGTGTTAGCGTCAAGATCTCCATAACCAGATAAAACTAAACATTCGGCATCATGAATTGATAAATTTGGAAAGACTTGCCTTAAAGTTTGAACTTCCGCATTAACATAATTCTGTATCATATAGGCGTGCTGCGTTAAGTTACCTTTTACTGTGGGATTTGCGTATAGATAAGCATGATATATTTCATGCATAGCTGTTTCTAATAGAAATTCTTTAGAGCCATCCTTTATAATAGGGGTGTTAAATTTAACTTCAAAGTTATTATAACTTAACCCGTCAGTTCCTGCATCTGCTGTACCTAAAGTACTTGTAAAATCACCATCTACAAATGTGATATTAATTACATCACTAGTACCAAAGGTATTTCGCAACATGCTTGTCACATCCGTCTGTAAGGTGTTGTTAATCGCTAGATTGTCTAAAAGTCCTTTCAAACAAGGATTGCTTACATTATCTGTGATAGTTTGAGTTGTTGTCGTTTCTGTGCATGGCGTTGTTGTGCCCCCACCCGGAGGCGGCATTGCCACATTTACTGTGAATCCCCTTGTTGGCGTGGAGTTTATTACTACTTGTTGTACTGATGAATTTGCTGGGGGAACAGTGCAAGGCGATGTTCCTCCTCCGCCACCACCTGTTGCACCTCCTGAACCTCCGCCACCGCTTGTTGTTGGACAATCCTCTGCAACATTCGTATCGCTTGTAATATAACATAGTGAAGTGCCACTTGGATAAGTATAGCAATCTTCATACACCGTTACAGAAACTATTGCGCCACACCCCGGTGTTTCTTCATCTACATGCAATTTATCGCTATTTATACTTTGTATTGCTTGCCCATTTGACGTTGAAGCGGGAGAAAGCTGTCTTGTAATAACTCCGTTTTTATAAATCCAGCCGTTTACAAAAGTTCCATCCATCTGGTTAAAGAAAATAGTTCCTGTGAAATTTGTATCTATCTTTTGATAAGTATTGTTAGCTAATAAATTATAATTTCCTTTCAAATATGAAGAATCTGCGACTATGGTCATAGCATACATATTCATAGCATTTTGAGCTTTTACTATTAGTAAACTTGTTTTTGAACCTGATCTGCTGAAATCAAATTTAGTGCTATCCATTGGTTTTGAAAAACAGATAGCCATATTTCCAACCTGAATAGCCGGCATTTCGAT
>JAFDZM010000001.1 GCA_018266915.1 Bacteroidota bacterium | reverse complement strand
CAAAAAATAACCCGCTATTCTGTCTGCGAATTACTAAACCCTTACAGCAATGACGATTTTTCAAAAAAAGTGTATTTCACTGCGCATCCAGCACTGCAGCCGTAAACGCGCTCACCTCGCCATCGGGATTTAACCCTACCGAATTCTGGAAAAGCTTCACTGCATTATAGGTCATCTCACCAAAAATATTGTCGACGCCACCGGTATCAAACCCGCGGCGCGTCAATTCAGCTTGAATCTTTCCTATTTCTGTGGACACCATATTAGGACTTGTCAACCTATAGATGGTAACTGTTGGCGGTCTGTAGGGCGAGATCGGATTGGATGTGTAGGTCACGCCCGGCACCAGTATACCCATATCCCAACGGCGGCCATCCACTACGGAATTGATGATACCATCCTCGCGTCCATGCGCTTCGACTGTACCACCGTTGCCATCAGAAATAACAATATGCCCCACTGTACCATTGCCTGCTAAACGCAATATAACCGCGCCCGGAGTTGATTTTGCTTCCTCTATGGTGATGATCTGGCCTTTTTTGTTAGCGTCACGATCCCAAAAATCGCAGTGTTCATCTACTGCATCACAACCGTATAAGATGCCGGCAGCCTGGTAATAAACCCACGACACAAAATCGGCGCTATCCCAGGGGCCTTTATAATCAGGGTTATCTTTGGGTACCAGCGTACCCAAAACATAAGGCTCGCCTACGTGCTTGTCGCCTAAACTAACAATATCCTCACCGGTCATTGTGACTGTATTTACTAATAAAAGTACGCAATATTAGTAAATTTTGCGATGACAATAGGATGACAGAAAATAAAGACAGCTTTAACTTAATATCTCCGATATTTCAGCATAACCTTTCTCACGTGCCAGATCAGCGGGAAGTTTGCCTCCTTCCATGCGCACATTAGTTTCGGCACCGTTTTCGAGGAAAAGGATCAGCAATTCCAGATTACCGTTTTGCGCGGCGGAATGTAATGGTGTAGCGCCTGCCTGCTGCTTTACATTGATTTTTGCCCCATTTTCAACCAGCATACGGGCTATATCGGTATAGTTTCCGGCTGCGGCCGAATGTATTGGGTAAACGTGAAAGCCGTTGTTCGATGGCAGATTCACATCAGCGCCTTTAAGCACCAGGAACCGGGCTACTTCAAACTGGCCGAAATAACAAGCTAAGCCAAGCGGGGTAAAACCATCAGGAGCATAATCATTTACTGCATCGGGATGTGAATAAAGGATATGGGCCACGACATCAAACTTGCCGGCTGCGGATGCCTCAAACAGATTGATCTCAGTGACATGTTTCAGCAGCAATTCGGTTACGGCGGGCTTTTTATAATAGCAGGAAAGCATAAGGGGAGAAACATTGGCCGAAGTTGTTGTGGTAGCCAGCGAGGGGTCTTGAGTTAAGACGTTATTAACGCCTGCAAGGTCGCCCGCCGCTATGTATTCCTCCAGTTTCTCAATGCTCATGCCTCAATATTACTAAAAATCTAAGCAAAAGCAACCGTTGTTTATAACTTGGCAAAAGTTAACAACTTTTGGTATCAATGTGCCATAAAAGAACGTTAAAGCGGCGATAAAATTTAAAAACCGTGCCTGATATTGGTTTAATCTATTAACTTTACCTTTGCGTTTTAACGTGCAATGTAAGGATGCCGACTAAAGGGAACCAGTTTAAAACAAATACCACAAGGGACGATAATAAGTCGGACCGGTCTTCGCAAAAGAGTGAAAAATCAGCCAGGCAAAAGCAGGAAAGAATCCCTCCTTTTAAGCTGAACGATGGTCGCTATGCAAAAATAGCAGGCCTGTTTCTTCTTATTCTTTCGGTATTTTTCCTGATCGCTTTTACCTCATACCTGTTTACCTGGCAGGAAGATCAAAGCTATGTATCGCCTGCTAATGGCGGTTGGCATAACCTGTTTAAGACCCAGCAAGAATTACTAGACAATGGCCTTAAAAACCCTGTAGTGGAGAACTGGTTGGGTAAATTCGGAGCATTGCTATCAAACCAGTTCATTTTCCAATGGTTTGGTGTTGCGTCGTTCTTGTTTGTATTCGTTTTCTTTATTGTTGGTTACCGTTTGCTTTTCAAAGTACGCTTATATCCAATGGGCAAAACCATTGCTTATTCGCTGTTCCTGCTCATTTTCACTTCGGTTACTTTAGGTTTTTTCCATGCCTTTTTTAGCGATGTACCGCACTTTTTGGAAGGCAACTTTGGTTTCTGGACCAACCGTTTGATGGATGCCCAAGTAGGTCAGGCCGGTACAGCGGGTATTTTGGTTTTTGCTGCATTAACAGTACTGATCATCGCTTACAACATTGATTTCAAAATACCATCGCGCAAGAAAAAAGAACTTAACCCGGATGTGGTTGATGAAGTAGTGCCTGAAGCCTATGAGCGCGAGGAAGATTACTTATCAAGACCAGTTGAATGGCCTAAAAATGGTAACCGCGTAAAAGACAATGAGAAAAAGGTTAATGAGCCAGTTTTAGAAACCCCGGTTTTTCATGAGCCCATGGTACTGAAACCGGAGCCATCTGCCAGTCATGAGCCGGAATTTGAAGATGAAATACCACTAACCATTGATACCGCCCGACCAACAAACGTGTTGAACATTGAACAGGCAGATGATGATAAAGCAAAAGATCTTGTAGCTCAATTCGGCGTTTATGATCATAAGCTGGAGCTGGCATCCTACAAATTGCCAACTCTTGATTTGCTTGAAAACTACGGCTCAAACAAGATCACCGTCAATTCAGAAGAGCTGGAAGCCAATAAGAATAAGATTGTTGAGACGCTGAACCATTACAATATTGAGATCGACAAGATAAAGGCAACTATCGGCCCTACGGTTACTTTGTATGAGATCATCCCGGCGCCGGGTGTGCGTATCTCCAAGATCAAGAACCTTGAGGATGATATTGCATTGAGCTTAGCCGCTTTGGGTATACGTATCATAGCCCCAATGCCGGGTAAGGGCACTATCGGTATCGAGGTACCGAATCAGAATCCTGAAATGGTCTCGATGCGGTCTATCCTATCTACCGAAAAGTTCCAAAATACAACGATGGACTTGCCTATTGCGTTGGGTAAAACCATCTCCAACGAGGTATTTATTGCCGATTTAGCCAAGATGCCACACTTACTGGTTGCGGGGGCTACAGGTCAGGGTAAATCGGTGGGTATTAATGCCATATTGGTTTCTTTGCTTTATAAGCGTCACCCGGCGGAATTGAAGTTTGTGCTGGTCGATCCCAAAAAGGTGGAGTTGACCTTGTTCCGTAAGATAGAAAGGCACTTCCTGGCAAAGTTACCTGATGAATCTGATGCGATTATTACTGATACCAAGAAAGTGGTAAATACCCTCAATTCTCTTTGTATCGAGATGGATCAGCGTTATGACCTGCTAAAAGATGCAGGCGTGCGTAATCTGAAAGAATACAATCAAAAATTCATCAACCGCAAAATAAGTGATCCTGAAAAACACCGTTACCTCCCATTTATTGTACTGGTAGTAGACGAGTTTGCCGATCTGATGATGACCGCCGGCAAGGAAGTAGAAATGCCAATTGCCCGTTTGGCGCAGCTGGCCCGTGCGGTAGGTATCCATTTGGTGATCGCTACGCAAAGACCTTCGGTGAATATCATTACAGGTACTATCAAGGCCAACTTCCCGTCGCGCCTTGCTTTCCGCGTGTTGTCAAAGATCGACTCCCGCACCATTTTGGATGCAGGCGGGGCAGATCAGTTGATCGGCCGCGGGGATATGCTCCTTTCAACAGGCAGCGACTTGATACGTCTGCAATGCGCTTTTGTGGACACACCGGAAGTAGAAAAGATATCGGATTATATCGGTAACCAAAAAGGCTACCCTACTGCTTTACTACTGCCTGAATACTTCGGTGAAGGCGAAAGTGGCAGCAGCGCCAAAGAATTTGACCCGGACGACCGAGACCCGATGTTTGAAGAAGCAGCGCGCCTGATTGTGATGCATCAGCAGGGTTCGACTTCCTTGATCCAGCGTAAGCTAAAACTGGGTTATAACCGCGCAGGTCGCATTATCGACCAATTGGAAGCCGCAGGTATTGTAGGTCCGTTTGAGGGCAGCAAAGCCCGTGATGTGCTTTTCAGCGATGAATATAGCCTTGAAAGACATTTGGAAACTTTATCAAAAACTATTTAAAATTAAACCTGTTGCTTATTCCACCATCTTAATTGCATGGAATAAGAATAAAATACCTATGAAAAAAATACTGTTATATCTGCTTTTGACCGGACTAACCTTTAACTATGCATTCGCCCAAAAAGATGCCGATGCCAAGAAAATACTAAATCAGGTGAGCAAGAAATACCGCTCGTATGATGTGATAAAGACAGATTTCACTTTTACTTATGAGAACCCGCAGGCGGGTACCAAGGACAGTCAAATGGGTACGATGATATCCCGGTCAAAAGCCAATAAATACAAAGTTACCATCTTTAACCCGGATGATAAACTGGCTGTGGACGAAGAGATCATCAGCGATGGCAAAAGCCAGTGGACCTATGTGAAAAAAAATAAGGAAGTAGAGTTAACCGACGTTGATAATAGCAGCGAAAGCCTGAACCCGGCGCAAATATTCACCGTTTACGAAAAAGGCTATAAATACATTTATAATGGCGATGCCAAGGTGGACGGCAAGCTATGCCAGGTGATCGACCTGACACCTGAGGATGAAAAGAAGCCTTTCTTTAAAATACGACTATCGATAGATAAAGCCAAGAAGCAGATATTCAGCGCGATGATATTTGATAAAAACGGCAGCCGCTACAATTATGTTATCCGCACGTTTACACCAAACGTAAAGGTGCCCGAAAGCACCTTCACCTATGATAAAAAGAATTATCCCGGAGCGGAATTAGTAGATTTAAGATAGACTTGAGATATAAGATATGAGATTTGAGATTTAAAATGAGAGAATTACAAATCCCTCCCGCAGCAGTTGAAGATCAGGAGTCTTTTGAAATCCTTAGAGTATGGGCTGCCTTTAAAGAACAACATGTCACAATTCATTCAGAACTTAATGGTGATGCCAAACACTTTGGTTTCTTGTTGGCCGAATTAGCTCTCCACGCATCCAAATTATACGCGCAACGATTAAGTCTATCAGAAATAGAAGCTCTTAAGGATGTTTTGGATGGATTTAACGCTGAAATAATTAAAGAATCAGGTAATCCAACCGGTAGCATAGAATAAATGATCTCTATTTGTTCTTCTTAAATGTTATCGTCTCGTAATGTATACCTGATGATGTCTGCGCGGACTGTGAAAGCACCAGGTTTGCTGTGTCGAGAGTTACAATTGTAAAAGGCGCTGTTGTGGTAACCAGTGTTGTCGTAACGCCGTTTACCCTGGTATACAAATTCGTCCATCCTACCTGGTTTGTAACTGATGAAATGGCGTAGATAGCAGTATCTACAAGGTTTTGAAGTCCTTCAGCAATATACAGGTTACCATATTTGGTAAATTTAAAATAGTCGCCGGCAGAGCCGTGATACATAATACCTGTTCCATTAATAGAAACCGTATCGGTCACTATGGCCCAATTTCCAACAAGCTTGGTATCGCTGATGAGATTAGTGCTGGTATCAACATGTGACGATGTTACAGGCGTAACTTTTGATTTGCTGCACGAAAATAATGCTGCGCCAATAAATGCGACAAACGATATTTTGTAGATAATTTTCATAATTCAGGTTTTAAAATGTCTTTGGTAGATTATCCCGGAGTGCAAGATAATCAAATTAACCTCTAACCAAGGGTTACGGTATTTGTACATTAAACGCTACATAAGCTAATAAATTTTGGCCTGTCTTTAAAAAGTCAGTTCTTCAATTAAAGGCGGATCATTAAAATTACTGTAGCGTATCCATTTAGGACTCACTTTTATGTGAACCAGGCCAGCCCATGTTGCTGCACGCTCCCTGCCGTCGGGATAATTCTTGTAATAAATCTCTCTTAATCTATCGGCTTCACTATCATCGCCAAAACCTCTGCTAAGCCTTCATATTGAACGGTAATTTCCTCGTCCCAGCCAATAACCAGTGCGACATTAGCGTTGCGCAATATATTCCGGCACTTCCGGGATGCTTTTATTGTATCAAAAATAACTTCCAGATTTTTTGAAATTGCAATACCAACTAACGCCGCTTCTGGTTTGTTATCCAAAGTAATAGTTGACACTACGCCAAGCCTTTGAGCGGAAATGAATTGATATATAAGTTCTTTTATATTCATTTATTCAGCATTAGCCACCTTTTTTCTTCTTTCCATTACCTCGCGCCAGGTGGTTAGGATATAACCATTCTTTGTTAAAAACTCTTTTAAACGCGGGTCAAGCATGGCCATCAGGTCGCCTTTGCGTTTTTGGCCTTCGTTGCAGATGTATTTAAATGCGTTTGTCGGATCGGTGCAGTGCATAATAACCATCGTCAGGCCCGGACTCAACCTGCCGATACTTTCAATATAATGGTCAGTGTACCATTTTTGTATCTCGGCATCTGTTTTATGCCCGATATCCGGCATCACCCAGTCGTAACTGGAGTTATGGAGATCGTCCAGCACGGGCAAGCCGTTTTTCCAAAGCATTGTGCCTATATCTTTGGCTTTATCTAACTCAGCAGGGTCAGGAATTGTCATCCCTTCGGTATAAGTGCCTGCCTTTTTCATGCTGGCAATAGTCGCAGCCTTTGCCTCAGCACGATAGAACAAGTCATCACCACCGGGAAACATCACCGGTATTTGTTTCTCTATCCCTAATTGTAAATATTTTTCAAGAAATGCCTGTTTGGCAAAAAGCGTTCCCATGTGTGAATCAAGGTGTGTTGGCTTAAAACCCATAGCCAAAGCTTTATCCAGCTGGGCGCGTATCTCCATATCTATTTCATCAGGCTTCGCACTAAAATAAACGGCACCCACAGCCTTGTAAAAATATCCTTGCTTATCTATTAATCCCGGAACTCTGCTCCTGTCTGATAGCGGCCCCCAACGATACACGTTCCATTCCGATGTTAAAGTGAGGTGCAACCCTGCATCCAGGTCAGGATGCTCCTTAATGTATTTCACAATCTCCGGCACCCAGGGGCAGGGCATCATTACGCTGGTCGAAGTAGCCACACCCTGTCCGGTTGCTTTTTCAACGCCTTCGTCCGAATCGTGCGACATACCCGCATCATCCACATGCAATATCAACACTTTGGCGCCTTTGGGCCAGCCTAACTTTTCAGCATAGGTTTTGGTTTGAGCAAAAGAATATGCGGTGAGGCCCGCAAGCAATGCGGCGAAAAAGACTCTTTTCATTTCGAGGTTTATAAAGGTTAGAATAAATATAGCCTTTGATATTAATTCTGTCAATTCCTTAATTCGTTTAATTCAGGTTACGACAATATTATTAGCTTTACCCCACCATCATGAGCAAACTGCAATTTAAAAATAAGTGGGTACTGGTTACCGGCGCGTCATCAGGTTTAGGCGAAGAAATGGCACGACAATTAGCCTTTCAGCATGGTACTAATTTGATTTTACTGGCGAGGAGAAAAGATAAGCTTGAGCAATTAAAAGCTGAATTAGAAAATGCGGCCGGTGTAAGTGTAAAAATCATTGTTGCCGACTTGTCCAAACTGCACGATGTTGACCATGCAATAGACCAGTTGTTAGCCGACGGACAATTATATGCTGCCATTTTAAATGCAGGGGTCACTTACTTCGGTAAGCACTCCGAACTTACATGGGAACAGTTTCAAACCATGCTGCAAACCAATGTGGTGAGTGTGGTGCGTTTTACAAACAGGCTGGTATCACATTTTGAATCGACAGGCAAAGAAGGCGGTGTATTGATCGTTTCGAGTATGGCGGCTTTGTTTCCCGTTCCTTTCCAGGCTGCTTATTCGGGTACCAAATCATTTATCTTAAGCTTTGCGACGGCATTAGATAATGAACTTAAAAATCCAGGTTTTTCGCTTTCAGTATATGCTCCAGGCGGTATCGTGACTGAGATGACAGCAGGTGATAACTTCCACGATTTGCAAGGCTGGCTGATGCCCGTAAAACAAGCTGCAAAAGAAGGCATTGATGCTTTTCGTAACCGTAAATTGGTTTACGTACCCGGTGTAATAAACCGTGTGGGTAACTTTTTTTTGAAGTTTTTGCCAAAACGGTTCATCATGGGAAAGATGGGTAAGGTATATGAGAAATCGCTGATAAAAGCTGCTGATCGAAATTCTAAACCCTAATTTTTAAAACCTAAATTTTAAGGCCGCAAATAAATTCTTTGTAAAAAAGTTAAAATCTCACGTCTCAAATCTCACATCTCACATCTATTCTTCCTATTTTTGGGACTGATGCTAACGCTTACTGCCCATACCCTTGAAAAACTGGAATTGCTGCTTAAATCGGCGGGGTATAAAGTACGGTATGAGAAGGGGAATTTTAAAACCGGCGCCTGTATGTTGTTGAGCAGTAAGGTAGTGGTGGTAAACAAATTCTCAAACCTTGAAAGCAAAATCCATGCGTTAACCGAGTTGTTGCGTGAGCTTGACATCGATTATAACCTGCTGGATGACAAGCAAACCGCATTATTACAACAAATAAAACAAACCAGGCTGCAACTGTGACTATTACTTTTTTAGGAACCGGAACTTCACAGGGTGTACCTGTTATTGCCTGCAACTGCGAGGTTTGCGTATCACCCGATCCGCGTGATAAACGACTTCGTTCCTCCATCCTCATCGAAACTGAAGGTAAGGTGATCGTGATCGACTCCGGGCCTGATTTCCGTTACCAGATGTTGCGCGCTAAGGTGAAGCATTTGGATGCCATCGTATTTACACATGAGCATAAGGACCATATAGCAGGCATGGACGATATCCGCGCATTTAATTACCGTCAGGAAGCCGCTATTGACGTGTATGCTACAGAACGCGTGCAAGAGGCCTTAAAAAGGGAATTCTCCTACATTTTTCACGAGATGAAGTACCCTGGCATTCCTGAGATCGAGTTGCATACCATCAACCTGAAGCCCTTTTTGGTGCACAATGTAAAGTTTATTCCGATTGAGGTAATGCACTATAAACTGCCGATATTAGGCTTTCGCATAGGCGACTTTACTTACATCACCGATGCCAAAACGATATCCGATCATGAAAAGCAGAAAATAAAAGGCACCAAAACCTTAGTGATCAATGCGCTGCAGATAGAAAAGCATATTTCGCATTTTACTTTTGTAGAGGCTATTGCCTTTGCTAAAGAAATCGGTGCTGAAAAGACTTATTTTACCCACATAAGCCATAGGCTTGGCCGTCATGAATCTATCCTGGGTTTGCTACCCAAAAACATTACACTCGCTTATGATGGACTCATGTTGAACGTTTGATCTATTTACTCTTAGCGTGGCCTTTGAAGCTTTGATAATCTTCAATAATCTCCTTCATATCCGGAAATTTCAAGGTCTTGTTTTTAATTTTCGCAACCAATTCAGGGTCATCAGCAAATGCTTTGGTTAAAACCTCTTTATAGTTAGACCGATATATTGGGAGCGTTAAACTGCCATCAATTTCGTAGAGGTATTGTATATCGGCAGATGCAGTACTCCCATACGATCCATAGTGTGTTGCTGTCGAAGGTGTTCCGGATATATGAACTGTTCCACCAGGAGCTTTTACATTAATTCCTGGTGAACCCACCGAATAAACATCAACGCCATTGGCATGATATTTCAGATGAACCCTGGAGTAAATGTGTGTACTGGGTGTAGAGGTGCAAAGTTGCCCGAAATATTGGGTTCTTTCATACGTCGCTGTATCCCATTCTGTATAAACGTGGATAGTATCGGGATCTGAATCAAGCAGAACTGATTTTATTGCTGCGATAGGAACTTTCTGATTTTTCGCGGAATCAGAAGTCTTAAAATTAATCCTGTCATAGAAATTGCTCATAGACACGTTGAAATCAATTAAGCCGGTATGTTTCACACCCGAAGTATCATAATAACAACCTGCCTGGTAATTTTTAGGAAGTTGTGCTTTTGATTGAATATTGCACAAACAAACAATTAGAAGTGTTAGTACTAAAATGGATAAGGTTTTCATAACGTAAATATAAGAAAATCTTTATTCAAAACCTCCCGTTAAAGCTTCACCAAACTCACCCGCTCTATCGTAGCTTTATATCGGTCCTTTTTCCCTTTGTTGCGCAATACAATTACACCTCTCAGGGTCACTTTTTTATCGTTGATCTGGGTAAACCCGCCATCATTATATTCAAATAACCCCTGGCGGGTGCCGGATAAGTAAAGCGGGCAATCCTGGCTGAAATCAACCCATAGCGCATTGCTGTTTGAGGCATTAGAAAAGAGGCTGTCACAAACCAACGCGGATATTCCTTTATCCTCTTCGTATTTTCCGGAAATTTCTATGTATTGCTTATCGTAATCGTCCAAACTATCCATCAACTGTTTAAAGCTGATCGTTTTGAAGTCTTTGCCGATATCGCATTCGCTTTTGTATATCTTATTTTCGTGTTTGCACGATTGCAAAGTCATCAGTGCAAGAAGAGCCAGTAAACCCAAAGGTTTATTCAAGCGTTGGAGAGATTGTTTTTGGTGGGGTAAGGCCATAACAATAAGTATTTCAGATTAAACAATAATTCCCTGCGTACAAGCGTCTGTTTGACAGGAAACTCACCCATCAGACAAAATACGAAATAAATGGTTTAATGCCTGCACAAACTTGTTACAAATGCAAAAAAGTCGCCCATTAAACTTCAAAAAAGTTATTATTGCATTCTATACATCTATCTATCATGAATAAAATACTAATTATTACTGCACTGATATTTACTGTCTTTACCGCACAGGCACAACAAACCACTACTATTAATATGACACCAGACGATGCCAAAAAATGGCAAGATCCTGAATACGCCCTTCATAACGACTGGCCCAACATCAGAAAATACCAGGACGATAACAGTAAACTGCACCCACCTGCGTCAGGCGAAAACAGGATCATATTCATGGGTAACTCCATCACCGAGTTCTGGAAAGTTAATGATTCCAGCTATTTTGGCAGTACCCGAATAAACCGTGGTATCAGCGGGCAAACTACACCGCAAATGCTGGTACGCTTCCGTGAAGATGTCATCAACCTGAAACCTGCCGTGGTGGTTATTTTAGCTGGCATTAATGACATCGCACAAAATACCGGTCCGATAAAACTGGAAGATACCTACGGCAACATTGTGTCAATGGTAGAACTGGCACGGGCAGAACATATCAAAGTAGTGATGTCGTCCGTGCTTCCGGCCAATCATTTTCCATGGCGACCTGCTATTACTCCAACGGAAAAAGTGATCGCACTAAATAAAATGCTTAAAGATTATGCCGATGCTAATCACATCGTTTACCTGGATTATTATTCGGCGATGGTCGACGACGAGAAAGGTTTGCCATCAACCCTATCAGGCGACGGTGTGCATCCGAATTTGGCAGGATATAAAGTAATGGAGCCCTTAGCTGACAAAGCCATTGCCGAAGCTTTAAAGCGCAAGCATTAAGCTTTACATTAAGCTATTGTTACGGTAACTTTAGAGTGTAATTATTGCAAATAATTTACCCCGATGAAACGTATTTTCAGCTTTCTAATTTTTGCTTTTTATTCTTTAACAGTTTTAGCCCAGGTCGACACGGCGCAACAAATAGTTGCCGGTCGCAGCAATGGCGCCGAACAACAGGATAAACCGTATGTGATCCTCATTTCAGCAGATGGCTTCCGGTACGATTACGCTGAAAAATATAAAGCAGAGCATCTGTTGGCTTTAGCTAACGGGGGCGTAAAAGCATCCTCTATGGTTCCAAGCTTTCCTTCAGTTACTTTTCCGAATCACTATACTATCGTAACAGGCTTATACCCTTCTCATCACGGATTAATTGACAACACTTTCTACGACCGTAATTTAAAACGTTTTTACAGCTATAAAGGGAAAACCGCTGGTGAAGGCATCTGGTATGGTGGCACCCCGTTATGGGTATTGGCCGAACAACAGAAAATGATAACCGCCAGTTATTTCTGGGTAGGGTCAGAAGCCGCCATACAAAACACGTATCCTACTTATTATTATAAGTTCAACCAGGTAACGCCTATTGATAAACGCATCGCGACTGTGGTAGATTGGCTAAAACTACCCGCAGAAAAACGCCCGCATTTGATCACCTTCTATTTCCCGCAGGTAGATCATGAAGGGCATAAGCACGGGCCAAATTCTCCGGAAGTTGAAAAGGCTGTTCATTTTATTGATTCCGCAGTTTATGAGCTGACTAAAGCGGTAGATAAAACCGGGCTTAAGATGAACTATATTTTTGTGTCGGATCATGGCATGACTACGCCCGACATCGTTAATACTTTAAAACTACCGGCAGCTATCGATACTTCAAAGTATATTATTGGCGATCATGGTTTGATGATCGACCTGTATGCCAAAAATCCTGACGATATCCAGAAAACCTATGAGCAACTGAAAAAAGAGGCAAAGGATTATCAGGTTTATTTGAGGGTAAATATTCCTCAGCACTATCACTATTCAAAATCTGATGATCGCTATGGGCGTATAGGCGATATTATCCTTATATCGGATTATCCGAAGGTTTTCAATATTCGCAACTCTAAATTCGACCCGGGATGGCATGGTTTCGATCCGGATGTGGTAAAGGATATGCATGCCACATTTTATGCCTGGGGACCAGCTTTTAAAACAAATACGCAAATCGGTTCGTTTCCTAATGTAGATATTTTCCCTTTAGTGGCGGAGATTTTAGGATTAAAGTATACCTTTAAGGTGGACGGAACCAGGCACTTAGCCAATGAGGTTCTGAAAAAGTAACCGAACAATGAAGAAAAATCCCGGACGCACTTATCTGATGGCGCGCCTACCCATTGCTGTAAGTATGCTTGGGCATGGCCTCGACAGGATACCCAAAATACAAGTATTTAGCGATCACCTGGTCAGTCAATTCAGCAAATCTATTTTACCTGTAAAGCTGGTAAGCCCATTTAGCATGACCTTGCCTTTTATAGAATTAGGGGTAGGCATACTATTAATATTAGGGCTATTTACACGTTTCGCATGTGTTGTTGGATTGATAACTATGCTGGCGCTCATTTTTGGATCATGCCTGATAGAGCAATGGGATAATGTATTATTCCAGATGCTTTACAGCCTGTATTTTGTAATGCTGTATTATTATGCATTTTACAATCGTTACTCGTTCGACAGACTGCTGGGCCGGATACCCAATGCCAAACAGCACGTGCTTTAACAGGCACTAAATCTTTTATTTATTGTTCTAAAAAGTTAAATTTATAACAGCCTGTTTGTTGCAAACAAAAAGCGCTGTTTAACCCTTTATTACCTTTAACCTGATAATTTACCTTAAATGATGAGGCTATGAACGAAGTAAAAGAACAATTCAGCAATGTTTCAAAAAAGTACGACTCGCAAAGGAAATATCTTATCCCCTGCTATAACGACTTCTATTCGGCATGCCTGCCGCTGGTAAAAAGCCTTACACATGCGCAACGGGTGCTTGACATTGGCTCCGGTACCGGTTTATTCTCCCAGTTTATTTATGATCTGAATCCCGGTCTGCATTTTACACTGGTTGATCTCTCAGGGCAAATGCTGGATGTAGCCCGTGAACGCTTTGAAGGAGAGGATAATTTTGAGTACATCGAGCTCGATTTCTCAAAAGATGCCTTACCCGGCAAATACGACCTGATCATCTCGGGATTAGCTATTCACCATTTGGAAGATACCGACAAAGCAAAGCTTTACAAAAACATATACCAGGCCTTAAACGATGGCGGCCTGTTCATTAATGCCGATCAGGTTGCCGGGAAGAATATGTTGTTTGACAGCCTGTACAAATATTACTGGCGCGAAACTGTGTCAAACTCCGGTCTTGATCGCGAAGCTTTAATACAAGCCTTTGAACGCACCAAACTGGATAAACTCGCCCCGCTTGAAACTCAATTAAAAATGCTTGAAAAAGCAGGCTTTAACGAAGTGGACTGTATTTATAAGAATATGAACTTCGTTGTCTTCGGCGGATTTAAGGACGAAAATGTGGAGACGGCGGTTATTTAGTTCACTGGCACACTAGTTCATCAGTTCATTGGTAATTATTCTTATTCCGAAAAATGAATCAAGAAATGCTGAAACTGTATTTACTAATGAACAAATGAACTAATGACCATACGCATCCCACGCAGCCTTAGCTATCTGTGCAATAACTAAATCCCTGTTAGTTTCATCGGCTTTGGAGTTACAAACAAAAACTGCTATAGCCAGGTGCTTACCATTAGGCAGGGTGATGATACCGACATCGTTAGAGGCAGGGGTTAATCCTTCATCATTTGTTCCTGAAGTGCCGGTTTTGTGGGCAACGACGGCATCAACAGGTAACAACCCTTTCAATCTTTTCGGACCGGTAGTAGTTTCAGTCATGATCTTGTATAAAAAATCATTACTGCTTTTAGAGAGCGCTTCCCCCTGGTAAAACAGATCGAGTAAGCGGACAATCTCAGCAGGTTTGCACCAGTCGGTATACTGCACTTCCCAGGCTTTGCGCATGTCCGTCTCCGAAGCCACAATGTTAATACCTTTTATGCCCAAGCTTTGGAGGTATTCCATCACAGTTTGTGTGCCTCCCAGTTTCTTCAACAGGAAATCGCAGGCATTGTTGTCACTTTGCGAAACCATATAGCTTAATAGTTCGCCTAAGGTAATTTCTGTGCCATCGGGGTATTTATCACGGAAAGGGCTCCAGGTGTTGGGGAACATATCTCTTTTGCCCACTTTCATTTTCTGATCGAGCTTGTATTTACCTTTATCAACCAGGTTCAGTACCGTCATGGCTATCGGGAACTTCATTACGCTTTGCATCACCAGGCGTGAGTTACCGTTGTAATTCAGCGTATCGCGCGTTTCAATGCCTAATATCGATACGCCAACAATCCCTTTGGATTGCTTAGCAATTTGGACGATCTGATTTTTTAATGAATCCTGCGCTTTAGAAAAACGCGGGAATAATAGAATTACGAGTAAAAATAGGGGTAAATACAGCTTTTTCATACCGCTAATAACGCAATTACCGGGCGAGAATTTTAATCTATCATAAAAATTACCTTCGAGCTTCCGACCATTCTTCTTTCATCAATTTTGATTGGATGGATGGTGCTTCGTATAATATACGTAAGAGTAAATAACAGGGATCAACACCAAAATGGCAATAATAATGAAGAATACAATCATAGCTACCTTGTTTGGCAAAAACAATACTGTAATAGTCAAACCAATACCGCCCACAAACCATAGCTTACCTGCTAAACGATGGGTGGAACGCCATGTATCAGGATCTTCCAATGTCCAGGGAGTACGAACGCCTGCAAAGTAGTTGGGTTTGATACTGTTCATGATATTCCCGATAAAAGCGAACAATAACCCGATACCGGGCAGAATCAATTTACCAACTTCGAAATGTTGATTTACTGTTGCATAAGCAATAGCGATATCCAATGCCGCCAGAAACAATACAAGACCTAATGCAAGTTTCTGAAAAGTAGCTTCGCCATATTTTACATATTTCTTGGGGTCGATGGCAGGAAGGAATTTTAATAAAAGGTATACAAATGCTGACATTCCCATTACGATACCTTGGGTACCCAAAAACTCTCCCTTAGTCCCATAACCATTTGGCTTGCCGTCAATATCAAAATGCACTGGCACCGATGCTGGTAACGACGAATAAATATAGGCGACATAAGCTACCGGCAAAAGCCATAATACCAAAGCCGCCATATCCATTGAATTAAAGTTTTTCATGATTTAATTGTTTTTAAGTGGTATTCAAGCTATCATGAGCCTGGTGTTTTGTTTTAATTATGGCTCATGATGGTCTTCATTTTATTTCTTGTTTTGTGGTGATTTAAACTGCATGATCCATTTCAGCATTTCGTCCATTACCGTGGTATTGATCGAATAGTAAATAAACTGCCCCTCTTTTACTGACACCACCAGTCCTGCCTGCCTGAGCAGATCAAGGTGATGCGAAATACTGGGCTTGGATATATTAAACTGATCGGCGATTTCGCCCGCCGTCAGGTCCTTATCCTTTAACAGTTCCAATATCTCCCGCCGCGTCGGGTCGTTCAATGCTTTAAATAGTAAATTCAATTTTTACTTCTATTTATATATTTAGACAAATATCTAAATACTTTGTTACAAAAAAAAATTACTCCTTTAAAACACACATAATTAAGCTAGTTGGCTAAACAAGTCATCATCTTCACGGCTATCGAAGCCTGGTCGTCTGAGATTTAGGCCGAGTTCCTTATTTAACTTGACAATTACATAATCGCACAACTCCGGCGAATAACGTTCGTCATGCTGGTGCATAAAGAACCATACGGATTGCAGGCCTTGCTCTTTCCAATCCTTTATGCGGGCTACCCAATCGTCAACACGTTTATAATCGGTTTTATCCAGGCTGTTTCCTACAAAGCGAATGAATGCATGGGGCGTAGGTAATTCCATATGTACACAATCCCTCCGACCTGCTGCATCGGTAATTACTGCACCAATGTTCAGTTCATGCAGCATATTAAATAGATTATCACGATTCTCCTTCACGGAAAACCAATCCTTATGACGTACCTCAACAAAAACCGGTACATCCGTTGGCAGATGCTGTAAATAAGCTTTCATATCAGGAAAGCTTTTAGGTGTATAATTATCCCCTACCTGCAAAAACAGTGGACCAAGCTGATCGCCAAAAGCCATTATACCGTTGTAATATTGGGTGGTTATTTCCTCCACATTTTTAAGGCGGCGAAGATGAGTAATAGACTGCGAAAACTTTGGGCAAAATTTAAAATTGGGATTAGTTGCCGCCTTTTCACGCCATTTACTGATTGTCTCCGGGCCATAAACCTGATAGAAAGTCGCGTTAAGTTCGATGCAATCGAAATGCTTTACATATTCATCCAAAAAATTTGCTTCCTTGGTTTTGGGTGGATATATTTTCCCCAGCCACTCTTTACGCCCCCATTTGGCGCAGCCGACATGAACTTGCAGATTTCCTCCATTACTTGCAGCTAAAGTTGATATTGTTAAGGGAGGATCGGGCGGAAGGCTAAAATCAGTTAACGCTAATTCCTGGTGATCGATGCGTCCAAATTCCATAGGTTGAGTTTTTGAGGCAAGTTAGTACAGACTAAAGTAATTAGCAATTTATTTTCAGATAAATTTTGAATGGATTCAATAAATACTTAAACTTGCGTAAGTACTTACGTAAATATTAAAATGGATTTTTATAACAGGGTTGGAAAGAAGGGAATCGGTTCAAGGTTAAGAGGATTGAGTGATATGATCACCACTGATGCCGCAAGATTATATGAGGTGTATGGAGTAGATATACAGCCCCGCTGGTGGCCGGTATTTTATATATTGACGGAAAGCGAAGAGAACTCCATTACAGCAATTGCCAATGAGATCGGTCAGACACACGCCTCAGTGAGTCAGATCGTGCGAGAAATGGTAAAGAATGGATTTGTGACCGAACGCCGGAATAAGAATGATCAGCGTAAAAACTTTGTTTCATTAACTGAAAAAGGAAGGAACGCCGCTATGAAACTGGAAAAACAACACGATGATGTTTCGTCTGCCATCGACAGGATGTTCAGCGAGAGCCAGTATGATCTTTGGAAAGCTATTGAAGAATGGGAATACCTGCTGGAGCAAAAAAGCCTGCTGCGCCGTGTAGAGGAGGAAAAGAAAAAGCGTGAAAGCGGCAATGTGCAGATAGTTGATTACAAGCCAGAATACCGCAAAGCATTTAAGGATCTGAACGAGGAATGGATAACCCAATATTTCAAGATGGAAGAATCAGATCACAAAGCACTTGATCATCCTGAAGAATATATCCTTGACAACGGCGGCTATATCTGCATTGCCTTGTACGAAGGCGAGCCGGTAGGCGCTTGTGCCTTAATTAAAATGACCGATAAAACATTCGAACTGGCCAAAATGGCGGTATCACCTAAAGCTCAGGGCAAAAGCATCGGTACTTTATTGGGACAAGCCTGTATTGACAAAGCAAGAGAACTCGGCGCCGATACTATATTCCTGGAAAGCAATACCAAACTAAAACCCGCTATTAGCCTGTACAGAAAATTAGGTTTTGAAAAGATTACCGGGCCGCCATCGCCTTATGAAAGGGCGAATATTCAGATGGAGTTAAAATTATCGTGAAGACCGATACAAAATTCCCCTCTTGAGAGAGTAATAGCCCATCATTTGACAGACGGCATTAAACTTCTAAAGAGAATAAGT
>JAFDZM010000019.1 GCA_018266915.1 Bacteroidota bacterium | reverse complement strand
TACCAACATATTACCCCTATGGGGTATGTGATAAAGATGTGGGTACACGGTAGCTTGGGGAGGGTGCGGCCGGATGTGAAGTGGCAGGGAGGGGTTTCTACGATTTGCATTGCTGCAGAAACCCCTACCTTCCCTTCCCCAAGGAAGGAATCGCACATACCCCATTCCCTTTTTCGGGTTTATTTACTAAATCCTACCAATTTATGCAGCATGCCGGGATCATAAACATGCTCACCCTGAATTACAGTTGTCACATTGCGTATCTCGCGAATATTTTTCAGCGGATCGCCATCTACAATGATAATGTCTGCTTTTTTGCCTTCATCAATTGAGCCGGTGCGTTTATCCATATTCATTACTTTGGCTGGTGTGATGGTGGCGGTCTGGATGGCATCAGCCGGGGTTAAACCTGCCTGTACATATAACTCCAATTCGCGCGGAACACTGAAACCCGGAAAGCCCTGGTCGGTGCCGGCAACGATGATTATTCCGGCGTCATGCATCATTTTCACAATCTTCACCATGCTTTCATAAAGCGGTTTGAACTTTTTGGCACCAGTAGAATCTTGTCCCGTGTTTTTCAACATCGCTTGTAACGGCAGTGGCAGGGTATAAAACGCAGGTTCTAATACGGTAATGTCATCATTTATATTCCGGAAACTCATTTCAAAAACACCAATAGTCGGATCGATCACCACATTATGGTCTTTAATAAACTTAATGGCAGCTATGCTGGTTGAATCCTCAAAATTGATCGAACGATCTTTGTTCCGCTTCATGATGGAGTAGACATACTGCACGTGATTCACCATGTTCATGCCCGAATCAACGCCTTGCTGCAAGGTCATTCCGATAGGGATATGCCCGGTAACCGTCAATCCTTGTTTATGCGCCTCGTCGCAAATCGCTTTTACAATGGCCGGCTTTACTGAGCTATAAATTTTTATCTGCACAAAACCATTGTTTTTGTAACGATCTACTTCTTTTATCGCTTCTTCTTTGGTATCTGCTTGTATGATACCCAAAGCATACTGGCCTTTACCATCGATTATACCAGCTTTAAGAATGTCGGGACCAACGCCCTTTCCTTTATCTATGGCATCTTTTATTGCATTGATAAAATCAAACTCATTGCCGCAGTCACGCACTGTTGTTACACCGGCGGCAAGATAAGCCGGCCCCCATTCGGCCTGTTCGAAGTGGGCGTGCATATCCCATAAACCGGGCAGCAGCATTTTGCCTTTTGCATCGATCACTTTTGCATTAGCCGGAATAGTTACTTCGCCTGATTTACCAATCTTTTTGACGATTCCATCCTCGATTAGTACCACCGCATCCGGAATAGTTTTTTCATTTACTACATCCAAGATAGTTCCCCCTTTTATAGCAATCACTTTATCAGGAGCTGTTTTTATTGATGCTGATTTGGTAAACAAACGCATGCTATAAGTAGCTGTTTTACCTATCAAAGTCGGTAATAACGACTCGTATTTTTCGCGCATAGCTTCAAACTTGTCGAACTCGGCATCATTGGTAATCACGCCTATCAATTGGCCTTCTCTGTCTGTCCATACAAATTCATTACCCCAGATCAATCCGCCTATAGCATATCTTTCTAATATCAGGGGTTTACCTTCAAAAGTTAACGTATCGGCACCATCTCTGTGAATTTGTACCGAACCGTTTGGCAGCGTGTTTATATTAGCCGGCTCTTTATGCTTTTTCCAATATTGAATCAACACCTGCTGCACTATTACCGGGGCATAACCGGCTATTGGAAAAGTGAGCGGTTGAAGTGTTTTGTCAGAAACATCCTTATCCACTTTAACATGAGCCGTATTTGCCTTTATGGTGATGGTGTCGTTAATAGTGGCACCGCGCGCAACATTCCCTTTGATTTTAAGACTTAGCGGCTCCAGCACAGGACTCACTCTCAATTCAGTTTTCAATGGCACCGGCGAACCACGATCGACGAATTTAAAATCGGATACGTAATCTTTTGAATCCTTATTATTGATGACATGGTAAGTCTCTTTACCGATATGTTGCTGAAACTTATGCAGCAAAAATGTTCCGCTATCCGGCGAATGCGTTTGTGCGTAAGAGCTGAAAATCAATCCGGATAAAACGGCAGCGAGTAAATATTTTTTCATAAGACGAGGTTTAATGCGATACGTAAAGATATTATTATTTCTTATCATAAATCAGGAGACACCATTAAACCATTCCTGTAATTTGTTCTCTAAGAAAGCGATACCCTCCTTAAACCGTTCCCTCTTATGAAAAAGTATTTCCTTATCATCCCGCTTTGCATTGGTATGCAGTTTTTATTCGCGCAACAAAAACAAGTTAAAAAGCCAGACGGCGGCACCATCACAACGGCTTACATTGATCAAACTGTAAAAAAACTAATGGATACAGCCGTAGTAACGGGCCTATGCATCGGTGTGGTGAATGATGGTAAACCGGTTTACATCAAAGGCTACGGCTATAAAAACAAGGTATTGAACCAGATGAATGATACATCAACCTGTTTTTATGCGGCATCATTGACAAAGGTAGTGTTTGCTTATATCGTTGTTCAGCTGGCGCAAGAGGGCGTGATCGATTTGGATAAACCTTTATATACCTATCTGCCCAAACCGATACCCGAATATGATAACTATAAGGAATTAGCAGGTGACGACCGATGGAAGCTGATTACTGCCCGGGAATGCCTGGACCACTCCACTGGTTTTCCTAACTGGCGGAACCCGGATCCTAATTCTGAACCTAAAATGAAGATATATTTCACTCCGGGCTCACATTATTCCTATTCGGGCGAGGGATTGATGCTGTTGCAAATGGTGATTGAGAAAATTACCCATCGGAAGTTAGAGGCTATGGCGCAGAAAAAAGTATTCAAACCTTTTCACATGACACGCAGCAGTTTTATCTGGCAACCGCGTTTTGAAAGTAATTATGCAAACGGGCACGGAATTGAGGAGGACACGATAAAGAAGGACCGCTATAAAGAAGCCTACGGAGCAGGATCGATGGAAACTACTATTGGTGATTATAGTCGTTTTATATCAGGATTGATAAATAAAAAAGGGTTGAATGAAAAATACTGGAATGAAATGTTTTCGCCGCAGATCGCCATAAACTCAAACACGCAGATGTTCTCTTTAAATGTAGCTGATACTACCAGCGCCAATAAAGCCATCGAATTATCTTATGGATTAGGTGTTGGGCTTTTCAAAACACCTTATGGCCGGGCCTTCTTTAAAGAAGGACATGGTATCGGTTGGGTACATTATATGATCGCCATTCCACAGCAGAAAACTGCATTAATCATCATGAGCAACAGCGCCAACGGCGAAAGCATATTTACTGAGCTTACTCAAAAACTGACAGGTATTACCATTCCTTACAAATGGGAAAGTTATGTACCCTACCGCAGTACCGTCAAATTAACTACCGAACAACTAAAGCAATTTGAAGGTGTTTGGGAAGGGCCTGAATACACAGCTACAGTAAAGCTTGTTAACGGACAATTGATGGTAGAGGCTCCAAAGGTTAATTTACCTCCCACACATCTTTATACTCAAAATGATCACCATCTTTTCTTACGAATAATGGAGGCCGATTTTGAATTCGTTAAAGGCCCTGATGGAAAATTTGATAAGGCCATTGCTGATGACGAAGGTCAGCATTATGAATTGAAGAGGATAAAATAACCGCCCGTGCAGAGACGCCCCGACAAATCGGGGCGCCTCTGCGAGCTGCATTTATAGGTGATTACAATTTCTCGCCGTGCTGGCTGATATCCAGCCCGATAGTTTCTTCTTCCTGGGACACACGCAATGGCGATATCATATCAGTGATCTTCAATAATAGCAATGAACCGAAGAATGAGAACACCGAGGCTGCTACTAAAGCAATGCACTGCACAAAAAACAAATGGGTATGTCCAAAGAATAACCCGTCGCCGGTGGTATTTCCAGAGTTTACATTTTGGTGAGCAAATACGCCTGTGAGCAGCATCCCTACCATACCGCCTACGCCATGGCATGGAAATACATCAAGCGTATCATCGATTGAAGTACGAGTGCGCCATTCAACCACCAGGTTACTCACAATTGCCGAAATAATACCGATTGCCAGCGAGTGCGGCACCGATACATAACCTGCTGCGGGTGTAATAGCAACCAAACCCACAACCGCACCGATACAAGTACCCATTGCCGACGGCTTGCGGCCAAGCAACATATCAAAAAATATCCACGTTAATCCAGCCGCTGCGGATGCAGTAGTACTGGTAGCCAGTGCATTTACTGCCAGGTGATTCGCCCCAAAAGCCGAGCCTGCGTTAAAGCCAAACCAGCCGAACCACAAAAGTCCTGTGCCGATGATTACGTAAGTAACACGCGCAGGTGCATGGTTGGCCTCGTTGCGGCGTTTTAGGTATAGTGCCGAAGCCAAAGCCGCCCATCCGGCAGACATGTGCACCACTGTTCCACCGGCAAAATCGAGTACCCCTAATTTGGAAAGGATACCGTCAGGGTGCCAGGTAGCGTGTGCCAATGGGGAAAATATGAAGATAGAGAATAAGCAAAGGAAAATGATATAGCTGTTAAAGCGGATACGTTCGGCAAAAGCACCGGTGATCAGTGCCGGGGTGATGATGGCAAATTTAAGCTGATACATGGCAAACAGCAGCAATGGAATAGTCGGAGCCAGTTTCCAGGTCGCGTTACCCAGCATGCCTTTCATCATAAAATAAGTAGAGGGATTGCCGATAATGCCCCCCATCGTATCGCCAAATGCAAGGCTGAAGCCGAATATTCCCCACATTACAGTGATGATCACCATACAAATAACACTTTGCAGCATGGTAGAGATCACGTTCTTTTTATTCACCATACCGCCATAGAAAAACGCCAGGCCGGGTGTCATAATAAGCACCAAGGCCGTCGACATCAGCATCCAGGCAATATCACCTGTATTAAAGTTTGGATTACCAGCTTTATTGTGGAGCTCAACTGACGGAAAAATAAAAGTCAGGATCAACACGCCTACAATTAAGGCAAATGGAAAATAACGCTTCATAATTTAGAAAATCGGTTTATTTTGCGGAGCGCAAATTACTAAATTTTCTAAAAACAGGAGAGATTGTTTAAAATATCTCAATAATTTGTTAAATTTTTTGATAATTATAATTATCTAACCAAAAAATCCGGGAAAAGGCCTAAACAAACTACCAATAATGAAATAATTGCAATTGATATCAATAAATAGTTGCTTGTTGAAGCAAACCCTGTCGTCCTTTCCGTCTTTCTCAGAAATAAATTCAATGGAATTTTGATATAATAGAACAACGAAACGACGGTAGTAATGGCTCCGGTTATCATTAATAACAAAAACCATACGTTATGAGAGGCCTGATAGACGGTATATACCGACGAAAACACTAAAAACTTCCCATAAAAGCCCGCAGTAACCGGAATTCCGGTAAGAGAAATCAAAATTATTACAAATGCTACGCTCGCGAGCGGATATTTAAAGCCTAATCCTTTAAAATCATCCATATTTTCGGCATTCGCTGTGTTAGAAAAGTAACTTGCCAGCATCCAAGCGCCAATATTGGCCAGTGAATAGGCAAATAAATAAAAAGTAATGGCTGTAATCCCTTGCTTGTCAGTGTTGAAATTTACAAGTGCCATCAAAGCAAAACCGGTATGTCCTATGCTCGAGTAAGCCAGCATACGCTTTAAGTTATTTTGCAATGTCGCCGCAAAGTTGCCGGCAATCATGGTTGTGATACCAACTACTGAAAGGAACAGTCCGAAATCAAAAACCTTAGAAAACCCGGTAAAGAAAATAAACGGAGTAAGGAAATTGATCAGCAGGCCGAAGGCGGCGACTTTTGTCACCGTAGATAAAAAAGCAGAAACCGGCGCCGGGGCTCCCTGGTAAATATCGGGCACCCAAAAATGTACCGGCACAAATGATAGTTTGAATCCAATACCAACAAGGAACAATAGTAAGGCTAACGCTACGCCCAGTGGATTAACCTGCATTAGTCCTGGCAGTAAGTTACCACCAAATAAATTAAGCGATCCGCCGAAGCCATATAACAGGGATATTCCGTAAAGCATAATGGCCGACGAAGCACCACCGAAAAGCACATATTTTAATCCGGCTTCGCTACTGATACCATTTTCAGCACGGTAAGCTACCATTAAATAGGATGCAATGGAAACCATCTCAACCGAAAGATAAATAGACAACAGGTTAGTCGCCATTACCATTAAATGCATTCCGAATACAGCAGCAATAACGATAGAATAAAGATCGGTAAGCCCTTTTTTATGCGATGCAAGCTGATCATCCCAATCAAAATAAAGCAGTAATACAGCAGACAAGACGTCGATCATCAATTTAAATGAGACTGTCTTTTCGTGCAATAAAAGCATATTACTAAAGAATAATTGCGGGCCGGCCAGAAGCAGCTTCAATTGTTCTACATCCTTCAGTGCTATTACAATCAGTACGCCGCATGCGATGATCTTACATATCCAGGCTGAGTTTTTTCCAAAAATGAGATCTGTTACCAGCAGTACCACAAACAGCGCACACAAGTATATCTCGGGCATGAATAGAGGGATACCATCAAAAACTTGTTTCAGCAGACCGGGCAAAAATGGTAACAGATCGTTCATTTTATTTAAATCCTATAAAGTGCACTAATGCTAATACCGAATCGTTTACCTTATCAAACACCAGCGATGGCATCACACCTAAAACCAATGCCAATATCGCCAATGGAAATAGTGAAAATATCTCGCGTGAATTCAAATCGGTTAATGCATTTTTCCATATCTCGCCGCCTTTGAGTGTCAGCGATCCGAAGAACATCCGCTGCAATGTCCACAGAAAATAGGCCGCTCCTAATAGTATACCTACTGAGCCACAAACAGCCATCCAGTAAGGCAAAGCCCCATTTACTGATGGGGATTTGAATGCACCGATCAATGAAAATGCCTCGCCCACAAAAGCAGAAAATCCCGGCAACCCCAATGACGCAAAAAATGCGATCATGACGAAAGTGGTATATCTTGGCATCAATGAGCCCAGTCCTCGGAAATGATAAATATCCCTGTCGTGAACCCGGTTGTATACAACGCCAACCAGGAAGAACAGCATAGTCGATAAAAAGCCATGGCTTACCATCTGCATTACCGCTCCGCTGATACCTTCGGGCGTTAATGAGGCGATACCCAATAACACAAAACCCATGTGGGATACGGAAGAATAGGCAATCAGTCGTTTCAGGTCACGTTGAGCAAGGGCGTTCAATGCCCCGTAAAGAATGGATATTACACCTATGAGTCCAAGCCAATATGCGCCAGAAACTGCGATCTCAGGGAAAATGCCCAGGCAAATGCGTATGATACCATAGCCGCCAACTTTTAACAGAATACCCGCCAGGATGATAGAAACCGGTGTAGGCGCTTCCACGTGTGCATCGGGCAGCCAGGTATGCAATGGCACCACCGGAACCTTGATAGCAAAAGCAATAAACAACACCACAAAACCGACAGCCCGGGCAGGCATACCCAGCAATGTTTTATGCGCGAGTGTTGAGAATATGGAATTAGAATCGTAATTGGCCGGGTTCATCATCTGGATGATGTTAAAGGTATGGTCGCCTGTTGCCGGATCCTTTACCGACAGGTAAAGCCCGATCATAACCAATAACATAAACACCGAACCGAAGAGCGTATATAAGAAAAATTTGATAGCCGCATATTCCCGTCGCGCACCGCCCCACATCCCAATCAGGAAATAGAGTGGCAGCAACATCAGCTCGTAGAATATGTAGAAGAGGAAGAAATCCAATGCGCAGAATACACCAATAACTGCAGTATTTAATAACAGGAACAAACTGAAAAAGCCTTTCAGGTTACTTTGTATCTCCCATGAAGCAAGGGCTGCAATCACCATCACTACCGAGCTCATCACGACCATAGCAACGGAGATACCGTCGATACCTACAAAATAGTCGATCTGCATTTTACCCAATGAGCCCAGGTTGAGGCTTATCCAATGCGATTTCTGAACAAACTGGAACGTATCCTCGGCATTAATACCAGCATGTTCCGGCCCTGATTTGAATTGCAGATATAGGACAATGCTAAGACCCAGCTGAATTAAGGTAGCCAGCAGCGTGATATATTTAAAACTGAAACGCCAATCTGACGGCATCAGAATGATGATCAAACCAAACAGCAACGGGGTAAAAATCAATAGCGTTAATATGTTCATTGGTTGAGTGGTGAGTAGTGAGTAGTGAATAGTGAGCCTTTCACCTCCATCAATTGCTTTTTGCTTTCAGCTTTCGGCTTTAAGCTTTCAATATATCTCATATCCAAAATCTCATAACTCATTTTCTAAATCAAAATCTTAAATAAAAAAATAGCCAGTATGATTGCCAGCATACTAAACAAATAATATTGCACCCTGCCTCCCTGGAAGCTCCGCGCAAAATTGCCGATTCCCAATACGATGGAAGCCACCAGGTGCAAAAAGCCATCGATGATATTGCGGTCGGTCCAGTCTGCAACTTTTGAAAAGGCGATGCCAATTCGTTCCAGCAAATGTATAAAACCGTCAATAATATTGATGTCGAACCAACGGGCTAATTTGCCCAATGTCAATACAGGGGCAACGATTATCTTGCTGTAAATCTTATCAATATACCATTCGTGGTACGATAACCTAAAAATCCAACCTCCTTCAGGGAATGGCAAAGCTTTGTCCATTACATATACGGCATAAGCCCAATAAATGACAAACAAGCTCAGGATATTTAATCCGGCAGGAACAATTGTGTGATAGATGTTCACCCTGTCGAGCCCCGTTATTCTTGGGAATCCATTAAGCAACCAGGCATGTTCATATAAAACCGGGTTTAATGAGAATGCCGGGAACAAGCAGCAGACTGACAAAAACACCATCGGCAATTTATACTGCCATCCACCATCACTCACGTGCAATTTTATACCGGGGTTGATCTGCGATAACTTAAACTCCCCAAAAAATACTTTTACAATAAGGCGTGTTACGTAAAACGCAGTGAGCCAACTGGTAAGCATCGCGCCAAAGGGTATCAGCCTAAATAAGACGGATTTACCTTCTGACCATTCAAAAGCCTGGATCAATATCCCATCCTTTGACAAATAGCCTGAAGTAAGCGGCAATCCTATCAACGCAATTCCGCCGATCAATGCAGAAATGAAAGTAAGCGGCATCTTTTTTGCCAGTCCGCCCATGTACAATACATTTTGAGGATCGATGTCAAGCTTATATTCATCCTTCACATGCTGCATTTCGTGAATGACGATACCTGCTACCAGGAACAACAAACATTTAAAGAATGCATGTGTAGCCAGATGGAACAATGATGATGAATAAGCGCCAATGCCCATAGCCATCACCATAAAACCTAATTGCGATATGGTTGAATAAGCGAGGATGCGTTTCAGATCGTTTTGGGTGAGGGCGATAGTTGCCGCCATGAAGGCAGTAAAAGCACCGATTATGGCAAGAATGGTCAACTCTGATTCCGTAAATACAGGGTAAACCCTGCCCAATAAAAACACACCTGCCGCAACCATGGTGGCAGCATGGATAAGCGCGGATACCGACGTTGGGCCTTCCATAGCATCAGGCAACCAGGTATGCAATGGGAATTGTGCTGATTTAGCAGCCACCGCTAACGCGATCCCGCCAAAAGCTACGTATTGCCATCCTCCGGGTAATTCAAAGGCAGTCGTCCGTACCAAAGCATTAGCGCCGAATAACTGATCGATATCAAAAGTATGATAAACTGTAAACAGGATGGCAATCGCTGCAAGCAGACCAATGTCCCCGATCCTGTTCATGATAAAGGCTTTTTTATTGGCCAAAACAGCTTTGGAGCGGGTGTACCAAAAGCCGATGAGCAGATAAGATGAAAACCCGACCAGTTCCCAGAAAATATAAAACAGGACAAGGCTATCGATCACCACCAGCGCCAGCATACTGAAACAAAAGAAGCTGAGGTAAGCAAAATAACGTTTGCTGTTCTCATCTTTTCCCATGTAAGCGGTTGAGTAGACGTGCACCGGCAATGCAATGAGCGAAACCAGCAATAGCATTAAAACCGAAAGGTTATTCAGCAATACGCCTGCGTATAGTTTTGTCTCGCCAATGGTAAACCACAATTGCTGCTGATGTACCTGGTGCTGGTTCCAGACTTTTGAGAATACGAATATTGATAATACGGCACTCACCAGGATAGCCAATGTAGATATCCATCCTGCGGCCTTATTGCTTTTACCCGGCAAACAAACATTCACCACAAAAGCAAGCAATGGCAGCAACACTGCTGCAAGTGCAAATCGTATGGTTAATGTATCTATTGCTTGTAAAAAGTTTTCCAATGTTATTGTTTGTTCTGTATGTTAATCCATGTCATTGCGATGAACGGCCCGTGGGGTGAAGAAGCAATCGCGAACTATGCTTATCCGCCCTGTATAGCATGCGATTGCTTCGTTGCGCGGCACACACCGCCCGCCTTGCGCCTCGCAATGACATAGGGATAGTTCTATCATTTTATGTTTTAGGTCAGAGCGCATTGTCAATCCTTCAATTCGTGTATCTCGTTCGGATCAATAGTCTTATATTTTTTATAAACGTTCAGTATAATGGCTAATGCTACTGCGGTTGTTGCAGCGGCAAGCACAATGGCAAACAGGGCAAACATTTGTCCGCCGTTATTAAAACGGTCGTATTTGCCAAAGGCTACCAGGTTTAATATGGCCGCATTCAGCATCATCTCTATGCCGATCAATACCTGGATCGCATTACGCTTGGTAAGGATAACATACAAACCGACACAAAACAGCCCGGCGCTCACGATGAGAAAATCTGATAAACCGATCATCCGTTTTTCTCCTTCCTTGATAAATGCGCGGCACCCACCAAAGCCATCATCAGCAAAATGGATATGGCTTCAAAAGGCAGCAGATAGGTGGTCATCAGATTGGTGCCGATATTGCTGGTCATCGGGCTATCGGGCTTTATATCTATTTTATAGGATACAGCCTTATTTACCCATTGTAAATTATTGATATCTGTTTTGAACAGGATATTGACCATTACAATAAAGAACAACACGGCCAGCAACAATGCAGGCAGCTTGCTTATACTGATAAAACGATCATTCTGTTGCTGTAAATTGGCCAGTGTTTCTTTGCCGGATAGCATGAAGGCAAACAACACCAGCACAAGGATACCACCCACATAGATTACGATCTGTGTTATCGCCACGAAATCGGCTAACGCCAGCACATATAAACCTGCCAATGATAAAAGCGTAACAAAAAACATAAATACACTACGGACCAGGTTTTTACTGGCAGCCACAAACAATGCTGAAGCTAAAGTAATAAATCCCATCAGGTAGAAGAGCGCTTTTACCATCGTCATGCTTCACCCTCCTTTTTGTTCATGGCAGCTAATTTGGCAGCCTGGCGTTCGGCAATTTGTTTATCCAAAAGCATGCGTTTTTCGGCAGCATCTTCGGGTGTCATATCCGAAAACTCATAGGTCAAATCTTTCAGTTCAAATACCGTTCTGTCGTACTGATTGGTCATAATAATGCATTCAGTAGGGCACACAATGGTACACAAACCGCAGTACATGCATTTGGCCATATCTATATCAAACTTAGCCGCGTAAATACGTTTGGGTGAGCCATCTGATGTTTGTCCGAAAGCTTCCGTTGCTTTTATCGATTCAATATCGATACAATCAACCGGGCATATTTTGGCGCAAAGGTCGCACACTATGCAGTCGTCAATCTCTACCTCCAATTGATAACGCCCCACTTCAGGCACGGGTAAATGCTGTTTCGGATATTGTATGGTGTTTGTTCCCTCCAGGTTCTTGAAATAGTTATCATTGCTCACCGGTGTTATTTTCCTCTTCGCGTTAGACGCAAAAAGATGCCTGATGGTAAGGGCTAAACCTTTCCATGCTGTTTTAAAACCATGTGCTACTTTGTTAAACACTAAATTCTTTTGTCTGAACTATGATTTATTTGATTAAATGAGTACTATGATTTTTTTTATTTCTTCTAATCACTAATTCACTAACTCACTCATTCACTAATTAAATTGTCTGAACCATGATTCGCTTGATTAAAGGATTACCATGATTTATTCTATATCAATCTTACAAATCACTCATTCACTAACTCACTCATTCACTAATTACATTACCCACAACCGCCATATGCCTGATACCAGCATGCATGCAAATGCCAGTGGTGTTAATACCTTCCAGCATAGGTTCATCAGCTGATCCACACGCAAGCGTGGCAATGTCCAGCGTATCCACATTTGTACGCCCACCAGGGCTAATACTTTTAATACTGTCCAGAATATCCCCCAGGCAGCTCCTGTTGTCCAATCAGCTAAGTGCACACTGCCGATATTTGGTAACGGTGTATTCCATGCTCCGAGGAAAAGAATAACAGCCACCATCGATACCAGGAACATCATCGAATACTCTGCCAAAAAAACGAATGCAAAACGCATTCCTGTAAACTCAGTATGAAAACCGGCTACCAGTTCTGACTCAGCTTCCGGGATATCAAATGGTGCCCGGTTACTTTCAGCCAATGAAGCTATGAAATAGATCACAAAAGCAATGATCAGGTGCGGCGCCCTGAAAATATTCCAGGCCAGTATGCCGCCTTGATGCGATACATCCCAAATGCCTAAAAAGCTCGCTTTCTCTGATGACAGTATTCCCTGCTGTGCCGATATAGTTTGCAGGTTCATGGTTTGTGCGATCATGATCACCGCAATGATGGCAAAGCCTGCAGGTATCTCGTAAGAGATGATCTGTGCGGCGGAGCGCATCGCTCCCAAAATAGAATATTTATTATTTGATCCCCAACCTGCCATCAGGATACCTAAGGTCTCGACGGAAAGTATGGCGAAAATATAATATAACCCTAAATTTAGATTGGATGGCGCAATGCCGGGCGCCCATGGAATGGCAGCAAAGCCCATGTAAACGGCGATGAATATGATAGCCGGCGCCAGCATAAATAACAATTTATCGGCAGCAGCAGGAATTATTGATTCTTTGATCAATAGTTTAATTACATCGGCGATGGTTTGGAGCAGTCCGAATTTCCCGGTTTCTGTGGGACCCAGCCTGTCCTGAATGAACGCTGATACTTTCCTTTCGGCATAAACGCCGAAAAGTGCAAAGAAGCCTGAAAAAGCGAACAGGCCGACAGCGATAATAAGGTATTTAATATAAAAGTTCAATGATCTGTGGCTCCGGTTGCAAACTTACTAAATGATGTGCAATTTTTAACGGGCCGTGCTTAATAAGTTCTATTAAGTTGATAGAATTTATACCCAAAGATATTGAAAATATAAAATAAAAGGGGTGACACAGATTTGTCACCAAAGATCAAATCATAATCTACTGATTTTCAATAAAGCGTTCACGAGCGTTCACGGCGCGTGAACGTGAACACTTAAAACTATTTTAAGGGAATATATTCAGATTTTACCTGTTCAGAAAAGAACATGGAGGCATGAAGATCGAAATCATCCGTATCGTCTGAGGTAGTGAAGAATTGACGTGTGCCTCCCCTGGTTAGTTTTTGCTCCATTTCAGGGTGACGGTTCAGGTAGTCTTTTAAACTTGCAGCCACAATATCGCCTTGAGGAACAACTTTGATATGTCCGGGCAAATAGGCGCTGATCTTTTCCTGCAATAATGGGTAATGGGTACAAGCCAATAATAGTGTGTCGATCTGATCAGATTTTGCCAGCACCTGATCGAGGTATTTTTTCACGAAATAATCCGCGCCTGGCTGATTGTGTTCGCCATTCTCAACCAGCGGCACCCAAAGCGGGCAAGCCTGCTGGTGCACTTTTACATCCGGGAAAAAGTTATTGATCTCGATCAGGTAGGACTCTGATTGCACAGTACCTTTTGTCCCCAGTACCCCTATCTGTTTGGTCTGAGTATAATTTCCGATCACCTCTGCTGTAGGGCGGATCACACCAAGGACCCTTTTAGCAGAATCTTCGTGAATCAGATCACGTTGCTGAATGGTACGCAGTGCTTTTGCCGAAGCCGTGTTACAGGCAAGTATTATCAGTGGGCATCCCATGTTAAACAGCATTTGCACACACTCCCAGGTATATTCATGGATGGTATTGAATGACCGGTTGCCGTAGGGTGCGCGGGCATTATCACCTAAATAGATGTAATCATAACCGGGGAGCTGGTCGGCAATTGAACGGAAAACGGTAAGACCGCCGTACCCTGAATCAAAAATGCCTATAGGTTGCTTATTTAACACAGCGCTAAAATAGAAAAAGCGTCCCGAAGTTTCGGGACGCTCCTGTAAAATGATTTATAAATTAATTTATTTTAAACCTAATTTAGCTTTCACTTCCGCAGCCAGGTCATCACCCGGAGGCGATACAACCAAGTCAGTTTGTGATGAGTTGATCACATAAGTATAGCCTTTTTCTTTAGCTACCTGCGCAACTGCAGCCCTTACTTTCTCAATGATTGGTTTACCTAATTCAGCTTGTTTAGCTTGTACTTGCTGTTGTGCTGTATTCTGGTAATCGCTCATGCGTTTTTGCATGTCGTTTAATTCTGACTCCTTTGAAGTACGTATAGCGTCAGTCATAGTATTACGTTGAGCCTGATATGCCTGACCAGCTGCCTGGAATGCATTATTCATTTTTGTCAGTTCATCGATGAATTGTTTATTGTAGTCTGTTATGGTTTTGATGGCAACTTTGGTTTCAGGCATCTGATCTACGATTGCGTCCACCGCCACATACCCAATTTTACTTTGCGCTTTAGCCAGATTTCCTGCAAATACAATACATACTGCGATTAAAGCTACCTTTAATAGTTTTTTCATTTTTACTGTTCTGTGTTTAATAATAGTTTATCTTTTTTTAAATCTTTATCTCGCAAACACACCGGGTTTCAGACCCAGTTTCGTTATCACATCTGCACTCTTATCATACCTCGGATTAGCATACAGCATAATCACTTCGCTGTTTTTGTCAAATATCATATCCAGATCCTCCCCCTCAGCTACTTCCTGTATGGCTTTTGTTATCCTGTCCTGTATTGGTTTTATCAGGGCAGTGCTCTTTTTTGCCAGCTCGCCATCCGGGCCAAATTTCTGACGCTGAAATTCCTTAACGGATTTTTCTTTGTCAGTTATCTCAGCCTCGCGACGCTTTTTCATATCAGGCGTCAGTAAAACCTGATCGGCCTCATATGCTTTGTATAAACGATCAATCTCCTGCGACCGTGTATCTACTTCCTTTTGCCATTGGTCTGACAATGCAGCCAATTGCTTTTGTGCAGCGGCATATTCAGGTACATGTTTCAGGATATAATCTGAATCAACGAACGCAAAACGCTGCGCAAATGTACTCGTAAACGCTGTAAACGTAAGAACTAATAATAAAATTATTTTCTTCATATAATTTTAATTAAATCCTCCGCTCAGGCTCTGAGAGATCGAGAAATGGAACTGCCCCTTGTTCGCATCCGGTATTCCGGGAATCTTGTCAAATCCATATCCATAATCCAGGCCAAGCAAACCAAAAATAGGCAAAAATATTCTTGCTCCAACACCTACTGAGCGTCTTACGTTAAACGGGTTAAATTGATTAAAGTTATCCCATACGTTACCACCTTCAGCAAATGCCAGTACAAATATAGTTGCCGACTGACTGGCAATAACCGGGTGGCGTAATTCAAATGTATATTTATTATAGATAGTGCTGCCCGGGTTGTTGTTCACATTATAATTTGTTCCTATCGGGATGATTGAGAAGTTTTGGTAGCCTCTTAAACCGATAATATCACTACCCTGCAAAAATTCGTAGCTCTGCATACCATCGCCACCCAGTTTGAAACGCTCAAACGGAGAGGCCGGTACGAAAGAATTATACTCGCCTAAGAAACCGAAACGTACCTGCGACATCAGCACCAGTTTACCAATGATCTTCTGGAACCATTGCGCGTCCCATTTCACTTTGTAGTACTCCACAAAATGGTATTCTTGCTCAGGTGTGGCAATTTTATAGTTCACCCCGTTCCACAATGAATATGGCGGCGTGCCCTGAACAGTAAATTTAATATTCGAACCCTGTGTCGGGAATATCGGCGCATCCAATGAGTTACGGGTAATTTCCTGCGTCAGCTTGATATTGAATGATGTACCATTCTGAAATATATACCCGGGGTAGTTGTCCAGGTTATAGTGGTCAAAGTTCAACGAGTAATTAATCTGGAAATAGTTATCGGGCCAGTTTAATCTTTTACCCAATGTAATCCCGACACCATTAATGCGCAGGTTGTTATAGTTCGGGTTATCTTTTGTATAATACTGTCCTGTCGAGCTTAACTGCGTGTAAGCTGACAATGCAAAATATATTGGTTTTTTACCCCCAAGCCACGGTTCAGAGAAGGTGAACGAATAGTTTTGATATATACGTCCGCTCGACTGGCCACGGATACTCAACTTTTGACCGTCGCCCTTTGGAAGCGGCTTATAGTCTTTAAAGTGGAAGATATTTTTTAACGAGAAGTTGTTGAAGGTCAAACCCAACGTACCAACTATTTGGCCGCCACCGAAACCGCCGGAAAGTTCGATCTGGTCAGATGGTTTTTCAACCACGTTGAAGATAATATCCACTGTTCCGTCAGCCGGGTTGATGTTCGTTGGCTTTGGCTCGGTCTTTTGCTCATCAAAGTTACCCAGCTGACCAATTTCACGTGTACTGCGGATCAATAATTCTTTATTGAACTTTTGTCCCGGTTTCACCCTGATCTCGCGTCTAACTACCTTATCGTTAGTCACATCGTTACCTTTAACATCTACACGGCTAATGGTATATTGCGGGCCTTCATATATCCTGATGTCAAGGTCGACAGTGTCATTATAAATTTTAGTTTGAACGGGATCGGCATTATAAGTAAGGTATCCACCATCCAGGTAAAGCGTAGATATGTCATCGTTGTTAGGTGTAGGGCCCTGCAAACGCTTATTCAACTCTTCTTCGCTAAACACATCACCTTTTTTAATGCGGATCAGTTTATTCAGCAATTCATCCGGATAACGCGCATTCCCCGACCATTTAATATTACCGAAGTAATACTTGTGGCCTTCAAACACTTTTATCTTAACGTTTACGGTGTTATCATCGTTTTTCCAAACAGAGTCCTTTACAATCTCGGCATCACGATAACCTTTGTCCTGCATTTTCTCAATCAGATTCTGCTTATCGTCATCGTATTTTTCCTGCAAGAATTTCCTCGAGCCGAAAAGGTTATACCATCTGCGCTCACGGGTTTTCTTCAGGTATTTTCTCAGTTTTTTACTCGAAAAAGCAACGTTTCCTTCAAATGTTACTTTGTTGATCCTGACCTTTTGTTTCTTGTCCACAGCAACATCCAATATGACGCTATTGGCATCTCCCGGGTCTTTCCGCTGTTTAATATTAACTGTTGTATTTAAGAAACCTTTTTCATTAAAGTGTTTTTTAATGATAGCAGTTGTAGTACTTAACAGGTTTTCGTTTACAATTTTCGAGTTTTTATCACTTAATTTCTTTTGCAGGTCTTCTATCTCACCTTTTCTGATCCCTGTAATATGCAAACGTGACAAACGCGGGCGTTCGGTAACGGCTATTTCAAGGTAAACTGTATCAAGGTTGATTTTGGTGATATATAACTGCACGTCGTCAAAAAGACCCTGGTCATACATCCTTTTAACCACAGCTGCATTTTGCTCACCCGGTAAATTGATTCTGTCGCCTTTGCTTAACTTTGATATCTGCACCAATACATCCTTATCCAGGTATTTGGTACCACTAACAGTAATGCCCCCTATTATGTAATCTCTTGGGTTCAGGTAACTTAAACTATCTGCGGGTATTGACTTTTGCAGAGACGGTCGTTGTTGATTAACCTGGGCAAGTGTAACAGTGCTTATTATGGCAAAAAGAATAGTAAAAAGAAGTTTATTCATCCGAATATTTTAGTGGGCTAAAAATAATTTATACAGTTGTTAAAAAGTGTTAAAAGTAAAAATTTAGTTAAGCTGCTCGCTGATCATACCAAAACGGCGTTCGCGTTTTTGATAATCGATAATGGCCTCAAACAGGTCTTCGCGCCTGAAATCAGGCCACAGTTTTGGTGTAAAATACAGTTCAGCATATGCTATTTGCCATAGTAAATAGTTACTTATCCGGTACTCTCCGCTTGTTCTGATCATCAGCTCTGGATCGGGCATACCATTGGTATATAAATTATTCTCAAATGTTTCTTCGTCAATGTCGGCAACATTCATCTCGCCTTTCTGCACTTTCTCTGCAAGGTTCTTTGCTGCCTGTACAATTTCCCTGCGCGAACTGTAACTCAATGCCAGTGTCAATGTAATACCGGTATTCCCTGATGTCTTTTTAATTGCCCCTGTGAGCTCTGCATAGGCCTTTTCAGGAAGCATATTCAGATCACCGATAGCATTTAACCGGATGCCATTCTTCATAAAGTTGCTGATCTCTTTATGAATAGTAGCGATCATCAATTCCATAATGGCAGAAACCTCCAGTTTGGGACGGTTCCAGTTTTCGGACGAAAAAGTATATAAGGTGATGTATTTAATACCCAACTCGGCAGCGCCTTCAACCACGTCGCGGACAGACTGCACGCCATTGCGGTGGCCAAATACCCTTAATTTGCCTTTCCCCTTAGCCCAACGCCCATTGCCATCCATAATGATAGCTATATGCTGAGGTAATCTTAATAAATCAATCTGATCCTTATATCCCATTGAATCCGTGTTTCAGCAAGCTTTCAACAACTTATGCCATTTTTTTCAGGGTACAAAGGTAAAACTTACTTTGTACTTTTTTAGTATCCCTCAAAAAAGAAAAATTGACAGAAAAATTACGCTTAATGAAGCCGGAAACGGCCTTTATAAAAGCAAACCGCCGGACAATCAGGGCGAAAGGCGGCGATAGTGCACTTATGATAAGGATTAGTTAGAAAGCCCCTTGCTGTTTGAGCATATCCACATCTTTAGGGGTGATATCTGCGACAGCATAAGTTTGAATACCGGTAATATTAAGCTCATCCAATGCTGTAACGAAATTGGAATAAACAGAGTGATCGCTTGGTTTCAGGATAACGATAATCAGCTTTCCGGATGATTTTAACAGCTCTTTATTTTTAGTTATGAGAGCTGCACGTAATCCCGTTTTACTAAAATCGACCAATTTCGGAGCAGTTAACGGCTTTTCAGGCATACCTACATACCACATCACTTTGTTATCTTTTCCAAGGCAAACACTCATTGTGCGCGTTTCGGGAACTGGCTCAGGATGCTCTTTCACAGGCTTAGCCAACTCCATAGCCTTTGGTTTCGCCAATGTGGTAGCCATAATAAAGAAGGTGATCAGCAGGAATGCAAGATCAACCATGGCAGTAAGATCGATGCGGGGTGTGGATGGACGGCGTCTTCCTTTTTTGCCTGAGTTTCCGGAGGTGGTTAATTCGGCCATGACTTTAAGTTTTTAGGTAAACATTCGGTTAATTGGCATATCAAGATATTTTGTTTTGATATAATCAAATATACAAAATAAAATTTTGTATAAAACAAATTTAAAGGAATAATTATCTAAAAATTCAGAGAAAAGCTACTAATAATAGCACTTAGAAGAAATAAATGTATAAGAAATACCTATTCCGAAGAACATATAGGTATCCTTGGGGCGCAAGTCACCGCGTTGAGTGCCAGGCGTACCAATATTCACGCCGCCGTTTACTTCGCCTGAACGGTCGGAAAGGGCTCTTGATGTACTATTTGGCAAACTGGCTGGGTTGGGATAATTGCCCGAAACATCATCGAGATAGTCGGTAGATGGATTTCGGTAACCTAAATCGAGAATCAGGTTCAGCTTACCGGAGATATTATATTTAACACCAACTCCATACGGGAACGTAAGCGCAAAATTGGGATAAGGTTTTGATTCGCCTTCGGTTCTTAATGGCCGTAAATCATATTTTTCTCCCTGGTACACTGCCTGCGGGTTATATCCCACTACACCAACACCCAGGAAAACAAAAGGCGTCCAGCGGTTTTGCCCAACTTCGGGAACATATTTAAAGAAGTTGAACTCCCCTATCAGGCTCAATTCATTTAGCGGTGTGGTAAAACTAAGGTTGCGCAAACGTTGCTGTGCGTTGGGTGATTCGCTATCTGCACCACTTATCTGCCCGAAAGTATAATTAAGCTTGGCTGATAAATAACCATCGAAATTGCGTTGTACAAAAGCGCCTATCGAGCCTCCACTTACTTTTACCGGGTTATTGGGGTTAAGGTCACCCATATAAGCTGCACCTCCACCAAAAATGCCCACTTCCCAGGTTTGCTGGGCGCTAAGATTAAAGGATATAAATAAAAGGAGTAAAAAGCTTACAAATTTGGGCATCCATCAAAATTAATAATTGCGGGCATCCAATCCCCACAACAATTTGTTCCTTAACGTGGATAAATAACTTTCATTACTTAACCTGATCAGATTTAATTTAAAGTCAGCCTTGCGAATAAAAAACTTCATTGATTTATCAATGATCGTAGTCCTTGAATCGCACGACACCAGGTAATTGGCGCTGCGGCACTCAACATCAAATGCAAGTACGCTGGTGTCCGGTAATACGATGGGTCTTACATTAAGGTTATGAGGTGATATAGGAGTTACAACAATACTATTGGATTGCGGGAAAATGATCGGCCCGCCACAGCTCAGCGAATAAGCTGTTGACCCGGTTGAAGTTGATATGATAATTCCATCGCCCCAGTAAGTGTTCAGAAACTCATCATCCAGGAAAGCATGTGTCGTGATCATCGCTGAGTCGTCACGCTTGTGAATGGTAATATCATTCAGTGCAAAATTGTCACAGCCAAAAATGTTTTCTTTTCCTTCGCAATCAATTTCGAGCAGTTCGCGGCTATCCAGGGTAAAGTCCTTGTTTACTACGGCATAGATAGCGGCTGCAATATCGTTTTTGTTAACACTTGCCAGGAAACCCAAACGACCGAAGTTGATACCAATAACCGGCGTACCGGAATCATGTATCAAGGTTACCATATCCAGCAGGGTGCCATCGCCCCCTAAAGTGATCAGTACGTCGATGTTCTTGCGTAAAAACTTCTCGTCTTTTAAAACTTCATATTTAACTTCTTTTATTTTTCCTTCCAGGAAATCAGCGAGTTGTTTATGAAGGTAGATTTCAACCTGGTATTGATTAAGCACATCAAATACCTGCTGAATGTAAGGTAGTACCGAAATATCGTTAAATGGCCTGCCGTAGATTGCTATTTTCATTGAGATATAATAATGAATATCGAATGCGGAATATTGAATTTCGAAGTGAACTGTTATTTATTTCGACATTCATTATTCAAAATTCGGTGTTCGACATTCAAATATAGAATATGCAAATCTAAAGATTAAGGTAATTCATCAATGAATCGTAGCGATCTTTTGAATTATCGTTATCGTCGATGTGGTTGAAGGTGGCTTTTACTTCGTATTCGTAGCGCATAAACGTGGCAACAATTGCCGAAATATCCACTTTATTTACTTTGAGTGTCACCTCCATGCGGGTAGAATCGGGGAACGTGCGTACGTAAGAGCTCAGGATCTGCGCATTGTCTGATTCTACAATCTGCGCCATGTGGGCCAGTGAGTTATTTTTATTACCGATCTCAAGCACGATGATACCGCCCGGATCTGAAACAGAGGTCAGCTTGGCAAAGTATTCAGTAAGGGTGTTGATGGAGATTAGTCCCAGGTAATTCTTTTTAGCATCCAGTACCGGTACAATACTCAACTGTTGCTCATAGAACAAGCGGATGACATCATAAATGTGCTGATCTTCCAGCACATAGGGGTTAACCAGCGACAATGCCAGTGAACCTATTGATGCCTGGTAATCACCTTCCTCAATAAGATCAGAATCGGAGATAAGGCCAAGAAACTGCTGTTCATTTACAATCGGCAGGTGCCTGATGCGGAATTCCAGCATGCGCTCCATCACCTTCTGAATAGGATCGGAGGTGTGCGCTGGTGGAATGCTATCAGATATCAGCTCGATTGCAAGCATAATTGTTAAACCTTTATTTTATGTTTCTCTAAAAACGTTTTCAGCAGCCTGTTAAACTCTTCGGGATGCTCCATCATTGGCGCATGCCCGCATTGGTCTATCCAGTACAACTCCGAATTTGGCAGCAGCTGATTAAACTCTACTGCTACTTCCGGAGGTGTAATTTTATCATTTTTACCCCATATCAACGCTACGGGGATATTAATCTTGTGCAAATCCTTTGCCATATTATGACGGATAGCCGATTTCGCCATCGCCAAAATCCTGATCACACGATTACGGTCGTTAATTGTTTGAAATACGTCGTCGACCAGATCTTTGGTTGCTACTTTAGGGTCATAAAAAGTGTATTCCACTTTTTCTTTCACAAAGTCATAACTCTCGCGGCGTGGAAAAGACCCCCCGAAAGCGTTCTCATATAAGCCCGAGCTTCCCGTAAGAACCAATGATTTCACAACCTGCGGATGATTAATGCAATAGATCAGCCCCACGTGGCCACCAAGCGAGTTGCCCAGCAAGGTAACATCGGTAAGGCCCATGTGTGTAACAAAACGGTGCACATGCTTGGCCAGTGTTTTTACCCCTGTGGTGAGCAGCGGCAGATCGTAAATTGGCAGTATAGGTATAACAACACGGTATTCCTTGCTAAAATCTCTTATCACAGCATCCCAGTTGCTCAGTGCGCCCATCAGGCCATGCAACAACAGCAATACTTCCCCTTCGCCCTCATCGATGTAACTAAAGCCATGTTCCTCTTTAAGCACGAAATCCATATATGTGTATAAAAGTTAGTTTTAAACAATACCCCAAAAATTACCAGGGGAATTTTTATTCGCTATAAAAATAGCTTATTGAAATTGAGTTGCAACAATTATACAGATTAAATTATCCCAATAATTGTTTTACAACTTCTGATATCGTTTTGCCATCCGCCTTTCCGGCCAGCTCCTTATTGGCCGCGCCCATCACCTTACCCATATCTTTTACGGAAGTGGCACCTATGCGGCTGATCAGATCCTTCAAATAAGTTTCTATCTCCCCGCGATCCATTTGTTTGGGCAAAAACCCTTCAATCACTTCCATCTCCTCTGCCTCTATTTTGTAAAGGTCCTCGCGGTTTTGCGCCTTATAGATATCTGCTGATTCTTTACGTTGCTTGATCAGCTTTTGCAACACTTTGATCTCTGTTTCCTTTGATATCTCTTCCGAAGCCCCTTTTTCTGTGCGCGCTAATAACAATGCCGATTTGATAGCACGTAATCCCCGCAGCCTGGCTTCCTGTTTACCCAGCATGGCCTGCTTTATTTCCTGATCTATTTGAGTTGTAAGTGACATCTCTGCTTATAATTAGTGATTTATTGAATTAGTGAATGAGTGATTCAATTCCCCCAATATTAGCAAATAAAAAACTTATTTTACAATAGTTGAATGTTAGAATTAGCCTGAAAACCAAAATTGGTTTTAGTATTTTTATTTAAAATATACACAGCAAATGCAATAATAGGCTATTTATGATAGTTGATTTTTAAGATTGGTTAAATCTTTTTAAGATATTTTTACCGGTAGTTTACAATTGGTTATACTGGTTGAAATTGGTTGTATTAGTTGTAGATGTTCTAACCACTTCAACTAATACAACTTCTACAACCATTACAACTTTACTCATCTGCACATTTGTAAATCTACTTCCGGTAAATATTCACTGCATTTGCCTGGGCAGTAGGCATAATGGTTAATTCATTGATATTAACATGCGGCGGGCGTGACACCACAAACCAGATCGTTTCGGCTATATCTTTGGCTACAAGCGGCTCAAAACCATCGTATACTTTCTTAGCGCGGGTTTTATCGCCTTTAAAACGAACTTCCGAAAATTCCGTTTCCACAGCTCCCGGGTGTACGGCGGTTACCTTGATTCCGTAGGGTAATAAGTCAATCCGCATACCTTTATTTAATGCATCAACTGCATGCTTGCTGGCGCAATAGACATTCCCGTTTGGATATACTTCTTTTCCCGCTATCGACCCAAGGTTAACAATATGCCCGAAACCATTGCTGATCATCCAGTTGGATACTACTTTAGTGACATAGAGCAAGCCTTTAACATTAGTATCTATCATGGTTTCCCAATCCTCGTAGCTACCGTCCTGTATCGGGTCAAGTCCCTGGCTTAAACCGGCATTGTTCACCAACACATTTATCTTTTTCCATTCGTCCGGCAAAGCTTCCAGTTTACTGATTACTTCTTCTCGGTTACGCACGTCAAATTCCAAAGTAAACACTTTGACATTATATTCTTTCTTAAGCTGGTTGGCTAACTTTTCAAGACGGTCCGCACGACGGCCTGTAATGATTACATCGTATCTCTCGCGGGCAAAAACATGGGCACAGGCCTCACCGATCCCTGCGGTGGCACCGGTTATTAGTGTGATTTTTGACATAGGTAAGTAAATCGTTGACTAAGGTAGCTAAATATTTTAAAAAGTGGGAAATTCAGGCTGACGGAAACGTCTGAAAATTGTTAAAATTTTGACTGATTTAATGATATTAATATCTGATTATCAGTATTATTCAAAACACAAACTAAAGGTAACAGTGTGCAAGGAAAGTTTGTCGATTGGGTTGGCATATGGGGTATTTTCACGGTTTAACAAATTGCCAATAGAGTTGGATAATTTTATCTCAGGGGTCATTTTAAAATATTCGAAATAAATATCCATTCCAAGACCCACTTCATACGACCCAAAGCCGCTTTTATTGGTCAGCAAGGCAGAAACAGGGTCAATATTAGGTTGATTTCTTTTAACACCAATGCCTTCCGAATACTTTACCCCGGCCATGATATAAGCCCGATAATTATCAACCCGATCTGATTTTAGTTTGATAGACACCGGGAACTCAACCATGGTAGCCTGCACCGGCTTGGTCACATCCTGTGATGCATCGGTAAAAGTATAATAAACTGACCTGTCTGCAAAAACCAAACCTGGTGTGGTACGTGCTTCAAGGTGTTCATCAATCCGGTAGCGAAATAAAAAGCTTACTGCAAAGCCTGGGGAGCCGTTTGAGCCGATTGCGGTAAGTGGCGAAGTTGTGTATTTGTTTAAGTCCTGGTCAAAATAAGGATCTCGCCAGTTAGGATTTTTATCGATCTTGAAATAACTGTTGATATACTGAAAGGTAAACCCGAAACTATAATCTTCCTGGTCGGCATTGCCACCCCACGCAGGCGCGCGCTGGGCAAAAAGCGTTTGTCCGCAAAATACAATAAAAATGATAGTTAGGTACCTGGTTTTATTCATACGCAATCATAACAAGCATAACGCCTATTTTACTCACCCGGTCGTTGCTTCGTCCGACCACCCTCTCTCCGCTACGCGCAAAGAGGGTTTATTTTTTTTCTTTACCCTCTTTACGACTTGCCATAGAGAGGGCCGAACAGCACAGCGCATTCTGGATAAGTCTACTTAACGCCCGTGTATATTGAACAGATACCAAACGCTAACGGCCTGCATTTGGTATATTTAAAACCCACCTTATCCATCAGTGCGGTAAAATTCTTCCCGTCAGGGAATGCAGCTACCGACTCGGGCAGGTAGGAATAAGCTCTCGCATCCTTCGAGAAGAGCTTGCCGATACCAGGCGTAATATAGTTGAAATAAAAATTATACAACTGTTTTATGGGGAATACCTTAGGTTTTGAAAACTCCAGCACCACAGCTTTACCGCCCGGCTTCAGTACACGCAAAATATCTGCCAAACCTTTCTCCAGGTTCTCGAAGTTACGTACGCCATAGGCCACGGTAACGGCATCGAACCCATTATCAGAAAAAGGCAGCTTTTCCGAATCACCCAGTTTTACCTCAAACTGGTTGCTTAAGTTGCGTTTGGCTATCTTATCTTCAGCTACGTCCAGCATGCCGCGCGAAATATCCACCCCGATAATTTTCTCAGGCTTTAATATCTTCAACGCCTCGAAAGCAAAATCACCCGTACCGGTAGCCACATCCAATATCAGTTTGGGCTGATCTTTCTTTAACTCATTGATCGCTTTTTTGCGCCAGATGATGTCAATACCCAGCGACATAAAATGATTCAGAAAATCGTAAGTTTTGGAGATATTGTTGAACATATCGGCCACCTGTTCCTTTTTGGTGCCCTGCTCTTCGGTATAAGGGATTACAGTTTTGCTCATCGCGGCAAAGATAGGTTGAATTGTTGGAATGTTGTAAGGTTGGAAAGTTGAAAGGTTATAATGCAGTAGAGCCACAATGTATTGCGGCTCTACACTAAAAATCATGGCAATCTTTTAAATCCATAAATCGTGTTCATTTCGCCAATGCCAACAACCCATGCATATCAAGCGAATGGGTAGACATGGTAATATCTCCATTCTCATCCTTCGGCCACTCTTCACGCGGCCTGTCCCAATATAACTCCACGCCGTTGCCATCAGGATCATCTAAATAAATCGCTTCTGATACGCCATGATCTGATGCACCACTAAGTGGATATTTGGCATCGATAAGTCGTTGAACTGCTACAGCCAGATCTTTCCGTTCAGGATATAATATAGCAGTATGAAACAAACCCGGAGCACTTGCTGGTGCAGGTGGCTGACCTTTACTATACCAGGTATTAAGCCCGATATGATGATGGTACCCTCCTGCCGAAATAAATGCCGCCTGGTTACCATACATGGTGATCAATTCAAAACCAAGCAGACCGCAATAAAAATCAAGAGCCCGTTGCAAATCACTCACTTTTAAATGAACGTGACCGATCCGGGTATTCGCGGGTATAGTATAGTTTTCCATTTTCTTCTATTGAATGTTATACAAAGTTGCTGATAAGCAATGGGAAGATTGTCATGAAATGATAAAATAAATGTTTAAACATGCATTTTAGTGACCAGTTATCAGTTAATCCGTGATTAGGCAAAAATTACTGGTTAACTGATCCCTGATAACCGATTAACTAACAATCACTACCTTTGCACCATGATTGTAAAATCTGCCGAATTCATTTGCAGCAATACGCAGGTGTCCAAACTGCCACCACCGGTAAAGCCAGAATATGCTTTTATCGGAAGATCGAATGTAGGCAAGTCGTCGCTTATCAATATGCTGACAGGCAAAAAAGGATTGGCAAAAACTTCTCAAACTCCGGGCAAAACGCAATTGATCAATCATTTCCTGATAAATGAGAATTGGTACATTGTCGATCTGCCGGGCTATGGCTATGCGCGCATCTCCAAAAACAAAAAGGAAGACTGGAACAAGTTTATCCGTACTTACCTGGACAAACGCGAAAGTCTGCAGTGTGTAATGGTACTGATCGACAGTCGCCTGGAACCGCAAAAGATCGATCTGGAATTTTGTAACTGGCTTGGGGAAAAGGGCTTATCGTTTGTGCTGGTATTTACCAAGGCTGATAAGCAATCATCCATCAAAACAGATCAGAACATAGCCAAATTCAAAAAAGCATTACTGGCAACATTTGAAGAAGTTCCGCCTATATTTGTTACCTCATCCGAAACACAAAGCGGGCGCGATGAAGTGCTTGGTTTTATTGATGAAGTGAATGGAAGCTTTGTTGTACCAGAGTATCAGAAGAGTTAAATAGAACATGAAAAAATACCTGTCTTTAGTCACTTTTGCGCATACCATATTTGCCATGCCATTTGCCTTTATTGGCTTCTTTTTGGCAGTAACCACCACATCGGCGCATTTTGACTGGCTGAAATTATTGTTAATGGTACTATGCATGGTATTTGCCCGTAACTCGGCTATGGCATTTAATCGCTACCTTGACAGGAACATCGACGCTAAAAACCCAAGAACACAGAAACGGGACATCCCGGCAGGACGCATTAGTCCTACGGCCGCACTTGCTTTTACATTGATCAATTGTGCACTGTTCATCACTGCAACCTGGTTCATTAATAAGCTCTGCTTTTTCCTTTCGCCTGTAGCCTTATTGGTAATTTTAGGATATAGCGCTACTAAACGATTTACCGCACTTTGTCACCTGGTACTGGGTTTAGGTTTGTCTCTCGCTCCTATCGGCGCATACCTGGTGGTGACCGGGCAATTTGCTTTATTGCCTATTTTCTTCTCATTATCTGTACTATGCTGGGTAAGTGGTTTCGATATCATTTATGCTTTGCAGGATGAAGATTTTGACCGCAATGAAAGTTTGCATTCTATCCCCGCATGGCTGGGTAAAGTAAATGCATTAAGACTGTCGACAGTGCTGCATATCTTTTCAGCAGCCTTTATCATTTTGCCAACGTTGTTTACACATGTGAGCTGGCCTTATTATATAGGCATTGTATTCTTCTGCTCCATGTTGATCTATCAGCACCGGTTAGTTAAACCAAACGATCTGAGCAGGGTGAATTTCGCCTTTATGACCACCAACGGCATTGCCAGTGTGGTGTTTGCGGTGTTCTTCCTGATAGACAGACTTTGGATAAGGTAACATCGGATTTACTTTGGAGTTGGTCGGTTAATATTATAATTTAGCTTTTGTCGTTATTGCTGACCAAAAAGTCTAACCTTATGTCCATTAGGATAAGTTTACTAATACCTCTCTTTGTGCTATTCTGTTTGCCGGGCCTCTGCCAGCAAAATATAGATTATGTTTCTATTCTAAAACGGGCATCAAAATATGACACTGGCGACCAACGCCCGTTTCCGCAGTTCACTTATGAATCTTCCCATGACCCTCAGCTGGTTGCATTGCGGGAAAAGTTCAAGCTTGACTCAGTAGCCGGCTTCGGAAATGAAACATCAAGGCTTATCAACCTTTTGCACTGGGTACACAATAATGTTCATCACGATGGGCAGCATGAAAGCGGTATAGACCAGGAGAATGCGGACGAAATAATAAAAGTTACGCGGGAAAAAAATATCGGCGTCTCATGTGGCGAACTGGCATCCGTATTAAATGATTGTTATCTGGCGATGGGCTGGCATTCAAGGAAGGTATATTGCTTTCCAAAAGATAGTTTGAAAATTGATAATGATTCGCATGTAATCAATGTGGTTTATTTATCTTCAAAAAAGAAATGGATATGGCTTGATCCAACTAATGATGCCTATGTGATGGATGATGCGGGTAACCTGCTCAGCATAGCCGAGGTGCGGCAAAGGATAATCGACAATCGACCTTTGGTGGTAAATCCGGATGCTAACTGGAACCACAGGACATCAACAGAAAAATCATTTTATTTGAATTATTACATGGCTAAAAATTTGTATCAACTTTATTGCCCGGTCCGCAGTGAATACGATTATGAATCACATGGCAAACACGACACTGTCATTTACATACACCTTTTGCCGCTGGATTTTCCAACGCAAAAGCCTGATAAATATGCCAAATACAGTAATTATCTTAAAATGAATGTGGTAAATTACAGGACCAATAATCCTGAATTGTTCTGGAAATTACCGGAGTAACTCTTTATAAATTAATGCAATGGATTCATCTGCTGCTCTGAGAATCTTCAGGGAACACCTTAAAAGATACGTCGATTTTAACGAAGCCGAATGGATACTGTTCAGTCAGCACCTCAACTTTGCGAAGTTAAAAAAGAAGCATTATTTCGCTGAATCCGGGAAAGTCTGCAATAAAGTAGGCTTCATTGTAAAGGGCTCCGTAAGGTATTTCCATATTAAGGACGGCGAAGATATCACCGGCTACTTCAGTTTTGAAAACGAATTCTTAAGCTCTTATAAAAGTTATCTTACAGGTGTCCCTGGTCATGTGTATGTACAGGCATTGGAAGATTCCTTGCTCATCACCTTTACCAGGAAGGACATGGACGAAATGCTGAACGACCCAATGCTTGCTTATAAAATGGAGCGTTTTGGACGACTTATCGCTGAGCACTATTTAATTTGCTATGAGGACCGTGTTACCGCCTTTGTAACCCAAACACCAGAGGAACGCTATCTGGAACTCTTGAACACCGGTCGCGAGATATTACAGCGCATGCCACAGCATTATATTGCCAACTACCTCGGCATCACTCCAGTTTCGCTATCAAGGATTAGGAAAAGGATATTGGAAACGGTGAAATGATTGTCTGAACCATGATTCGTAGGATTTTTCACGATTAATTTGTTTTTATATTGTGTTCAAGAGGGCTGCGCCGTTTAAGGATTTACATGATTTTTCTTTCATCTGCACATCTACTCATCTGCACATTCGCACATCCTCCAAATTCTTATCTTTTGTTAACGTTTTAGGTAATAAGGCCAGGGTACTTTTGTATAAATCAAAACGAAAAGAATTATGCATACCATATTAGGAGCCGGCGGACCAGTTGCAAACGCACTGATCCGCGAGTTAGCAAACAATAAAGAAACTATACGTCTCGTTAGCCGCAAACCTATCCAGCCATCAACCCCAAATACTACCTGGCAAAAAGCTGACCTGTTAAATTATAACGAATTACTGGCAGCATCAAAAGGTTCAAGAGTGATCTACCTGACAGCCGGATTAGTATACGACAAAACTGTTTGGCAGCAGCAGTGGCCTGTTATCAAGCAAAACTTTATCAACCTGGGCAAGGAAACCGGCGCACGGTTGATCTTCTTCGACAACGTATACTCCTACGGACTTGTTAACGGGCCAATGCTGGAAACCACTCCTTATAATCCATGTAGTGTAAAGGGTGAAGTCCGAGCTAAAATTGCTACTCAATTTATGGATGAAGCAAAAGCAGGCAATATCACTGCTTCCATAGCCCGTGGCGCCGATTTCTACGGGACAGACAACCAGAATAGCTTTTTAGATATGATGGTACTGGACAAATTTGCCAAAAAGCAAAGCGCTCAATGGATAGGCAATCCGAATAAACTGCACAACTTCAGCTATATTCCCGATATGGGTAAAGGCATGTTCTTATTAGGGCAAAACCCCAGCAGTGATAACCAGATATGGCATATGCCTACCGCCGCGCCAATGACCGGCAAACAATTTGTCGAGCTGGCAGCAAGCATTTACGATGTCAGCCCCAAATTTATGGCGGTAAACAAGACTATGCTTTGGTTATACGGTCTTTTCGTTAAAGTAGTGATGGGCACAGTGGAGATGTATTATCAATACAGCCATGATTACAACTTCAACTCAGACAAGTTTGAAAAGGCGTTTAACTATAAACCCACCTCATATAAAGATGGATTTAAGCTGATGTCGGAAACGCTGTATAAAAAATCTTGAGTCGGGAAGTCCGCAAAAGTCAGGAAGTCCGAAAGATGGTGATGCACTTTCGGACTTTTTTGTTGCATCATCGAATTGCAAATTCTGTCCTCCAGATTTTTCGACATGCAGACTAATTTGCACATTTGCATATACACACATCTGCACATCAAAAATCATGATACACAAGAAAACAAGAACATACATACCGCAAAACCTGGAGATCAAATGGGAAAACCTGGAGCCGATATTTAAAGAGTTAACCGATCGCCTGATCAACTCAGTTGAGGAACTGGAGCACTGGTTGCACGACCGAAGCGAACTTGAAGCTGCTTTGGAAGAAGATTTTGCCTGGCGTTACATCCGCATGACTTGCGATACCGCCAGCGAAGAACTGCTGCAAAAATTCCAGTATTTCGCTACAGAGATTGAACCTAAAATTGCTCCTTACAGTAATGAACTCAATAAAAAACTGGTTGGTAGTGAGTACGCTGATCAATTAGATAACGAGAAATATTTCATCTACCTGCGTGGTGTAAAAAAGGCGCTGGAATTATTTAGGGAAGAGAACATTTCTATCCTGACCGAGATACAGGTGGAACAACAGAAATATCAGTCGATCACCGGTTCGATGTCTGTTCATATCGATGATAAGGAGTTCACTTTGGAGCAGGCAGCCGTTCGTTTAAAGGATACTGATCGCAGCAAAAGACAGGAAGCATGGGAGAAGATCACTGCCCGTCGCTTGCAGAATAAAGGTGAGTTGAACAAATTGTTTGACAAACTCCGTAAGCTAAGACATAAAGTGGCTTTAAATGCCGGCTTCGAAAACTTCAGGGATTACATGTTCCAGGCTTTGGGCAGGTTTGATTATACCCCGCAAGACTGCTATGCCTTTCATGAGGCAATACAGAAAGAAGTGGTACCCATACTAGAAGAACAAGCCGAAAAACGCAAAGCTGCTTTGGGTTTGGATAAACTAGAGCCATGGGATCTTGATGTAGACATTTCAGGCAAAGCAGCTTTAAAACCCTTCCAGAATGGCAGCGAACTGATCGAGAAATCAATTCAGTGCTTTAGCAATATCAGTCGTTACCTGGGTGAGCGCCTGGAGATCATGAAAGATAACCAGTTGTTCGATGTGGAAAGCCGTAAAGGCAAAGCTCCGGGTGGTTATAATTATCCACTGGCTGAAACGGGGGCTCCCTTTATCTTCATGAACTCTGCCAATACTTTCCGTGATCTGACAACGATGGTTCACGAAGGCGGTCATGCAGTACATACGTTCTTAACTGCCGATTTAGAGCTAAATGACTTTAAACATTGTCCATCAGAGGTTGCCGAACTGGCGTCTATGTCGATGGAGTTGATCTCGATGGATAACTGGGATGTGTATTTCGACAATGAAGAAGACCTAAAGCGTGCCAAACGCGATCAACTTTTTGATGTATTGAAAACTTTGCCGTGGGTAGCCGTCGTGGATCAATTCCAGCATTGGATATATACCAATCCGGACCACACCGATCAACAACGCACGGAAGCATGGCTGCAAATATTTGAAAACTTCGGAGCCAGCTTTGCCGATTGGAGCACGCATAAAGAAGCCGAAGCAAATTTGTGGCAAAAACAACTGCACATTTTCGAAGTGCCATTTTATTACATCGAGTACGGTATGGCTCAGTTAGGGGCAATTGCTATATGGAAGAACTACAAAGAAAATCCGGAGAAAGGTTTAGCGCAATATCTTGAAGCATTGAAACTGGGTTATACCAAAACCATTAAAGAGATTTACGAAACAGCAGGCATCAAATTTGATTTCAGCGCTGATTACGTAAAAGAGCTGGCTGAATTTGTAAAGTCAGAGATGGATAAGTTATAATCTTAGCTGAGATAATAATTGTCATAAGAAAAGGTCTTCAGTGTATAACTGAACACCTTTTCTATTTATATACTTACTCCTTATTTAGAATAAGAAACGTTAAATGTGCCGTTAGTCACAGATTTGGTTGCAGGCGTGCCATTACCAACGGTTGTTGATACAAGCCCTCCTTTGAAAGTGCCCTGAACTGCGGTAGCACTTACAGAGTTTACCGTAACAGTCACCACGTTTGAACTGGTGTCGTCATTGATGAAATCATCAGTTGAAGTAGATAACTCTAATATAGCCTGATCTTCCTGGTTAGCTGCTGTTGAGATGTAAGTTTTGCCTGCTGTAGGTGTAGCATCCAAAAGAATAGAAATGGTTGAGCCGTCTGATGCTTGTCCGGTTATGGTCGTTAATGACAATCCCTGAACTGTTGCTGAAACAGCCGCAGCATTAGTATTAAAATTAGTCACTTTTCCATCAACAGTAGCCGTAATGGAATAGGAAGGCTTTTCATCTTTCTTTTTGCAGGAATTTAATGTGATTGTAGCAATAGCAAGGGCCAGTACGGCCAGATTTCTGAGCGTTTTCATTTTTTGTAATAAGATTTAAGTTATTAATTATTTTTTGTCAAGTATACGGGTTTTTATTTAATATCCTATAACCTATACTAACATTTTTTTCCTAAAAAGAATTATAAATTAATATTCATGCTGATTTTACCCATCATATTTATTGCATTGTCGCCTAAGTGTAAAATAGGCCATTATTATCGCACATAAAATACTTATTATCAAGCAATTAATAAGTCGATCAAATTACTTATTGTAATTATATTAAACTATTTGCCGTTTTTGACAGTTTATATAAGCAATATGAAGAAGCTAATTATAATATTTGCCATACTGTTTTCGGTGAATGCAGTATTCGGGCAAGCGTTAAAGTCAGTTAAGCTTGATAGCCTGGTAAACGTTTCATTACCATCATCTTATACTAAAAAAGATACATTAGGTCAGCAGATTTATACAGGTAAGTCCGACCTTGGTTATATGATCGCTATCCGCCAGGCGAATGCCAAAGGCAATCAACCACTGCAAAAGGAAAATGATCTTAACGCTGTTTTAAAAAAATACATTCAAGGCATTGAAAGTTTAAGCGGTAACGGTAGCGCGCAAAACGTTCGCGACACTACAATAGGCACGTTAAAGGCAAAGGCATTCACGCTGTTTCAGAATGACCCTAACGGCGAAAGCCAGTACAGGGACTTTATTTTACTATACACAAAGGACGCTACCTATACCTTTGAGTACGGTTACGGCGATACACGGAAAGACCTGATAAAAGGTGAATCAAAAGCTTATTTTTCATCTATTAAACTTTCGCCAGAGTTACAACGAAATGATCAGTATGTAGATACCCGTCCTCAGACATCTAACAGTACTTATACTGTGATCGAGATCGCAGGAGGTATAGTAATTGCCGGCTTGGTAGTATGGCTGATATTCCGTAAAAGAGACAGTGGTCAGTTTGCTTAAAGCCTCACCTAAATCCTCTCCAAAAGGTGAGGATTTTTAATTCAACAGCCCTTTTTGCCATTTGGGCCGCTGAATAAAACTTTTGTTATCGAGCCAATAAAGCCAGATAACCGTCAGGATTACCCCGATAACTGACCCGGCGGTAACATCCTCGAAAAAATGTTCGCTTAAATACATACGCGAATAGCCTACCATAACAGCAATGAGTAAGAATAAGGGCCCCCAGGCCTTGTTCTTACTCCAGTAGGTGAATATCACAGCCATTGTGAATGCAGTAATGGTATGCCCCGACGGAAAGCTATGCAAACTCAAAATTTTAACCGTCTTAACAAAATGGATCCTGCTAAGCTGATCTTTAAAATATAATTTAGGTCGGGGTGCATCAAATATGTATTTTAATATTTGTGCCGAAATTGAAGTAAAGCCCCAAGCAGTTACTAACAGAAATGCTTTCCTATAGCTAAACAACGCAAACATTGCGGCAATAGCTATGCATGTCCAGCCATTACCGATGTCGGTCACATAAGGTTCAATCGCGTCGGCAAACGGGCTGTAATGTGCATTTACGGCGAAGTAAATATCCGCTTTGGTGTAAACCAATTTGATCACCAGGCAAATGCATAAAATCACTAAATAAGGGATCAAAAACGATTTTATACGCCTCAATACCTCATTCATACTCGTTTTCATGGCGCAAGTTAATAGAAAATCTGCTATGTAATTCAATGCAAAAAAATAGTTATGTTTGGGCTTAGTCAATAACTAACTGCATGTCGAAAGGTATATTCCGTAAAAAATCAATAACCAGGATATTAGCCGATGTTGAAAGCGGCTTTGGAGATTCCGAACATACAGGCTCACATCTAAAAAAAGAACTTAATGTTAAAGACCTTACCCTAATGGGCATAGCCGCCGTAGTGGGTGCAGGAATATTTTCGACTATTGGCCTGGCTTCATTTAACGGTGGTCCCGGTGTTACTATTCTATTCATCATCACCGCAATCACCTGTGGCTTTTCAGCATTGTGCTATGCCGAATTTGCCTCACGTATACCTGTATCGGGTAGTGCATATACCTATGCCTATGCTTCATTTGGCGAATTAATTGCATGGATCATTGGCTGGGACCTTTTAATGGAGTATGCAATCGGAAACATTGCCGTAGCCATATCATGGAGCACATACTTTGTTAATCTGCTTGAAGGCTTTCACATCCATGTTCCGGAATACCTTACTGTCGACTACTTCACAGCTTATAATGCACATAGAGACGTTCAGGCTTTTACTGCCAGTCACAATTTTTCCGCGATAACCGATACACTTAAAGAAAATGCCTTGGCATGGGACTCTGCTCCGGGCTTCGGAGGCATAAAGTTTATTGCCAATATGCCTGCGTTACTCATAACCGTTATTATCACTTACCTGGTTTATATAGGCATTCGCGAAACCAAAAAAGCTACCAACGCCATGGTAATTTTAAAGATCGCCATCGTATTGGTGGTGATCGCTGTAGGCTTTTTCTATGTAACACCTGCCAACTGGCACCCATTTTTGCCTAATGGTTTTAGTGGCGTAATGAAAGGGGTATCGGGCGTATTTTTTGCCTATATCGGGTTTGACGCAATCTCAACCACTGCCGAAGAATGCCGTAAACCTCAACGCGACTTGCCACGTGGTATGATCTATTCACTTATCATTTGTACAGTACTTTACATTCTTATCGCTTTAGTGCTCACCGGCATGGTCAGTTATAAAGATCTGGCTGTTGGCGACCCGTTAGCCTATGTGTTCAATAAAGTTCATTTAACAAAGCTTAGTGGCATAATATCATTTAGTGCAGTCATTGCAACAGCCAGCGTATTATTGATATTCCAATTGGGACAGCCGCGTATATGGATGAGCATGAGCCGCGACGGTCTTTTGCCAAAAGTATTTTCAAAAATACATCCCAAATACCATACACCGTCATTTGCAACTATCATAACAGGTATTGTGGTTGCTGTGCCAGCATTGTTTGTCAACCTAACCATCGTTACCGACTTGACAAGTATCGGCACCCTTTTCGCATTCGTTTTAGTTTGCGGAGGTGTTTTATTGCTACCACGTGAAGCCGCTCAAACCGGTCGGTTTCATCTGCCTTATGTCAACGCTAAATGGATTGCCCCTGTAATTTTTATTGGCGGCGTTTACTTTTTCTGGAACAATATTGTCGGATTATTTACCAGCAACAATGCTCATGAAAATTTCCCGTTCTTTATTTTCATTATTCTTTCGGCAATATTAACGGTAGTGGCATTTATCAAAAATCTATCGTTAATACCCGTCTTAGGGCTTTTGAGCTGTTTTTACCTGATGACCGAATTAGGCTACACCAACTGGATACGTTTCCTTGCGTGGCTGATAATTGGTTTGGTCATCTATTTCACTTACAGCTACAAAAACAGTAAAATGAATAATGAAGACGTCAAAACGATAAAAGGTTTAGAATAAATTGCTACAAATAAAAAAGTTGTTTATTTACGGTAATCGCGTCTATCTATCACCCCATGAAGAATCTTAATTACATCGATATTATCGGTTACCTGGCTGCGTTCGGTACCACCGTTTCATTTTTGCCGCAGGCTATTAAAACCATTCAAACTAAAGATACTTCGGGAATCTCTTTATACATGTATATGCTTTTCACGGCAGGTACATTTTTTTGGCTAATGTACGGTGTATTAAGTCACAGTTTGCCTGTAGCCATTGCGAATGTGATCACATTTATTTTTGCAAGTATTATACTTGTCTATAAGATTAGGTATAAATAAAAGTTGTATTGGTTGAAGTGGTTGTAATGGTTATAGTGATTTAAAGATTTTGCTGACAGAGTCTTTTACCAATTCAACTAATACAACCACTACAACATCTTCAACCCGTATAACCCATTAACCACCGATCCTCTGAATATCAACCACCTCCGGATCGGTAAGCATTAGCGGCACTTTCTCTACAGTTACGAAACTCAGATCCAATCCAAAACCGCGTTCTTCCGATAAACTGGCCTGTTTGAGGTAATTATAGACCAGCATAACAACACGCTCGTAGAATGATAACTTATGTGAGCGGGATAATACCTTCTCTATCACTACAAACCTGAAATCACCTACTATTTTATGCTTGTTTAGAGATTTATATGTACTGGTAATATTTACCTCTCCTTTTTTCACCAGGTCTTCAACTACCTTTCTAAACAATAGGTTGATCTGCTGTTCAACACGGAAACCCAGTTTAAAGTCAATACGGATCACTTTATTGGGCACCAGGAACGTTACTTCATATTCTCTTCTGTATGGTTCGTCCACTACATCCACATGCACCAGCCAGTAAACATCTGCCCGTTTCGGCTGTTTTTGCAGGATGGAATAAATAATTTTAGATTCAACTTCAGTATCAAAATTTGCACTGGTAAGGTATACCAATTGCGATGCATATTTCGGAACTGTTTCGTCCTCGCTTAGTTCTTTCAATATGGTATAGTAATCCTCGATATTGATAAACTTCACATAGCGGTTCCTGATCTTGCGTGCTATGTGCCAGGTCCACATAATGCCAAACAATAGGGCACCTACTGATAAAGTAAACCAGCCGCCGTGGATAAACTTAACCAGGTTACCCGACAGGAAGGTAATTTCTATAACTAAATACACTGCCAGAAATATCCAAATAATATAGGGAGGAAACTTTCGCTTTGCCAGGAATTTGGACACCAGGATAGTCGTCATCAGCATCGCCACGGTAATACTTAAACCATAAGCAGCCCCCATCTGGTCTGAATGTTTGAACAATAAAACAACACCAATACAACCACCGCAAAGCAGCCAGTTAACGCTTGGCACATATAATTGCCCCTTCTGTTCAGTGGGGTAATTAATCTTTACTTTTGGCCACAAATTGAGTCGCACTGCTTCCGCAATAAGCGTAAATGAACCCGAAATAAGTGCCTGGCTGGCGATGATGGCCGCAACGGTAGCTATGGCTATACCATATATCAAAAACCGCTGGGGCATGATCTCATAAAAAGGGTTATGCACACTCAGATTGAGCACTTTTCCATTGTTGCCCAGCAGCCATACCCCTTGTCCCAGGTAATTAAGTACCAGGCAGCTTTTCACATATATCCAGCTGATGCGTATGTTCTTTCGCCCGCAGTGGCCCAAATCTGAATAGAGCGCTTCGGCCCCGGTTGTACACAGGAACACAGCACCGAGTACCAAAAATGCATTATAGTTACTGCTGGTCAGCAATGCCAGGGCATAATAAGGATTTAAAGCTTTTATGATTGAAGGCATCTGTACAACATACGATATGCCTAATGCCCCTACCATTGTAAACCAAAGAAACATAACCGGACCGAAAGCTTTGCCCACCAGCGATGTACCGAATTGTTGTATAACGAACAATGCAGCGATTATAATAATAACAATAGTTACCGTATGCAGATGCGGAAATTCAATAGTAAGCCCTTCAATGGCAGCTGATATGGTGATTGGCGGCGTGATAATACCATCGGCTAATAGTGCGCAGCCCCCTACAACCGCAGGTACGATAAGCCATTTAGCCTTACGCCTTACCAGCGAGAACAATGAAAAAATACCACCCTCACCTTTGTTATCAGCTTGTAAGGTGATCACTACATATTTTAAAGTCGTTTGTAGTGTAAGCGTCCAAAAGATACAGGATATCCCGCCTAATATTAATGTTTCTGAAACCGGTTGGGTTCCTACAATTTCTTTAAAAACGTATAACGGAGAAGTGCCTATGTCACCGTAAATTATACCAAGACTTATCAGAAGGCCGGCAAGTGATAGCTTTTGGAGGTCTTTATGCATTTTTAGCGTTAAAAGTTATTAACTTATTTGCTACTAAAATTTATAACTCTTAGTGTGTACTTTACATTATAAATTTCCGCAAATATTCAATAATAAAACCCATTTTGTTAAATTTTGTTAAAATATTCTTTAAAAGGTATTTGGTATTAATTCCTAGCTACATTATTTCTATTTTTGTACAAGAGATTTGAGCATGAGGCAAAACTATACTAATATTTTTTCGTGGATCATATTGCTTGCGCTTGCATTAACGATAAATATTGCCTTTGCTTTTCAAGCCAACAGATCAGATACAACTGTGCATCTCGCTAAAACCAAACTCGGTGTTACTAAATCTTCGTACCCAAAAAGCGGCTTGCATTTAGCTTTACCGCCATTAAAACCTGCTGTTACTTCAACTGCTAAAATAAATGTGACCCGTACAGATGATAAGCTGCTTACCGATGTGCAGGTTTATCCCAACCCGGTTACCGATCAGATCAATATCAAATACGTATTATCGCGCAACGCCCTGGTCACTGTTAAAGTAATGGATGTTCTGGGTAACGAAGTGATTACCCTGGTATCACAAAGGATTGGCTCGGGCGAACAAAGTTTTACCTACCCCATCAGCAACAAATTATCACGCGGTTTCTACTTCATCCGCGTTGTTGCCGGTACTGAATCGGTGATCAAGAGGATTTCTGTATTGTAGTTGGTTGAAGAAGTTGTACTGGTTGAAGTAGTTCAAACCATTCTGCCTATGTGACCTACAATTACAACTAATACAACCAGTTTAACTAATACAACCAATACAACTTCTATTAATCAACCAATTCATTAGCTTTGGCATTTTACAAATACTATGAAAATAATTGCCATAGGCCGCAATTATGCGGAGCATGCTAAAGAGCTGAACAATCCTGTACCAACCACCCCGGTAATATTTATGAAACCGGATACAGCGATACTGAAAGATAACAAACCTTTTTATCATCCTGATTTTTCGGAAGATGTTCATCATGAGATTGAGTTAGTGCTAAAGATCAGCAAGGAAGGGAAACATATTAATGAAAATTTTGCCGGCAATTATTTTGAAGAGATCGGTTTGGGAGTTGATTTTACCGCACGTGATATTCAGCAGCGTCATAAAGAAAAAGGGCTGCCATGGGAGCTAGCTAAAGGATTTGACGGATCGGCGCCGATCAGCAATTTTGTACCTAAAGCTAACTTTAAAGATCTGTATAATTTAAATTTCAAGCTTGATATCAACGGAGAACTGCGCCAACACGGAAATACCAAAGACCTTTTATTCTCTTTTGAACGTATAATAGCCTTTGTATCAAGATACATCACACTCAAAAAAGGCGACCTGATATTTACCGGCACCCCCGAAGGTGTAGGCAGGGTAAAAATAGGCGACCGCCTGGAAGGTTATATTGAAGATGTGAAAATGCTTGATTTTTACGTTAAATAAGCATGTTTAAAAAATTTATTGTCTTTTATACCGCCTGTTTAGGTCTTGCTATGAACTGTTTTGCGCAGGCACCTATTCAAACTCAGCAGTATCCAAAAAACTTTTTCCGCTATCCGTTAGACCTGCCGCCAAGTACGGCTGGTTCATTCGGTGAGCTGCGTCCGGAGCATTTTCACTCGGGCCTTGATTTTAAAACTAATGGACGCACGGGTTACCCGGTTCATGCAGCTTATGATGGTTATATATCCCGCCTGCGGGTTCAATTCGGTGGCTTTGGGAATGCTATCTATGTTACCCACCCTAATGGATTTACGACAGTTTATGGACATATCGAACGTTTTAGTCCGCAACTGGAAGAAATAGTACGCAAGCAGCAATACGAGACGCAAAGCTTCGAGGTCGATTTTAAATTACCACCAACACAGGCCATGGTTTGCAAGGATGATGTGATTGCCTGGTCAGGTAATGCGGGTGCTTCTGCGGGTCCTCATTTACATTTTGAAATAAGGGATACCCAAACTGAGCAGACTATCAACCCCCAATTGTTTGGGCTGACAATACCTGATCATGTTCCCCCTACCTTAGGCACTATTTGTGTTTATCACCTGGGTGATGCGCCATTCAGCGAAAAAACTCCAAGGCAATTTTTTGCAGTGAAAGGTGCGACAGGACATTATCATTTACTAAAACCACAAGTAATCAATGTAAATGGCGAAACCGGCTTTGGCATCACCGCCACCGATATGAACAGCACTTCATTTAATCATAATGGCATCTACTCTATCGAATTAAAAGTTGATGGTATTACCGTGTACACTTTTGCAGTTGAACGCTTTGCTTTTGATCAAACACATTCCATAAATGCTTATATCGATTATCCTACTTTTTTAAGCTCCCACCGTTTTATTCAAAAGTGTTTTATCCTGCCGGGCAGCAAGATTACGCTATATCCTCAGTCAGTAAATCGCGGTGTAGTTAATTTTACTGATGATGACGTGCATAATGTAGAATATGTAGTAAAAGACATTGCCGGAAATACTTCTACGTTAGACATCAAGGTAAAATCCAGTTCAGCTAAAAGCGCAACTATCCCCGCTCCTGCTGGAACAACATTATTTCATTACGATAAACAGAATGAGTTTAATGCTGACAACCTGAAGGTAGTTGTACCGGTTGGCAATTTATATGATGATTTGAATTTTACTTATTCAGCCTCACCCGCAAGACCGGGCATGTATTCGGCTATTCATCATATCCATAATCATTTTACGCCAATCAATGACACATTTGAGATATGGATAAAACCGGATGATAAAATTGGCGATAAAATAGGCAAAGCGGTAATTATGAATGCTAATGGCGTTTGCGAAGGCGGGACTTATGACAACGGTTACCTTAAAGCCAGTGCCCGCACTTTTGGCGATTACTATATCCGTATCGACTCGGTCCCTCCGGTTATTCATCCACTCAACATCAAAAACGGCAGCAACATGACCAAAATACAGCGTATTGCTTTTAAGATCGGCGATAACATGTCTGGAATAAGAACCTATGCGGGTAAAATCGACGGCAAATGGGTATTGATGGAATGGGATTACAAAACCAAAGTTTTAAGCTATAAATTCGACAAGGATTTAACTTCGGGTAAACATATATTTGACTTAACCGTTACTGATAATAAGGATAATATTTCGCAATTTTCCGCATATTTTTTTAAATAATATGGCAATTCCAAAAGAGGGTGAAAAAGCCCCCGATTTTACAGCAAAAGATCAAAATGGCAACACTGTTTCATTATCCGATTTCAAGGGCAAAAATGTGATACTGTACTTTTATCCGCAGGATAATACCCCAACCTGCACCAATGAAGCATGTAACTTCCGCGATAATTATCAATCGTTACTCAGCAAAGGTTTTTCAGTCATCGGTGTGAGTCCTGATACAGAAAAATCTCACAAAAAATTTGAGACGAAGTTTAACCTGCCCTTTCCCCTGATAGCAGATACAGACCGAAAAATTGTAGAACAATATGGTCTTTGGGCAGAGAAAATGATGTTCGGCCGTAAATATATGGGCGTATTACGTACCACTTTTGTGATCGACCCAAAAGGGAAGATCCTTAAGGTGATTGATAAAGTTGAAAGCAAAAACGCATCGCAACAGGTGCTTGATCTGCTACAATAAAAGATTTTTAATTATTTTCGCCTTAATTACTGGTAAATCATAAACAATAATACATGTCGGTACAGGTTGATGATGCAGAAATATTACGCAAGTTCCATGATGAGAAAACCCGGAACGAAGCTTTTAACCTGCTATTAAAAAAATACCAGCAAAAGCTCTACTGGCACATTCGCCGCATGGTGATAGACCATGACGATGCGGATGACCTGATCCAGGATACCTTTGTAAAGGTTTGGAAAAATCTGCCGGGTTTCCGTAGCGACGCCCAGCTATACACCTGGATGTATCGTATTGCCACCAATGAGTGTATTACTTTTCTGAACAAGAAGAAGCAAAAGAATAATATACCTCTGGATGATGTATCTTATGAACTGGCTGATACTTTGGCTGATTCGGGCTACTTTAACGGCGACCAGGCACAGCTGAAATTGCAGCAGGCAATATTGACTTTGCCCGAGAAACAGCGGCTTGTATTTAATATGAAGTACTACGATGATATGAAGTATGAAGAGATGTCGGAAGTGCTGGGGACCAGTGTGGGTGCGCTAAAGGCCTCTTTTCACCTTGCTGTGAAAAAAATTGAATCGTTTTTACTATCAAAGGATTAAATTTTAAATTTACTTTAAACCTTTTGGAATCAGATTCATCTATATACCGATATGAACAGCGAAAGAGGAAATAGAGAATGGCTAAATGATTATATGTCACTTAAACAGGTTAATCCAAATAACCCGTTTACAGTGCCTGATGGCTATTTTGATGAACTGGAGCAGCAGATCGTGTCATATATTAAGTTAGATGATTTAAAGACTGGCCCTCCTTCAAATGGGTTTGCTGTGCCCGAAAATTACTTTGACGAGTTAAGCAATAATATCAACGCCCGCATTGCAATTGAAGAATCTGCCGATAAAGAAACGACCGGATTTATTGTTCCCGAAGGATATTTTGATGAATTAAGCCAAAACATCCAAAGCCGCATTACTGTGGGTGAGGCTTTAGATAAGCCTGAAAATGCATTTACTGTTCCGCAGGGTTATTTTGATGAATTAAGTCAGAATATTCAAAGCCGTATTGCAGTAGAGGAAGCTTTAGATAAATCTGAGGACACATTCTCGGTACCGAAAGGCTATTTTGAAGAGTTGAGCCAAAACATCCAGAGCCGTATTGCAGTTGAAGAAGCCTTAAATCAGGAAGAATCGTTTGCCGTTCCGGATGGGTATTTTGACAAGCTTACTGCAAACATCCTTGATAAAACGGTTAATCAGCCAGCCGAAAAGAAAGAAGTTATAAAACAAAAGAAAGGTATTGTTAGACAGTTATTTGCGTCATCGACGTTCAAATATGCTACTGCAGCATGTCTGACTTTAGGTGTTGCTGCAACTATACTTTTAACGCAGAATAATACTACTGCACCGCAGGATCACAATAGTTCTTTCTTACATAAATCGTTATCACAGGTGTCGGTTGATGATATTAAAGATTACATCCAATCAAATGTTGATCAAAACGATTCGCATACTTTGATGGATGATAATAAGCAAGTAAACGTAGATAATTTAAGCAGTGATCTGCAAGATGAATTAGACACCAGTCAATAAATATGTATAAACTGGCCAGATATATCTTTATCATATTCTTGTTTTTGGGTATTTGTACTAAATCGTTCGGCCAGGTGGTCAGGCCCCTGCTTCGGCGTCCGCAAAATTTCCAGGAAAGGGTAATACAGCGTCCGCAAAATCGCGGCCTCAACCGGATCGAAGAAGTACGCGAAGAATACATTAATCAAAGATTGAATATGAACGCCGACCAGGGTCAGCGTTTTTGGCCGATATATCGCCGCTACAGGCAGTCTTTGAAAGAAATATTGAGGAAAAAACGTCTGAATAATTCAGCCGATCAACCTAACGGAACCGATCAGATCAACAGGGAGCTATATTACGAAAGCGAGTTAGTGAACACCCGAAAATACTATACCGACGAATTTTTAAAGATACTGCCACCCGAAAAAGTGAGCCTGATATTCAAAAGCGAACGCGATTTTAACGACGAGTTGCTTAAACAGCTTACAGAACGCAGCGAAGGTGTAAAGAATAACCCATAATAGGATTTCGGAAGTCGGAATTTCGATTTCGGATTTAAGGGCTTCTCATAGATAATAATTTCCACAATGTTTGTTTATCTTCTGCAGATTTTAGATTTCGACTAAGAATCTTGAAATTCGCATCAATTCCGAATTCGAAATTCCGCAATCCGAAATCAAAATATGCTCACACTCCGCCAGCTTTTTTTGGCTAACAATGCCCAGACTACTGACTTCCCTCTTCTGCTCGAATTTGAACTTGCCGAAGGTATTTATATGTATGATGCCTCAGGTAAACCTTATATCGATCTGATTTCGGGGATTGGTGTAAGCAGCCTGGGGCATAGTAATCCTCATGTGATAAATGCTATTAAGGATCAACTGGATAAATACATGCACCTGATGGTTTATGGCGAGTACATACAAACCCCACAAGTGCGTTTTGCAGAAAAGCTGGTATCGGTTTTGCCATCACCATTAAACTCAGTCTACTTTGTAAACTCAGGAGCTGAAGCAGTTGAGGGTGCACTTAAACTGACTAAACGATATACTGGTCGAAGCAAGATCATCTCTTGCTACAACTCTTACCATGGCAGTACTAATGGCGCTTTGAGCGTGATGGGTAACGAGGAATACAAACAGGCTTATCGACCACTTTTACCCGGTGTGAATTTTATCCGTTTCAACAATCCGGATGACCTGACATTAATAACAGAAGAAACTGCCTGCGTCATCATCGAAACATTACAGGGCGAAGCGGGCATCCGTGTGCCTGATAAAGCCTACATGCAGGCCTTGCGTCAGCGCTGCACTAAAACCGGCACGCTTCTGATATTAGACGAAATACAAGCAGCGTTTGGCCGTACCGGAAAACTATTCGCCTTTGAGCATTTTGATATCGTACCGGATATATTACTATTAGCCAAAGCGTTAGGCGGAGGCATGCCTGTTGGAGCGTTTATTTCGTCAAACCAAATCATGGGTTCGCTTAAAGAAAACCCGATCCTTGGCCATATCACTACATTCGGGGGACACCCGGTTTGTTGTGCTGCAGGTTTGGCTGCCCTGGAGGTTTTACTGAATGAAAATCTGGTTGAACAGGTAGAAGCCAAAGAGAAATTGTTTCGGGAATTATTGGTACACCCCGCTATAAAAGCAGTGCGAGGCAAGGGGCTAATGCTGGCTATTGAACTGGAGAATTTCGACCTAAATAAAAAAATCATAGACCGTTGCATTGAAAATGGCGTAGTGGTCGATTGGTTTCTGCATTGCAGTAATTCGATGCGCATTGCACCGCCTTTAATCATCACTCACGACGAGATCAGGAAAGCTTGTACTATAATCCTCGAAGCTATCAATCATTATACATCATAAAAAAACCGGCTCCATTCGGAAACCGGTTCGGTGTTATTTAGAGAGGTAATAATTCTTATTATTAATGCAGTGTAATCGCTTTTACAAAGTTCCCGCTTGCATCAAACCGGACGAGGTATTTCGTCGTATTGGCATCGATAAATACCAGGTAAGCCGTTACGGTTCCATTCAGCTTAACGGTATAAGCCGCATCAAATACATAAGCAGGATAAGTAGTTGTCAGGTAAGTGCTGACGTTTGCCGGCAAATCGGTCTGAGCCAGCGCAGTGTGTGTAACTACATGAGGATAAACCTGAACCCGCTTAATAAATGTTCCATCATTGGTAAACTGGGTTACAAATACGCCATTGTCTGCGCTCACCACCACATAGCTGCTATCCCTGTTTAACAATACATGTTTTAAGGTATCATTAGGGTAATTGCTACTGAAATACGTAGTAATAGTTACCGGCAAGGATGTGATAGCAATCGTATCAAGGTGATGACCGTCACGGTTGTCAAAGCAACCGCCTTCATGCCAGCCTCTGCCATTAAGATCTCCTCTTTCACGTTGTTCCAATACGCGGACAAAAACGCCATTGGCATCAAATAATAGCCCGACAGGGTTGTTATCAAAAGTGATCATCACCACATAACCTTCTAAAGTGCCTGAACTGGTAGATATTTTATAGGCATGCTTAAAAGTAGAACCAGAATAATTGTCGGTAAGATATTTGCCGATCGTATCAGGTAATGCACCGAATGCTATGGTATCTGCCTTATCGCCGTGATGGCAGGTGTTTACTGCGTAAATGGTGTCCGTAGCTGATGCTGCTATTACCAGTGCCTGGTTGTTGGTAAAGGCAGCCAATGACGTCAATGATGCTGACGACGATCTGCCTGGTGCTTCGCTTTTTTGGCACGACGACCAAAGGAAACTTGCTCCTATTACTGCGAATAACAAATAACTGATCTCAGTAAGCTTTTTCATGATTTACAATTTTGGGGCTTGAAATTGTAGCCATTAAACATTAAATTAATTAGTATGACTAAACTATCCGGCTAAAATGAAATAACGATGAAATTATCGCTAAGAACATGGAAACCAGCCAATTCTAATTGATTTCTAATATTTGAAGGCAGTGGAGGGTATAAACAAATAAAGAGAGCAAGCTCTCTTTACAATAACTATTAACTGATCTTAAAAGCCGGAATAAAGAACGGGACGATGATTTGAAATTCTCCGGCGTTTTAACTGGCGCAAAGTTGCCCGTCCTGTTTTAAGTTAATGTTACCGCTACATGATGAATTGGTGTTTACATAAAATATAATGTTAACATTTTCAAGATATTAACACTTGTCGGAAGATTTGTAAAGGGAATAATACCATTAATTCTGGTTTCAGTTTTAAACTGAAACCAGTGAAAGATAAGCTGAGGTCTTATTTGGTGAATTCTATGCTATTTATTAGCTGGTCTAAAATGGCCCGCGCCTCGGGAGCATCAACCTTGTCAAATTCTAAAATGCCTGTTATCACGTTCGAATTCTTATTATCAAAACAGAAAAAATGATAATGGTATATATTGTTCACGATATTGCTTGTGACTAATATTGAGTTACCATTAACCTTTTTTATAACCGATGTATAGGTAGGGCTCCCTTTAGACATTTCGTCTAATCCATTCTTGATATGTAACAATTGCTCTTTTTTAAAATTATTGCTTTCTGCATGTACTGAAATAAGTATATCGTCGACCTTATATATATCCGATTTTCGATCAGTAATCGTATTTAACATCATTTTATCATACTTAAATTTCTTGGAAGCATGAGATTGGGCCTGTTCCTTACTTATTTTTTCTGCTTTGTCAGGAAGATTAATATTTACTGCATCACTAAGGGAAACTAACTGTTGGGCTCTACAAATAAAGCTAAAGAGAATGAATATGATTAAAAAAGTTATTTTTTTCATTTTGTGCAATTTTTGAGTAAATTAAATATCCGGACACGGTACTTTAACTAAAATAGTATTGTTTATAGTCATGGGAATATAAGTTGTTGAACCAGGTGAAGCATAATAGATATTGATAGAACCTGGAAACATCTTTATAAGTGCATATGCACCAGCATCACCTGCAGTTGCATTAGGATTATCAGCCAAGTAGTTTGCTCCTTGAGTTTGATAAGCCGCTTTAAAATTATCCTGCTCGGTTTGAGTGCTATATGAGCTACTGTATAAATTCTGAATTACTGTCCAATTACTAACAGCAACAATATAAGTGCCGGTAGCGGTTAAGGTAGTCACAGAAGCGTGGTTTTCATAATATTGTATAGCAACTGTGCCTGCACCCCTTAAAGGCATATGTCCTATCTGGGTAACAAGGGTAAAAACATCTGCGGGAGATGGCCCCGTACCTCCGGGATGACCATGAGAAAAACCAACTGTGTAGCCATTAGTGCTATCCCATGTAAAAGTAGGTTGCCAGGCACTTGTACCGCCATTAGTTGTAACGGGGGTATTTTCGTAAGTGTTTGAGGTAAGACTAGTTAAATTTTCGTTCGTGCCATATTCGGTGCCGGTAGAGGTTGTATTATTTAATATGGTTTGATTTTGTGCCTCGATAATTGCATTGGCAGCCCGTGCAGTTGCGGCAGCTATTTGTGCACAAGGGTTTTTTGTTGTATCAAGTACTGTTGTCGTACAAGTGGTTGTGCTTCCCCCGCCCGGTGGCGGCATAGCTACATTCACAGTGAATCCTCTAGGTGATGAAGAGTTGATCACCACAGGTTGCACCGAAGAGTTTGCAGGTGGCACAGTACAGGGCGATGCTCCTCCGCCACCTCCACCTGTAGTACCTCCTGTACCGCCGCTTGATGGAGGACAATCTTCTTCAACATTTGTATCATTTGTAATATAACATATTGACGAACCACTGGGATAAGTATAACAATCTTCATACACTGTTACTGAAACTATCGCACCACACCCAGGCTCCTCTTCATCTACATGCAATTTACCACTATTTAAACTTTGAATTGCCTGACTGTTTGAACTTGTAGAAGGAGAAAGCTGCCTAGTAATAACCCCGCTTTTATAAATCCACCCATTTACAAAAGTTCCATCCATCTGATTAAAGAATACAGTTCCGGTAAAGTTAGTATCTATCTTTTGATAGGTATTGTTTGCCAGCTTATTATAATTTCCTTTTAGGTATGACGAATCTGCCACTATGGTCATAGCATACATATTCATTGCATTTTGCACTTTCACAATTAATAAACTAGTTTTTGAACCCGATCTGCTAAAATCAAATTTCGTACTATCCTTTGGTTTTGAAAAACAGATAGCCATATTTCCAACCTGAATAGCCGGCATTTCGAT